>NZ_CP065938.1:310386-620773 GCF_025232395.1 Taurinivorans muris
TGGATATCTTCTACCGGGTCGACATAGGCAAAGCGTTCCACTATGGCAACTTCATTGAGAAAATAATATGCTGCTACTGCTAATGCCAAAACTGCAAGACAAATATCAAACAAAACAAATATGGTTGGCTCATACTTTTCTTTTTTATATTTTCCTGAAACAGGAATAAAAAGAAAAACAAGACAGAGAACAATACTTAAATGGGCGACTCTCTGCAAGGTTGAGTTGACCATGAAAATACCAGAAGTTGTATAAACCTGAAAACAACAAAGAAAAACAGCAAGCACTATAAAGATAGGTTGGAGCAAGGATCGAAGGGCATTATTCATAAAAATCTCCTTTCAATCAAAATAACGTCTATTATCAATATGAGTTATGGACGGAGTATATCGTATAAAAACGCTATACCCCATAAAAATTATTTTAACCATCCAGCTTCACGGTAATATTTTTCTGCACCCGGATGTAAGGGAAGAGCAGTACCCTTACAGGAAATTTCTGGATCATAGCTGCCATATCCGGGGTTGGCTAATGCAATATCCTTGCTGTATTTAGTCCAAATTTCAACAATTTTATAGGCAACATCATCCGGTAAATCAGCTGAACAGATAATTTCTGTAACGTCAGCAACGCAAGGAACATCCTCTTTTGGCAATCCTTCAAATTCACCGGCTTTAATCACGGAAGCATGCAGACCGCGAGTTTTCAAGTTTTCAATTTCCTTTTCACCAACAGGAAGAAAACGAACGTCTTTATTAAGCATAATTTGACGTAAAAATGCAGGACAGCCAGGACCATTCCAGCCAACCATATCAAGTTGATTGTCTTTCATAGCGTCCACCATGGCATCAAATGAAATATAGGTAACTTCTCCGCCCCATTCTTTCATTTTATTATAGTCAATGCCATATTCATCCAATGTCCAGCGTGAAAACATATCGTTGGTTGAACCTCTTGTTGCAGGACTAAAGCGAATTGCCTGTTTATTTGCCGCAATACTTTCCAAACTGGCAATAGGTGCATCATCACGAACAAAGAGCAATAAGCGGCAATCATCATTAATTTTAAAGAGTGAACGCAGATTAGGACATGTTTCCTTATATGGTTCTGTGCCTTTTTGTGAAGCAGCAAGCAAAGAGGCTTGAGCATGTGCTATATTGACTTGTCCCTTAGAAACTCTGATGGGATTTGCTGTACCGTTGCCTGGCATTAGATCCAAAGTAGCTTTTGGATATTCTGCCAAAAACGCTTTCATAAAAGCCGCTAAAGCCATGGAAGCACCACCGCCCATGGGACCGCCTGACAAGGTAAGTTTAATACTGCTTCCGTCTTCCTCTGCCTTTGCTTTATAAGAAGTAAAAGATAGCAAGATAAGACTCAAACATAATAATACAGTAATGTTATAATTTTTATTAAACATAATAAATTCCTTTTCGTTAAACATTAGAACGTCCGCCGTCAACAGGAATAACGGCACCATGAATAAAGCCTGCATCATCACTTGCAAGAAATGCTGTTACTTTTGCGATATCATCAGGCATCCCCAATCTTCCTGCCGGAATGACTCTTACTCTTTTCTCATAACCCTCTGGGTCATTATCCAAGCTGTCTTGAATAAAAGGAGTAATCACAGAGCCAGGACAAATAACATTTGCCCGCACACCCTGCCATGCATATAATGCACTTAAACTCCGTATATACCCTACGAGAGCATGCTTAGAAGAAGTATAAACAGAACCTCCGCCAGCACTGCCGCGAGGTCCGCCCATTGCAGTATTTCGCATGCCGCTTATAGAAGCAGTTGCAATAATAACGCCTTTGCCTCGTTCAATCATCTGAGGCATGACAAGGTTGCATAAGACAAAAACGGAAATAACATTAATTTGCATAAATTTTTGAAAATCCTGTTCTGTCATTTCCAAAGATCCTCTGCGTTGATCAAATATTCCATGGGTTGTAACAAGAATATCAACCCGACCCCACTCTTTCATAACCATTTCATAAAAAGCTTTTATGGCATTACTGTCTTGAACATCAAAAGTCATGCCTATGGCTTTTCCGCCAAAAGAACGGATTTTTTCCAGCTCTTCATCTAATCTTTGCTGATTTCTTCCTGTAATAGCAACAAGAGCCCCTTCCTTTGCCAAAGCTTCAGCCTGCGCTGCGCCGATACCTGAATTTGAACCCGTTACAATCGCAACTTGTCCATCAAGTCGTCCCATAATACTTCTCCCTCATTTATAACAATAATTATTTATCCAACCCAAAAATGCGAGCACCGTTTTGATACATAATTTTATCCACTACTTCGGGACGAAGCTGGCTCGCATAATTTTCTACTGCTTTTCCAAGTGGAATTGCCGGATAAGAAGAACCAAAAACAATTTGATCCTGTAATGTATAATTTGCGGCCACTATATATTCAGATCCACCAGGAGCAAATGTCATTGCCCATGTGTCAGGTGAAAGAAAGACATTGGAGCAATCCATAGCAACTTTACAAATTGCTGTTGCATAAGGCCAGCCGCCATGGCAAAGAACCAATTTCAAATTTCGGAATTGCATTGCAACATCATATATTAATTCAGGTGCATATAAACGAGGATCTGATACTCTGCCACCAAAAGAAAGCAATACCGGGATATTTTTTTCTTCACAATATTCATATACAGGATAAATATCAGGATTATTGACAAGCCACTTTACTGGAGTTGTGTACAATCCCGGTTCCATAATAATTGCACGGCAGCTCCCCATTACACAATATTTTTCAATAACTGAACATGCTTCTTTTGGATTTAAAGGATCAACCCATGGCACACCTAAAAAATGATTTGGAAATTCTTTCATAAGACGTTCTGCATCATCATTATCACCATCTTGAGGTAAACGTACGGGGGCAACGCCCAGTACAACACCCGCCTTATCCATTTCCTCAACAAGCAATGCCGTGTCTTTTTTTCGTGCTGCTTCAGAAATTTCTCCTAAATTTCGCATTGCATGAGATTTTTCCAATGCAGGCATGTCATACATAAATGAATTAAGATACGTTTTATAAGGAGGGCGAAGACGAAAATCTATAGCACGCATATTCCTGATCTCCTATCGGCAAAAGTTTGCACGAACACGTTTTTCATAGGCTGGAACAGGAATTTTTCCTTTTGATGCTTCTAAAACTTTTAAAATCCATGCCATATTTTTTCCAAGCACTTGCATTGTTTGCACACCTTCAGCATCTTGTTCCAAGAATTCATTGGGTTTCCAGCCAAAACAAACATTCCAGTACTGACTGTTAACAGTAAGAAGGTTAGCACAGTTGAGGTAATTTTGCAGTTGATGGGAAGCATCGATAGCTCCTGCACGGCGGCATACTGTAATTGCAGCCGCTGGTTTTGGTCCCCAGCCTTCCAAATGTTCTGTTGCATAAAGCAATCTGTCCAATGCTGCCTTGAAAGGTCCAGGAATTCCCATATAGTGAACTGGGCAGCCTAAAATCAGACCGTCATATTCTGGCAGCATATCAATAAGTTTATTCACAATATCATCATGAATGCAATGATGCCCATTTGTACGGCATTTTCTGCAATCAATGCAGCCAGCAACCGCCTTTACACCAACATGAACAATATCGAGTCCAATGTTTTCTTTTGCCAATTCTTCCGCTACGAGCTGAATTGCATGATATGTTACACCTTTTGGATTTTGACTGCCATTAAGAGCTAAAACTTTCATTATAAAACCTCCAAAATGAATTAATAAAAAAATAATATGTATTTTTTTATTAATTACACCTTACGGCAGAAAACAAGTATTTATCAAATACTTTTTTTCGCTATCGCATATATATTTTAACTATACTAACTTATTAGTTGAGATTATTATTGGTTACAGCATTAAAATCTCTATTTCGCAAATCCTGACGAATAGTTAGATTAATTCAAGAGGGATAGTGAAATTGCTTTAATGTGGTGTTTAGAATTGTTGGCATGTTTTAGCGGTAATTTTCCATTCACCGTTTTCTTTTATCAGTTCATGGAAATCAATGAAATTCAAGCCATGCCAGTTTTTAATACCACAGCGCCAATAACAGTATCACCTGCAATATCAGAAACCTCCACACGGAATGCTGCTCCATAAGTTGGACCTGCTTTTGCATAAAGGTCGTATAAGTTTCGGATAGGTCCTAAAACATGTTGATCATCTTCCATACTGTTCATAACAACTTTTTCATGGAAGATTTTTTTACTGTTTCAATATTAGCGGTGCAACTTTCAATTCAATGCGTTTCAAGAAATTTCTTAATTGTCTGAAATTCACAGGAATCTAAGTATTGCATAATGCCTTCTGAGATAACCTAAAAATGTGGCATTATTATAGTAATTATTATAAAAATATAAAGCAAATTTGTTTTCTTGTCTTTAGCTTATTTTATAGAACTAAAAAAAATCATTGAAATTTTTTTTTAAATAATTACTATGAAAATGTTGATTACAGTTATCTTAAGGAATATGTATGCCCACAAAAAAATCTGCTCGCTCTGTGCAGCAAGGAAAGGGACGTCCTCGTGCCTTTGACCGTTCTGAAGCTTTGCACAGTGCCTTGACAGTCTTTTGGCAGCAGGGTTATGAACCTGCTTCTGTAGCTGAATTATGCAAGGCTATGCAAATAAATCCTCCCAGCCTTTATGCGTCTTTCGGCAACAAGGCATCGCTCTTTTTGGAGGCTCTTCACCATTATGAACATACATATTGGGATGAACCTGCAAAACGTTTTCTGGCAGAACCAGATATTTATAGTGCTGTTGAAAACTTTTTTAATGAAGCAGCAAAAATCCTTCTTTCTCCAGAAACTCCTTGCGGCTGCATGGTGGTGCTGGCAGCTGTTAATATTTCTGAAACAGAGAAAGAAATTATTGAATCTGTAAGAGAACTTCGACTCGCCACAAAAAAAATGTTTGCTGACAGACTTCGTCAAGCCATTACAGAAGGACAAATTCCTGCTGATACTGATGTTCCAGCTCTAGCCGGGGCTCTCAACACCCTGCTTGAAGGATTATCCATTCAAGCAAGAGATGGTCTTTTTCAATCTGAGCTTAAAGCTTTTGCATCCTACGCTGTTCGCATGCTGCCTCCACGAATAACAATCAAGCACGAATGATAACAATGTAAAAAAAAATAATTAAAAAAGAATGAAATCGTCTTGACATTTTTTTAGTAATCACTAAAAATATAATAACGACAAAACGACATAGATTAAGGTGAGGGAATCATGAAATTTACAGAACCAGCTATGCGGCCGCCACAAGAAGCACAATCTCTTTTATTGCGTGCAACACAAGGCTGTACATATAATAAATGCCATTTTTGCTATGTTTCACGTGGTTATCCATTTATGGCAGTTACACCAGACCAGCTTGAACAGGAAATTTTATCCCAAAAGTCGTTTTTTCCTGCAAATACCGCTGTCTATCTGACTGGTTCCAATCCGTTTGCTCTGCCAACCAATAAATTGAAAGAATACCTGGCTGTGCTCCGTAAACATTTTCCTTATTTTACTCGTGTGAGCATGCAAAGCCGCATTGATGATATTACGGCTAAAAGTGACGCAGAATTGCAGGAATTATGTGAACTTGGTCTGAGCAATATTTATACAGGTACGGAAAATGGAAATGATACAGTCCTCAAATTGATGAATAAAGGACATGGTTCGGCCGAAACAATAGAACAACTGCTTAGATTAGACAAAGCGGGAATAACCTATACCGCTTTCTATATTCTCGGCATGGGCGGCAAAGGAACGGGACTTGCCAGCGGTGAACTTACAGCAAAAATGTTCAATCAGGTTCACCCTGTGCGTATCACCACTACAGGTATGACAGTTTTTCCAGATACCCCGGTAGAAGAAATGGCAAAACACGGTGAATTTATTGAAGCTTCAGAACGAGAAAAGATTGAAGAACTTCAGATTTTTCTAAAAACATTGGCAATAGACACGTTTTATGACGGCGTTCATTACTTGAACCCGCTCAATTATAGATTTGCCAACAGCGATGTAGAAAAAAAGAATTTGGTGCTTGCCGATATTGACGAAGTATTACGTTCTTATTCTGATAACGAATTGGAAGTAATGGTCAATCGCAAACAGATGCGTTCTCTGTAGTCTCGGCGAAGCAGGGATGTCGTAGTAAAAACGGCTAGGCAAAACAGGATTCTCAAGCCTGTTCATGAGGACAGGCTGATAACAAACCTTATCTGACAACAAGGAGTATATGTAAGATGAGCAAAAACATTCTTATTCTGAACGGAAGCCCTCGCTTGAAAGGCAATACGGCTATGCTTTGCGAAGCCTTCACAAAAGGGGCGGAAAGCACGGGACATACGGTTACACGCTTTGACTTGCAAAAAATGAACATTCACGGCTGTCTCGGATGTATGAAAGGCGGTAAGGATTTGGTTAGTCCTTGTGTGCAGAAAGACGACATGGAGAAAATATACCCCGCCTACTCAAAAGCTGATCTGGTGGTGCTGGCTTCACCTATGTACTACTGGAGCGTATCTGGCCAGTTGAAAACTGCGTTTGACCGCCTATTTGCCATGGCGGAATGTGACCCGAACTACGCTAATCCGCATAAAGAATGCGTCCTGATCATGGCTGCCGAAGGAGACTCCACCAACAACTGGAAGCCTGTACTTGACTATTATCATTCGCTCATTGGTTTCCTGAACTGGACAGACAAGGGGCAGATACTTGCTGGAGGTGTTATGGACGCCGGAGCTGTTTCCGGAAAACCCGTTCTTGACGAGGCATTTCGCTTCGGCGAATCACTGTAATTATGGATAGGAGAGGACGTAGCACGGTAAAATATACAGCCACGCAAAGCGTCACCTCTTTTCCATGCAAAGGAATTTCCCATGCAGGATGAACAAAATTCAGCTCTTGATACCGTTAAAGATAAAAAAATCTCTCGGCGAGGACTTTTTTCTTTTGCAGGAGCGTTTCTTTTGGCTGTGGCAGGTTGTGCATCATATAAGTATTTTTCGTCTACTTCCACAATTCATGTGGAATCTTGTGTAACCGCTGGATCGGGCATAATGAAAAATATTCTTATCCTGACTGGCAGTTCTCGCCATAACGGCAACAGTTTTTTACTTGCGGAAGCTTTCAAACAAGGTGCAGTCAAAGCAGGGCATACAGTCAATACCTTTCACAGCGGCATGACTCCCATGAGTGCCTGTCTGCATTGTGATAGTTGTTGGACAGACGGAAAGCCTTGTGTTGTGGCGGACAGCTTTGATACTTTTTATCCACTTTTGGAACAAGCGGACATGCTTGTTTTTTGCAGCCCTTTGTACTGGTATAATTTCAGCGGACATATCAAGTGTGCTATGGACAGAATGTATCCATATTTTCGGGAAAACAGACTCCGTGACTTGAAAGTAAAAGAAGCAATGCTGCTTATGTGCGGCGAAAGCATGTTTCCACGTTCTTTTGCTGGAGCTGCGGAAGCATATAGGCAAATGCTTGGTCTTAATCACTGGAAAGATCGTGGACGCCTTTTTGTCACTGGAGTTCATGAATTTGGTGATATAAAGGGACATAAAGCATTGAGCGTTGCAGAACAAATGGGCTGTGATGCCTGATGATACACAATAACAATTTAACCGTAAATAAAAAGGAAAAACTATGAAAGCCCTTTCTCACCTTTTAGATTCTGCAAAACTTATTGACCCTAATCCTGTTTCTCTTGTTTGTTCAAAAACACCCTCTGGCATTACCAATCTTGCAACAGTTTCCTGGTGGACATATCTGAGTCTTGACCCGGCAACAATTGGTTTTGCCATGATGAAACCTTCTTATACCGGTGAAATGGTCAGAACCAACAAAAAAGTCGTACTCACTGTTCCAAGTGATAAAATATCACCAAAACAGATTATGCAGTGTGGCAGCTTTACAGGCAGAACAAAAGAAAAGGTAAAGGAATTTGGCATTGAACTGAAAAGCCTTCCTGACTGCGATATTCAAATTCCCGTTCATAGTGTCATCGCTATCCAGTGTGCCTTAAGAGAATTTGTAGATGCAGGCGACCACTATTTTTATATTTGTGATGTGGAAAATGTTTATGGGGATGAAAATGAAACCCCACTCTTTGCATGGAAAGGTTATTCTAAAATAGCTCCAGCCAAAGAAGTATAATAAAATCGCAATACGCTTTATTATCAAATTTATTGATAATGATAACGAGCCACAAATTCTTTATGAATAGACTTTGTGGCTTTTTCTTTGAGTTATTTGTTACTCAACTGTCGTACTTCAGTTTACAATTAACTAAACAGCATATTATTAATATTGACAATCATAGCCAACACCCTGAATCTATATGGGTTTTTCTTTTAGAACATGCAATAAATCCGACACTCCCAAAAAGTAAGCCAATTAAAAATTTAAGCTATCTTTTCAAACAGCTGCAATGATATCTGACAGTTTTTCCAGCAAGTTATTGATCTTTTTCACAACTTCCATATTGGGATTCATTTCAAACCGTTCGGCAAGCCAAGTTGGTGAATTCCAACTTAATATAACGCCATCAGAGCTTTTCCAAACTAAAAATTTTAGAGGCAAATCCAAAGCAATTTCAGGATTTGATTGCATCAATACCGTTCCGACGGCAGGATTGCCAAAAATAAGCACACGGGCATCTGTCATATCCAAACCAACCTGTAACGCGTTGGATTTATGATCAATTACAGCAAATACGGGGATTTTTTCTGCAGCAACAATATCCAGTAAACGTTTCCAAATTTCTTCAAAATCTCCGTCGATTTTTTTTCTGATTATTCCATTTTGTCTATTACTTAACATAAAAATTTTCCTTTAATAATTTGTAAGTTATTAAGTGATTATAATTTATATAGTAAATGATACTGAAAGTCAAAGTTGATTTAGCGTGATTATGATACAGTTTCCTTATTAATCATATTTAACACGGAGGCATACCATGAAGTTTTTGAATAAAGGAAATGTTTTTTTTATTATGCGTGACATTGTAAGATTGTTTTTTGTCATTAATTTTTTTGTTTTTATGATCATTTTGGGTTTGAATACCGAAATAGAGAGCGAGTACGTTGTGTTGCTCTCAATCGTTATTGCCGGTCCATTTTTTTGCGGTTGGGCATGTCCGTTTGGCGGGCTCAGTTATTTCATGGCTAAACTTGGAGCATATTTATTTCCGTCCAAGCAATTTTTGTTTCTCCGGACCGTGGATTTCAAACTGCGTTATCTTCGGTATGTTTTCTTGATTTTTTTCCTGTACCTATTTATTGTTCTTGAAGTTGATTATTTTGGCGAACATTTTGAAATGTATATGTTCACGCTTCCTTCAAAAATTTTTCTTATTGCCAAATATATCGCTGTGATACTTGTTTCAATGTTTATTCCGTTTTTTTTTTCTGCAAATATATGTGCTGGCAAAAGGTCGTTTATAATATTTTTTGCCGAGTAGTTGGCACAACCAAAATAAAACGGGACGTAGCCAGCTGCGTAAACTGTGAAAAATGCGAAAAAGCGTGCCCTATGAATCTGCCCATTTCAAGCTCAAAAACACTTTCAGGCGTCGATTGTTTCAGCTGCTTTAGCTGCATGAAGCCGAATCTTTGCCCAAAGAGCCATAAATCCCTTACTTTTTGCTGGCTTGGCAACATTGTGAATATACGTTATTTTTCTGTTGCCGCACTGCTTGTGTACCTGATAACCACGTTAATCGTATTGCGTTATTGAGGGCATAATTTATATGGCTGGGGGATTACATGCAAAAATTATTATCGGCAGCACCTTCTTCCCGCACAAAAGTTGGTGAGCTTTTGCTTTCCGATGATGTGATTGAAATCACCAATGAAGAATTGAATAAAAAGAACATATCCATAAGCAAGCTTGGAATATTGGTTCTTTTTTTGAGGAAAGATTTTTCTGAAAACTCTCTCAGCCCTTCGGCTATTGCGAAGCGTTTGCGAATTACCAGAGCTTCGGTTACAAACTATTTGAATTGGCTTGAACATCAAGGCTACATTCAAAGGCGGAAACTGGGAAAAGATCAACGCAATGTCGATGTGCAGATCACGGAAAAGGGAAAGACCTTTTTGGATGAAGTCCATCCGTTTTTTTTAGATGTTTGTGCTGATTTTTCCAAAGCTCTCACAGACGAGGAAGTTGCGGTAATGCTCAAACGGCTTTCCAAGATACATGATTCGATTGGTTAAGCTCATTTTTCAAAATCCTCATAACCAATCACTCTGAATTATATAACCATGGCAAATCAATCGCGGCAAATGATTTTATCCGCTTTTGCATGGAATAGGGCGTTGAAAATTTATTTTTGTTATGGTACGGTAAGATAACTGTTTGAGATATGCACGTTACGATTAATAAACAAAATCTGTTGCGAAATTGTTTTTTGGGGGGCTTTATGCCTGAAAATGACAGAATATTTCATTTGGAAACGTCAGCCTTGGAAAATCCGGAACAGGAAGGTCTGTTTCGGAAGCTCATTGATTTTGCCAAAGTTCCGGAACATTCTCCGGGGCTTATGCGTGCCATGTCGCAAGGCAGCGCATTTTGCATAGGGGAGTATTTTTTCATTCATGACGATGACTGGCTTATGTCGATTGCCTATCCTTTGCGCGGCGCTTATTCTCATGAAGATTTTGAAGAAGCCTTTAAACATGCCTGTAAAGAAGCCATGAAGCATTGCGGACAGCAAACACTCCGCTGTTTCGCCATAGGTCCTGAATTGCCCCGGCGTTTGCAGAACAATATTGTCGACCATGACCGTTTCTATGTGCTTTCCGCCAACGCGCGGATTCCGGTTCGTTTGCGCAGTCCCGTACGGAAAGCTGAAGAAGTTTTGCGTATCGAGGAAAGCACGGTTTTTACTCCTGCCCATCGCCGTCTTTGGGCGGAATTCATGGGACGGGCTGACCGTGGGGAAACCGCTTCCCTTGCTCCGCATGTCCGCGAACTTTATGCCCGCACTCCGGAAGCTCTTTCTGAAACCGCCAAGAGCGGATATTTGCGGCTTCTCAATGCATGGGACAGCGAGGGGCATTTGGTTGCCTGCCTTATGCTTGATTATGCCCCTAAAAATTTTGTTTCCTATATTCTCGGGGCGCATTCACGTACTCATTATGTGCCGCATGCCGTGGATTTGCTTTTTGCTTCCATGATTGAACGGGCGAAAGCGGAAGGCAAACGCTTTATTCATCTTGGGCTTGGCGTGAATGACGGAATTTTGCGTTTTAAGAAAAAATGGGGGGCTGTGCCGTCTTTGCCTTATGTCATGGCGGAATGGCGGCAGGAAACAGAAAACGAAACGCAGAGCCTTGCCCAAGATTTCGCTCTTGCCTTGCTGCGCAGCAGCACCATGACCAAAAGGCAGATTTTGGCAATGCGTCCTGAACAGCGGCCTTTTGCCATGATTTATGAAGTGGAAAAAAACGGTAAAATTTCATGGCTTTGCGGAACAGCACATTTTTTCCGTTATTCTTTTGAAGATTCTTTCCGCAAGCTTTTCCGCAAGGTCGACCATGTTATTTTTGAGGGACCGCTTGATGACAATTTTATGGCGGAAGTGGATAAAAACGGTAAAAGTCTTGAACCGGATTTTATTCCTCTCATAAAACAATTGACAGAAACAGAAATACGGAAATTGGAACGTGTTGTGCGTGGTCCCGAGGGGCGAGTGGTTCGTTTTTTAGGCTTGGAAGCAAGCAAAAAAGCCGATGTGCGCGAAATTCTGTCAACCATGCGTCCCTGGTGTGCTTTTTTCAGCCTTTGGACCGCGTTTCTTGAACGTCTTGAGTGGCAATGTTCGGTTGATATGGAAGCTTGGCGTATTGCCCGCGATATGGGAAAAAATGTCATTGGTATGGAAAATTTGGAAGAACAGCTTGTTTCGCTCAATTCCGTACCGGTGGAGCGTGTGCTTGCGTATTTCCGAAATTGCCACGAGTGGAAAATATATTCACAGCGTAATTTAAAAGCATATCTGGCTGGCGATTTGGAGGGAATGATGGGCTCCAGCGCGGAATTTCCCACAAGAACGGGTGCGGTTATCAGTTTGCGTGATCAGCGTTTTCGTGAACGCATGCGGCCTTATTTGGAAGAGGGGCGTACCGCTGTTTTTGTCGGGGCTGCACATCTTTTGAATTTGCGTTGGATGCTTGCCGAAGACGGATATACGTTGCGCCGCTGCCTGCCAGGTATCTCCCATAAACTGAAAGCATTTTTGCACAATGAAAAGGAGGTTCGCTGGTGGTGACAAAAACGGATTCAAAACGTATGAATATGGGGCTTGCACAGGTCACTGCCGGCGCGATAACGCCGGATCAGCTGATTCCCTATGTGAAAGCCGTATCCCGTCTTGATTCACGCATGTTCGGAACCTGCGTAGGGCATTTTTGCGAGGGGCAGATTGTGCTGATCGGCTTTCCGATAGGGAAACCTCTTGACAGGGAAGCCCTTGATGCGGCTGTTGACGAAGCTTTGCAGACAAAAGGTCTTAAACATATTACCGTGCTTTGTGCGGCAAAACCGAGCCGAACGCCTGAAAACGCCAACTTCAGCGAGGACGCGTATTGGTCGCTTCCTTTGCCGTTAGCACCCTATAAACAAAAACTGCGCAATATGCTTGCCAGAGCCAAGCGTGACATATTCATCGAAGAAAGCGGAGCGGAAGGATACGGGCAGGACCATGAAGCCATTGTTGAGGCGTTCTGTTCCGGACGCAGGCTTGAAGCAGGTATGATACATATTTTTCATCAGCTGAAAACATATCTTGCGGAAAGTCCCGGCGCACGCCTTTTTTCAGCACGGACCAAAGACGGCTCATTGGCAGCCTTTGCCATCGGCGATTATTCTTCTTTCAATACGGCTTTTTACATGTTTGCCTGCCGTCTGCCCTCGGCTCCTCCGGGAACTGCCGACGCCTTGCTTGAAGCTGTTGCGAAATGCGGTGAAGAACGCGGGCACAGCCGGCTTAATTTGGGGCTTGCCGTCAATGAGGGAATAGGTTTTTTCAAAAAGAAGTGGGGAGCCGAACATTTTCTGTCTTGTTATGAATACAGCTGGGATATACAGCCGGAGAAAAAAAGTTTGCTGGCACGTTTGTTTGGGGGTAGAAAGAAAATATGACTGGAAACGATCCATTGAAAAACCGCAGTTTCAAGGCTCCTGGCATTCTTGAAATGCTAAAACGGGATTTGCTCGGAAAACGGCGTCCCCTTGACTGCATACAGGTTGAAGTCACGTCCTTTTGCGCGGGACGCTGCACCTATTGCCCCCATACGACCATGGCGGAAACTTGGAAATCAAGACATATGGAGGCGGATGTTTTTGCCGCTCTGTGGCAGCTTATGCGGGTGAGTGAACGCGTTCACCTGCAAGGATGGGGAGAGCCGCTTCTGCACCCGAGATTTTTTGATTTTGCGGCATTGGCGCGGAAGGCGGACTGTCAGGTTTCAAGCACAAGCTGCGGCTTGATGATGAATGATGAGATAGCCTATAAGCTGGCTCATTCCGGAATTGACACCCTGGCGTTTTCCTTGGTGGGGACCGACACAGTTTCCAACGACAGCGGACGGGTAGGCGTACCGTTTGAAAAGGTCTGTTCGGCAGTCCGAATGGTCAAGGCTGCCGTCAAAGATATGGGATACGGTCCGTTAGATGTCCACTTCGCGTATCTTTTGCTGGTTGACAGGGTGGAAGCTGTCAAAAGTCTTCCAAATCTCATGGAAGAACTGGATATCAGCACTGCGGTCATCAGTTCTTTGGATTACATAGCCGATAAGGAACAAGCCTGCCTTGCTTTTGCTCCCCATGAAAAACAGAAAATTGCCGAAGTCAGAAGCATTTTGCAGGATGTTGCCGATAAAGCGGCGCAAATGGAACGCAAGATTGTTTTTGCCCTACCCGGAGCAAAGGCTGCGGCGCATGCCGGCGGATGCAGAGAAAATGTGACCCGCAGTCTATATATTGATGCTGAAGGCATGGTATCTCCCTGCGTGTATTTAAATGTGCCTGATAATGCAGAAAATTCCAATCGTCGGATTTTCGGTTCTGTTTTGGAAACAAATATTCTTGAAATTTGGCAGAATGAAGATTTTTTGACGTTTCGCGAAGCGCTTGCAAAAAATACTCCGGATTCTGCGTGCCTGAATTGTCCAAAACGCTTTGAAATTATTGGAAAAGCCCGCTGATTATTTTGTTATGAAAGAGCAAACGGCTTTATTTTTTAGCTTGCTCCGTGGGTTGGGAAGATTTCCCTGTTATTATCAGGCAAACTAAGCAATGAGGATAATGCGTCAGGTTAGTTATAAAAATGCTTCAAAATTTTTTTGATAACACAAACATTATTTAAGTTATGATAGCATATTGCCCGCAATGTGTGTTTATCGTTACGGCAGTATGCGGATATTCCTGATACGGTCAATTATCAATAAGTTTGTACTGTTTCAGAAAGTAATGGATATCCGGTATGGGGTTGAACATCAGAACATCAATGAATGACAGCCCGTTTACGAAATCATTTTTAAACTGTTTATAGACTATATTATCGAACTGTGTGTTGACAAATTTAAGTTCCATGTTCGCATTCTTGAAATTACTTTGTTTGTAAAGTTCAATACCGCCGATAGGATTGATATAGGTTTGCGTATTTGTTTTTCTGCAAAGTTCGATAATTTTATTTTGTCCTTTTAAAGACATGTCTTTTTCGATTTCCGATGATTTGAGTATTGTTTTTTTTATGCTCAAGTAAGCAAGAACAGCTTTCAGGCTGTGCATGATGAAGGCTGTCAGATCGGTTTCTTCCTGCATGATGATTTCTTCAAGCAAAGGATAAACGTATGGAAAAAGGGGGGCTCTTTTATATGCCGTTTGTAAGGTTTTAAGCAGTATTCCTTTATCTTTGTCTGAAAAATTGAGTTTTGTGTCAAGTATTAATTTATTTTGCGAGGATTTTTCCAACGGTATCGTAAATAAATGTTTTTCGCCGTTTAACAAGATGTTGTTGCGGTTTATCCAACCTTTCATTATGAAATTCACATCGTCCAAAACAACAAAGGTATCGACAGCGCATATCAGCTGAAAATAGCCGATATAGGGCATGAAATAGGGCTGCATGACTGCTGTTTTGGTATTATGTGACATTTTGCTTTTTTGGATTTATTGATTCAATTGGTGCAATTTAAGAATTTTTTGCGCATTGTGTGAAGCTGCAAGGGCGAGGCAGGCAATAAGATCATCAGCCGTTGAATATTTTTTATAGATATTCACAATATCCTCATCGTATTTTAGATTGTCCTCATGTTTATCTTTTAAATGAACATGGGCTGTTCCATGGCTTAACAATGCCAATGTATGGATATAATCGCGCAATTTTCGCACGTACTCATCTTTCAAGCCATGGCGTGCAAAAATGCCCGGCAGTTCTTTATACATTTGCCATGCGTCTTCCGCCCTGCCGGCAATTTTTTCAAGGTTCTTTTTGCCTTTAGGCGGATTATAACAATAAACGGGAATATTGCAAGAACAATAGCTTTCGGCAAAAAAGAGAAACCAGCATGTCAGATAAAAATCTTCAATTCTGAAAATATGCACAGTATGCTCAAGTTCGGCAATTTTTTTATAGACTTTTTTAGAATACAGCTTATTCCATACGGAATGGGCGACACAGCCTTTTTCAAGCCATACCGCAAAAATATCGTTTCCTGACAATTCATTTGCAAAAGGCATTGACTCCGGTCTTGGAACGTCAAATCCCAACGCATTTTTCTGCATGGTGAAAAAATGTACGATATCGGTTTGCTTTTCCAAGGCGAATTGAAAAATTTTTTCGTAGGAATTTGGCAGATAGGCTTTGTCGTCAGAGTCCATGAAAGCGAGGTAATCACCTTGAGCTTTTTTCATGCCTGCCAGCCGAGCCTGCAAGGTATAACGCCGTTTAGGCTGGCGGATATAATGAATGGTCAAGCCTTTTTCCCGCATTGCGTGGATGATGTGTTCCGGAGATTTTTCAGAACAATCGTCAACAATGATGATTTCCATTTGCCTGAGGCTTTGGGCATGGAGCGAATCGAGCAAATCCTGTAAATTTTCAGGCTGATTATAATAGGGAACAACGATGGAAAGCAGTTTAGACATGGGGCAGCTCTTTAATATGTTCATAGTTTTTTATGATTTTGTTCGCGTTTTCTACGTTTGCCAAAAGAAGGGCCTGCATAAGGGTTTCCTTGTCGATGAACGGTTCCAATTCCTCAAGAACGCCGTAAACGGCGGACGGATTTTTTTGTATTTCCTGCGCGAGCAGTATGGAAAGCTGACCGGTGTTCACCGTAATTCTTTTTTTCATATAGGCAAGAAATTTGTTTTTGATATTTTCAGGGCATTTTCTTTCTTCCATAAAGGGGAGCATGGCATTGGTGATTGTGTATAAATCCAAAATCCGGGCGGCGTATTTTTCTTTCGGCCAAAAATTGTTGGGGGTATAGTGGTAAATTTCTATCGTGCTTCCAAGGTAGGAATTTGCGAAAAGCATGGCGGCGCTTACCAAGCATTTGTCGTCAAAGCGTTTGATGGGCAGATTTTTAACTTTTTCCGCGATTTTTTTGAGAAAATCCGTTTTATACAGTTTTCCCCAAAGGTTGGCTGCAATATAATCTCTGTCGAAATAATGCTCAAAAATTTCAAGTCCGTAAAGCTCCTTGCCGAAAGGGGCGGTATTGGGCGCGTCTTGGAAAAGCTCTTTCCCGTATTTATCGCTTCCCCGCACTCTGAAATGCCCTATGTCAAATTGTTTTGAGGAAACTTCCCTCAAGGCTTTTTCAAGGTTTTGGGTGCCGATAACATCATCATCACCGTCCGCAAACATGCAGTAATCGCCTGCTGCAAATTCGAGCCCGTGCAAACGGCTGTGCATGGCATACAGCTTTGTTTCGTTATTGATAAGTCTTATGGAGTGCACAGCGCTTTTTCTTTTTAAAACTTCTTCGGCTCCCGTATCCGCGGACATGTCGTTCACAACGATAATTTCCAAGGGAATTGACTGCGCGGTGAGGCTGTCGAGCAATTTGCCGATGCTGTCCGCCTGATTATAAAGTGGAATGATAACAGAAAGTTTGTGCATAGTTCCCCCGATTAATCACCAACAATATAATCCGGTTTTTGGACATGGTAGGGATCCCATTTGGCTAATGTGACGTAAGGCGGGCATAAACATTTATCTTTTGTGCAGGTGAAAGGTTTTGTTAAAAGCGGATATTCCGTAATAGGCTGGGAATTGAGGTTGAAGTTTTCCGTTGCCTTGATATTGACGCAGGGGCTCACGCTTCCGTCAGGCAAAACTCTTATGGCATTTTGTCCCGCAGAACATTTAAGTCCTTGATAGCTCACCAATTCATGATTGTTTCTAAAATCTTCAACATGGAATTTGATTTGTTTTTCTTGATTGTTTTCATCAAGATAATAGTTCGTATAAACCTGACTCATTTCGGCTGTTTTTTCAAACAAGTATTCAACTTCATTTTTTGTGTATGCGGGGTCGAGTTTGTTATCGACAAGAATACCGCGTATCCAAACTCTCTTGTAGCCGATATTATTAAGTTTTTGGGTTATCCTTTCCACTTCTTTCTGTTCTCCGTGTTTCATAAGGAGATTGACGGTACAAATTTCCGCGTTTTGAAAGCGTTTTAATGTGTCAAAATAGGTATCCATATCCGCTTGTTCGTTATGAAAAGAAATGCAAACGGTGGTGCTGCAATTATCATATATATGCGGTGACATCCTGTCGAGAAGAACACCATTCGTCATGACAAAGCACGATGCTTTGTTTTTATATCCCTCATGTTCGCGTAAGTAAGAAAAGAATTGTTCAAGGTGGGGATATAATAATGCTTCGCCTCCCGCAAGGCTGAAGCTGTAATGGCTTTTTTTCAATTTCGGCAGGTATTCCATAAGGTTTTCAAGCGCCTTGGGGCTTAATGCCATGGGATAATTTTTTTTATAGGTTTCATTGATGCAATAGCTGCATTTGAAATTGCAAAAAAAACTGAACCAGCCCGAAATAATCATTTTGTTCGTTTTCCAGGCAGCTTCGTTTCCGGTTTTGATGATTTTCATAAGTTATTCCTTAAAAGAGCGGGTTATTCCGGTTCGCCCTTAAAATAGGCGGGAGGGGTGGCAAAATTTGGGTTCCATTTGGGAAGTTCCGTATAAGGAGGGCAGGCGCAGCGTTTGCTTGGGCAAATAACCGCTTTATTGATATAAGGATATTCCAATATAGTCTGTTCGTTTAAATTAAAATTTGGGTCGCCTTTGTGACCGTAGCAAAGCGTCACTTTGCCGTCCGCAAGAACACGTATGGAATTTGCTCCGGCGGCACAGTGCATTCCTGAAAAATTCGCAAAACGGGAGTCAAGAATGAAATCGTCGCGTTTCAGTGTTTTTCGGATTGTTTCGTTATTTTCCAGCCATTCGTAGTCAATGGCGAAATCGTCTTGATAGGGGTTGGTTTCAAAGAATTTCAATTCTTCTTCCGAATAGTCCGGATGAGGTTTTTGGTTGATAACGATACTTTGAACAATGAACTTTTCATATCCGAACGATTTAAGGGTGTTGATGGTTGAAAGGGCTGTGTCCAGCTTTCCGGGGTCGAGCATGAATTTGACCCTGCAATTTTGAGGATAGGGGAAATTTTGCAGTCTTTTCACGTATTCTTCAATGGGTAATTGTTCCGTATGCATGGAAATAAGCAAAGAAAGGGAGTATTTTTCTGCCGTTTTTATGAATGGCTCGAATTTATTGATGAAATAGCCGTTTGTTCCGATTGTGCATTCTGTTTCCGATGTGAACTTTTTGTTGATGATGTCAAAAAACTTGTCCCAATGCGGGTACAGGGCGGGTTCTCCGCCTGCAATGTAAAAGCTGTATTTGTCTTTTTTCAGTTCCGGCAAGTAAAGCATTAAATTATCGAGCGCGGTTAAAGATAATTGCGTTTTATATTTGTCGTGCTGGTTTTTATTAATGCAGTAGCTGCAGTTGAAATTGCAATTAAAGTTGAAATTGCAGGTGATGACCATATTGTTTTTTGTGTTATTTTCTTTGGAATGAACTTGTGTAAGCTGCATTTTTTCCTCCTTTTACCGGGAACTGATTTGTTCTTTTTTTAGGTAGCTCGGCCCTTCCGCATATTCGGGATTCCACTTGGGAATAGCAGTAAAGCCATGACAGCCGCAGTATGTGGATGTGCATGTAATCGGTTGATATATATATATATATTCCAAAAGAGAATGCATGTTGAGATTAAAATCGGGAGCTCTTTTATGAAAATGGCAGGGAGCTATTGAACCGTCGGCAAAAACCCTCATGGACGAATGGCCTGCAAGGCATTGCAGCCCGGAATAGTTGACAAGTTCAGGATTTAAAACAAATTCTTCTTTGGTGAAATCTTTTTTGACTGTTTGACCGTTATTGAGGTATTCATTAAAAAGTGCCGTGTTGCTTGGATAAGGGTTGTGTGCAAAAAATAATTTTTCTTCGTCGGTATAATCAGGGTGAACGTTTGAATTGATAATGATTGGCTGAATAATAAAATCCGCATATCCGAAACTTTTCGCCTTTTCTATAATATCATTGGCTTGTGCCAGCGTGCCCGGTTTCAACATGAGTTTTATCCTGCACATGTTTGGAAATTTAAATTGCGAAAACTTTTTTAGATAGGTTTCCGCATCCATTTGTTCCAAATGCATTGAAATAGCAAGATGAACGTTTAACTCAGGGTATTCTTTGAGATAATCTTCAAGTCTGTGCAGTAATGAACCGTTTGTTGCCATAAATACAGTATAATTTTCCGGTGAAAAGAATTCATTAATATATTTGAGCATGTCAGGAAAATATTCGTAAAGGGAAGGTTCTCCTCCCGCAATGGCAAAGCTGTAAAAATCTTTTTTTAAAAGCGGCAGATTGGAAAATAAATTATGAAGCGCTTTTGGGGATAACTGTTCATTAAAATTTTTGCGAGTGTTTTGATTAAAACAGTAAGAGCATTTAAAATTACAGTTCATATTGAAATTGCAGGCAATAACCATATTGTTTTTTTTCCAGTTTTGGTCAGAACCTGCTTTAATAATTGTATTCATGGCATTTTCTTTTGGTTATTTATTTTTCTCGCTCAGGCAGTGCTGCGGTCTTGCTGCAGCCGTATCGTACCAATTGGCACAGGAACATTAGAAAGCTGGAATTGCAGTTCAATGCAAAAAAAATGTGCATGAAATCTTTGTTCCATAATGTTTCGTTGCCGGCTTTTATAATCATTGTTTTCCCCCTATCTTGCTGTCGCGTAAATAACCGTTTCCGCATACCAGGGGCGGTGATGTCCTGTATAGAATTTGTAGCCCAAGTCAAGTTTACGCAAAAATTCAGGTATGGTGATGAAATCTATGCAATTATGATAAATGCAAATGGCTAAATTTGGCTTATCCCTTTGCAGTATTTGTTTCGCACCCATAAGCGCGTTCAGCTCCGCACCCTCAATATCCATTTTTATAAAATCAACTTTATCATATTTTGCGTTTAAAAAATAATCATCAATGGACGTAACGGAACATTCAAAATCTTCTTCTTTGATTTTTTGTTTGACGACTTTCACATAATTATCCGTGTTGATATACAGTGTTCCCGTAAAATCATACAATCCTTTGGGGATAAGCCGAATATTTTTGCAGTCTTTGCACGTTGCTGCTGCTTTTGTATAATAGACAGGGTCCGGTTCAAAGGCGATGATATCGCATTTGTTCCGTAATTTTTTACAGAAATCGATTGTTGTTATTCCATCGGCAGAGCCGCCTTCGCAAACAAGATCATTTTCTTTGGCTGAAGCCAGCGGGTGCCAATACTGGTCATAGGGAACTATGGGAATATAGCTTGGATTGCATAAATGACGTGATTTCCAAAGAGACAGATAGGTGTATCTGCTCAGATTGTCTTCAAGGACATTGTAATTGTCAATGGCTGTTTGCAGCATGTTGTTGATAAATATGAAAGAATTGCGGCGATAAAACTTGGATGCGCTTTTTGCCTCAATGGTGTATTCCTGTATGTTGAGCTTTGACAATGCGATGGATAAATTTCTATACGCCGTGCAGGCGGGTCTTAAGTCAGGAAGAAAGAAACAATGGATATTGTCTTCTTTTGTGAACGTCGTAAAAGGAACGATTTTTATTTTCTTATTTTTTATTTCTTCTTTTAAGCCCAATACATGGAATGCGCGGATACAATGCTCTTGTCCTTTATAAAATTCAAGCGCTGCATTTAATTCTTCATAAGCACAGAAAATAATCGTATCCGGTTTCAGTTCAAATGTCATTTGTCTGAGAAGCGGAAGGGAACACAGCAGGTTGGCTGCTTCCCGCTCCGAATTGATTTTTTCGGGTAATGCGTTTAATGTTGTTTCAAAGTTTGACATTTTTTTCCCTATTTGGCAATGGCGTATAAAATTGTTTCATTGTACCATGGTCTGTGATGAGCAACATAGAATTGATAATCTTTATAAAACGGAGCGAGCAGTTTGGGAATATTGATAAGGTCGAGCCCGTTTCTTCTATGGTAAATGGAAAGAAGAAGTTTCGGCTTTTGCTTTGAAATGGTTTTTAATGCGCCTTCCAAAACAGGAATTTCCGCTCCTTCAACGTCTAATTTGATACAATCAAGCTTTTTATCGGCAAAAAAATCGTCAATGCATATTGCATCGCAAAGATTTTCCGTGTCGGCAGCATTGATATATGCGCTGCTGAGGCTGAGCGTATTGGTGTTTAAACCGATTTGGCAGGTTTTTGACCAAAGGGCTTTGTTGATAAGAAGCACATTGGAAAAATTCATCAATCTTTTTTGACAATTTCGGAAGCTTTCTTTCACGGGCTCAAAAGCGTAGACTAAGCCGTCTTTTTGCAGCTGGCTGAAAAGCTCGCTTGTTTCGCCGTTGTCTATTCCCCCCTCACACATGATATCCGTTGAAAAAAACGCTACTTGAGGGTGAATGTATTGTTCAAAATTCGCCATGGGAATAAAGCCAGGACGGCCGAGTTTTCTTGCTTTGCAGGCTGCCAGGAATGTGTATTTGCTTGGCATGTCTTCAAGAACATTATAAAAAGCGATGAGAGCGTCATTATCCTCTTCTGAAAAATCGGTTTTTAATTTATTGCAGTACATAAGCTCCATGGAATACGCTTCAATGCTGTATTTTGAAACGCCTTTATAGTGCAGCGCCATAGCCAGCGATGCAAACTTTGTCATGCTCGGAGCTTTGCCTTGCTTAAAAAACACATGGATATTCATGGAATTATCAATTTGATTTAAATCATAAATTGCTAAGTCCGGATATTTATTGTAGGATAAATCTTTTACATACAAGGTCGGGACTTTTCCCAATTTCTCCGTATACCAGTTTATGGTGAAATCAAGTTCGGCATCATGGCAAACAACGACGGTGCCGGAAATATTTGTGAGTTCTTTTTCCTCACGCAGTTCCGGAATAAGGGAATATGCCTTTTCAAGTTCTTCCAAAGAAGAAATCCGGGCTGGAAGCGCTTTTTGCAAAAGTGTTTCTGCCGCAGGGGAATTGGTGTATCTTGTTTTGAGCAGGCTTAGAGGACTTTGCTTTGAAATAAAACGGATTTTGGCGCTTAACGTGTTGGAAAAGTGATTTTGGTATAAGAATTCAATGGTATTGATATAATCTTTTTTTACGAAAATCATGTTGTATTGGTGGCGGAAAGCGAAATCGCGGGCAATGGGAAGAAAGTCGTTTTCAAGCATGAAATCGCACAGTTCTTTTTCATTCCATTGTTGTTTAAATTTGGTTTGTGATTCAACTTCAACAAAAACGGAATACACATGGGGAAGAAGGTTTTTCGCCCCTTCCAAAATAAGCGAAGTCGCGCCCTCCGCGTCAATCCATAAAGAAAAGCCCTGATTATGGGAAAGTTCATTTTTAAATAAGGTATCGAGCGTATTGCACTTTACCGTGATATCCGTTGTGCTGTCGTTTGTTTTACGTTCCAAAATGGAGTGGCGTTTGCTGTCTTTCGCTTCCTGTTTCGCTTGAATGGTGTTGCTGATATGGAATGTGACATCTCCGTCATAATTGCTGACTGCAAGGTGTTCATAATGAATGGCGGAATTTTGAATTGCCGGCGTGTTGATATATTTTTCATAAACATAGGGATTGGCTTCATAGGCGAACACATTGAACTGCGGAAATTTTTTCTTTACGGAAAGGGAAAAACCTGCCTCATGGGCGCCGATTTCAACAATACTTTGTACAGGCAGCAAGTGTTGGATATTTATAAAGAAATCTGTTATTCTTTGCGTGGACCATTGTCTGCCCTGCATGGAAGACAAGTCAAAAAGCATTGCTTGCTGCTGCATTTGCAGTAATAAGATATCTGAATAAGCGATCGTCATAATTTTGTCCTTTTTGGTATTCTCTTTTTTTTATTCAATTTTTATGCCATTTGATTAAATAGGGGGATATAAAAATTTGAATACATTAATTTTTTTGTTACTGGTTCTTTTTATTTTATTTTTTTTAAAATAAAAGTCAATTACAATTTGCATTGACTTAATTCCGTATCTGTTTCAACATGATTTTCATAAAAAATGACGGCGGGCTAATTGAGCCGGTTTTAAACATGCGCAGTGCTGTTGGTGCAAGCGCGTTACAGGGTATCTATGCATAATTTTATGAAAACGCATTATCAGGATTTTGAAGAGAAAAAGGTAAGAGAAATTCTTTCTGCATATGCGGGGAAAAGAGTTCTTGATTACGGCTGCGGACAGGGCAAGTATTTGAAAATAATGAAAGAACTTGGCGTTGAGGCTGTCGGTATAGATGTCAACCCTGAACAGATCGCCGATTTGCGGTTTCTGGGTTTTGAAGTGTATGCGGACAGCGCGGAGTTAAAGAAACAGCGTTTTGACTGCATTTTGCTTTCGCACGTGATTGAACATTTCTCCGGTGATGAACTGGTTGAATTGTTTGACTCCATATTGCCTTATTTGAAAAAAGACGGAAAAATCATCATTGTCACGCCTGTTCTCGGGGAGCGGTTTTATTATGATTTCACCCATGTTCGCCCTTATTATCCGCAAAGCGTGCGAATGCTTTTTGGCGGTATCACAACGGCTATGTCGACAAAATCCCGATATTCCGCTGAATTGGACGATGTTTTCTTTTTCAGGGACAGTTTTAAATTAAGGCTTTTTCAAGCTTTTTATCCTGCAAGCAGCGCTTTGCCTGTTTTTAAAAAAATTCTTTCGGCTGTCAATTCTTGCTTTTCCTTTATACATTATTACAGCGGCGGAAAAATCGGCGGAACGGCAAGCTGGCTTGGCATTTATGCCGTAAAAGGAATGGTTGATGATGAAAAAAATTAATGTCGGCGTTTTTCCCTGCGAAGCGGAAAATGCGTATGAATTATACCGTTCTTTGCAGTATGCCGTCCGTTTTAATGTGATTGGCTTGGCAAGCAAAGTGGAGCATTGCAAGTTCGAATACCGTGAAATTTATGACGGTCTGCCCTATGTTTTCGAGGATGATTTTTTGCCTTCTTTCATTGACGCCCTGATTGCCAAAAAAATAGAATACATTTTCCCCACCCATGATTCTGTTGCCGAATATCTGAAAGAAGTTGAAGATAAGCTTCCCGCAAAAGTCTTGTGTTCACCTTTGCATACCGCAGTGCTGTGCAGAGATAAGGAAAAATTGTATCGTTTTTTGCGGAATGAAGATTTTTGTCCCGAAGTCTACGCTTTGGAAAATCTTGTTTTTCCCTCTTTCGCAAAACCGAAAATCGGACAAGGCGGTAATTTTTGTCAATTTTTGCAAAGCGAAGAGGATATGAAGCTTTTGACGCGTTCCTTGGACGATATGCTTTTTTGCGAATATTTACCCGGTATCGAGCTTACGGTTGATTGTTTCACGGACAGAAAAGGACGTTTGCTTTATGCGGGGGCAAGAACCCGTGACGTCATAAAACAAGGGATC
Organism: Taurinivorans muris; assembly: GCF_025232395.1. Lineage (GTDB taxonomy): Bacteria > Desulfobacterota > Desulfovibrionia > Desulfovibrionales > Desulfovibrionaceae > Taurinivorans > Taurinivorans muris. The sequence continues at coordinate 335,474 of NZ_CP065938.1, forward strand.
GCGTACAGTTCACGCTCGTATCCCCTTTCCGATGAAATCATGAGTATTCTGTTAAAACTTAACTCGTCGCTTGTTTTGCGCGGCTTGTGGTTTTGTCAGATAAAAAAAGATGCCTGCGGGGCATGGAAATTGCTGGAAGTTTCAACCCGTATCGCAACGACCATGAATTTGACAAGGCATAAGGGAATAAATCTGCCGCTTTTGGCTTGTTATGATGCCTTGGGCTATGATTTGGATATATTGGACAATCCTTTTCTTGTCCGCATTTCCCGGTCGTTGCAGACAAAGTATGAGCTTTCCTTTGATTATCGGACGGTTTACCTTGATTTGGACGATACGCTCATCGTGAACGAAGCCGTGAACATAAAAATGATCGCTTTTGTGTATCAGTGCGTCAACAAAGGTAAAACAGTTGTTTTGCTTACGAAGCATGAAGGCGATGTCGAGGAATATTTAAAAAAATATAAAATCGATACGGCGCTTTTTGCAAAAATTATCCATATTCCTGATGATGAAAAAAAATCTCTTTATTATGAAGATGAAAAGGGAATACTGATTGACAATCTTTATGTTGAAAGAAAAGAAGCGTTGAAGTGCGGTTTGGCGGTTTTTGATGTTGACGCCATAGACGCCTTGCTGGAAACATTTTAGTTTTTGTGTTTTTGTTTGGACGGGTAACGGAAAAAAGAAAAAAGCCTCTGAATGAGGCTTGTTGTAACTATTGTATGGTTTGTGCTTTTTTATTCAATAATATTTTCACCGTCCTTTTTTATTGTATTGGGCAAAAGCATTTGCATTGTGCGATGAAAGCATAAATGATTTTGCCAAGTTAGGATTAATAAGGGGATTCGACATTGTTTGGATGTGCGATCCCTTGCCGATATAATTTTTCTGCAAATATTATTCCAATACTTTTTTCTATGTTATTTCAGCTTGTTGTGCCTGTTGCAGCGTTAGCTGCAGTGCCTGATAGATGGCTTTGCGTGTGTATTTTGGCAACAAAATTTGCAGCAAGGTGTAACTTTTTTTATCAGAAATGATTTGATTTTTGTGTTTGCATGAATTAGGTTTTTATCAAGGATATTGTTATGGAACAGATATGTTTTGCGGGCATATGGATTTTGGCAGGCTTCATTAATGGAATAAGCGGCATGGGGGCGGCGTTGGTTGCTGTGCCGTTTATGACCTTATTCATGGATATTCAATTAATTGTGCCTCTTTCATGCATTCTTGTCACAATCCTGTCTTCCGTGCTCGCCATAAAATATCGTTCCGAATTTCATGTGAAAATCATTCTTCCCGCTTTGTTTTGCGCTGTTCCCGGGGCTGTGCTCGGTTCATATTTTTTAAAAATTCTTTCTTCGCATATTTTGGAACTTGTTATGGCGTTTACCTTAATCGCTTATGTCGTGTGGAATTTCATGCAAAAATATGAAGTTGCCGAAGAAAGAAACAGCACCGTTGTCGGCGGTATCTGCGGATTTTTTTCCGGATTTTTCGGCTCAACCATTTCCTTCACCGGTCCGCCACTTGCCATATATATTTTATATACGGGCTGGAAACAGCAAAAAGCCCTTGGGGCTTTAGGTTCCGCTTTGATCATCATCACGGGAACAAGCTGCGTGAGTCATTATTTCGCGGGCTTTTATACCGAAGAATTTTTGACATACCTATATATCGGCGTGCCTGCCGGTATTTTGGGCATGCTCGTTTCTTTTCCTTTCATCAAATATATCACCCAAAAAAACTTTAGGAAAATTTTGCTTGTTGTGATTGGATTTGCAGGGCTGATGTGCTTGTCGCGGGTGATTGGTTACTATTGTTTGGGATAATTTCCGCTTTGTTTGTTTTTACCCGGCGTTACGGATACGTTTTTTGTATTCCCGCTCCGCCGTTTGCTTCAGGCTTTCCAAACGGCTTAAAACGCAGCCGCACCATTTTTGGCGGTAAATATTCAATTCTTTCGATTTGTCAATGCCTTGCTGCCAAAATTCCCGAAAATCGACATAATGAAAATTGAGCTGTGTTTTTGTGTTGTTATTGACCACTTGCAGGGCTTTTTCAATGGCAAGGCAAATATCTTCATGATTTTGATATTTGGAATACAAAAGGGTGGAGGTAAATTCAGCAAAACCTTGTTCTTTTGCATAAAAAACACTTTTGATCATGCGTTCCTTATAACATTCCTTACAGCGTTCTTTTTCCTGATATGTGCTGAGAAATTTGACAAAAGCGTAACTGTCTATGACCAAAAGAGACTGAAGCGTTTTAAAATCGGCAACAGCATGGTGTTTGCCTTCGGCATAAATACGCAGCGTATCAAATTCACGGCTTGGAAAAAGCTCGGCATAGCGTTTCCATTTGGTGAGAATTTTTTGCATTGCTTCCTGCATAAGCCGGTCGGGACTGAACAATGTTTTAAAATTTTCTTGAAGGCTTGTAAGGTCAAGTTCATGATTTTCTTTTTTTATTGTTTTAAAAAAATCTTCATTATTGCCGACTACAAGGGGAGCTTGATAGGTCTTGGCGACTTGCTGCATGGCGTTCAGGCGTAAAAAATATTCCTTTTGGGGGTGGATATTGGGATTATAATAAAAAATATGCGGTTCAAAATTATTTTTTTTCAAATATTCCAAAGCCATAATGGAACATGGTCCGCAGCAGGAATGGAGCAGGATTTTTTTTTGCATGGTATGCCGTATCTTTTTTTTGAGCTGAAATTTAATAATGCTATTCCAATGTGTTAGCAACTAGCATAGTTTGGAAAAAAGTGCAACAATTCTAAAGAATAATATATAACATATTGAATTTTTTATATAAATAAAAAAGTTCTTGCATTTTGATTTTAACTTATGTACAGTCGGTTTCCATAATAAAAAGTGAGGTTTCTATGACCCGTAAAGACCGTACAGAAGGCATTTACAGCCGCCGTGAAGTTTTAGATGAAAGTGAGCGTAAGCAATATAATTTAATTCAATTAAAAGAATTGCTTTCTTATGCGTACCGTTATTCTGAAGACGTTAAGAAACGTTTTGACAGAGCCCAATTCAATATTGAAAAGTTTAAAACGCTTTCGGATATTAAGCATATTCCGATTTTAAAGAAAAAAGAACTTATCTTTTTGCAGACAATGGGTCCGCGTCTTGGCGGTTTGCTGACAAAGGACATCGGCGAATTGCGCCGTATTTTCCTTTCCCCCGGACCGATTTTCGACCCCGAAGACAGACACGACGATTATTGGGGATATACGGAGGCTTTTTATTCTGTCGGTTTTCGTCCCGGAGACCCCGTGCAGGTTACGTTCAACTATCACTTGGCGCCGGCAGGGCTCATGTTTGAAGAACCTTTGCGCAATTTGAGCTGTGCGACCATTCCGGCAGGACCGGTCGACGCTGCGACACAGCTCGACATCATGCAAAAACTCCGCGTTTCCGGCTATGTCGGAACGCCTAGCTTTCTCATGCACTTGGCCCAAAAAGCGGAAGAAAAAGGCATTGACCTCAGAAAAGATTTGTTCTTGGAAGTCGCTTTCGTAACCAGTGAACGTTTGACGGAAAAAATGCGCACCCAATTGGAAAAGAAATTCGATATCATTGTGCGTCAAGGCTACGGAACGGCTGATGTTGGCTGTATCGGTTATGAATGTTATCATAAAAACGGTCTGCACATTTCCAATAGGTGTTATGTGGAAATTTGCCATCCGGATACCGGTATTCCACTAAAAGACGGTGAAGTCGGCGAAGTCGTCGTTACTTCTTTCAATAAAACCTATCCGCTTATCCGTTTTGCGACAGGCGATTTGTCTTATATTGACAGAACTCCCTGCGCCTGCGGGCGGACAAGCCCCCGTCTCGGCAATATTGTCGGACGTGTTGACACCACAGCGCGTATCAAGGGCATTTTTGTATATCCGCACCAAGTGGAACAGGTAATGGCGCGCTTTGAAGAAATCAAACGTTGGCAAATCGAAGTGACCAATCCAGGCGGCATAGATGAAATGACCCTGTATATTGAAGCAAGCAATTTCAAACGTGAGGATGAACTCATGCACTTGTTCCGTGAACGCATCAAGCTTCGCCCCGAACTCAAAATCCTTGCGCCTGCGACGCTTCCCGCAACAATACGTCCTATTGAGGATAAACGTACTTGGGACTGATAAATCCAAAAATAATCTTCAAAAGCCCCTGACTTTTTGCTTCGGGGCTTTTTTTTGCAAAAAATTTTGTGAGTATCGAATAACTACTTTTGTGTGGGAATTTGCTTTATTTGTTACGAATATGTAGTTTTTTTTAGCCGGAAAACATACAAAAACATATTGAATGATATGGGAATAAAAAAAAATTGTGTTTTATTTCAACATATAGATATAAAATTTAAAAAAATGGACTTTATTAGCATGCTTTTTGCAAAATTGCTGAAATAAATCTTGAAATTCACATAAGGAGCATGCACTATGGAAAATGTTCGGATTGCGGTAAAAAAAGAGATTGCAAATCAAAAATTAACGTCTTTGCATCATGAGTTTTATTCTCCAAGCCAGGTTTACGGAAAAAATGTTTTCAGTTTGAAAATAATGCGTGAGCGTTTGCCGAAACAGGTTTTCAATCGTTTGGAAAACGTTATCAAAACGAATGCTCCCCTTGCCGAAGGTGATGCCGATATTATCGCAAGCGCCATGAAAGATTGGGCTATCGAAAACCATGCGACTCATTACACGCATTGGTTTCAACCCATGACCGGCGTAACCGCTGAAAAACACGATGCTTTTTTTGTTCCGTCCTCAAATCATAATGACGGTAATTTACTCAATGAATTTTCCGGAAAGATGCTTGTCAAGGGTGAGCCTGATGCTTCCTCTTTTCCTTCAGGCGGCATTCGTTCGACTTTTGAGGCCCGCGGCTACACAGCATGGGACCCTACAAGCCCAGTATTCCTATTGGAAAATTCACATGGCAAAACCCTTTATGTTCCTAGTGTTTTTATTTCCTATACCGGAGAATCTTTAGACCGTAAAACGCCGCTTCTTCGTTCCAATGAAGCTGTGTCAAAACAAGCTCTTAGAATTTTACGTCTTTTTGGTAACACAACAGCAAATAATGTGACGGCAATGGTTGGTATTGAACAGGAGTATTTTTTAATTGATAAACGTTATGCCTTGCTTCGTGATGATTTAAAACTTTGCGGACGTTCCTTATATGGTGCGATGTCTGATAAGGGGCAGGAGTTGGAAGACCATTATTTTGGTACGATTAATGAACGTGTGCTTTCTTTTATGGCTGATGTGGAAAAACAAATGTTTGAGCTCGGTATTCCTGCAAAAACCCGCCATAACGAAGTCGCTCCCGCCCAATTTGAGTTGGCTCCGGTTTTCGAGCCTGCCAATCTCGCCATTGACCACAATATGCTGACTATGCAGATTTTACGAAACACGGCGGAAAAATATGGCTTTTTTTGTTTGCTTCATGAAAAACCCTTTGCGGGGATTAATGGTTCAGGCAAGCATAATAACTGGTCTTTATGCGATTCTGAAGGCAATAATCTTTTAGATCCGGGAAATACTCCGATGGATAATGCCCAATTTTTGGTATTCTTAGCGGGAGTGTTGAAAGCCGTACATGAACATTCTATTTTGCTTCGTCTTGCAACTGTTGGCGCAGGCAACGATCACAGGCTTGGGGCAAATGAGGCTCCGCCAGCCATCTTGTCCGTATTCCTTGGGGCACAACTTACTTCAGTCATTGGTAGTATTATAAATGATACGGAAGAAAATGAGGATTGGAAGCAAGATATGATAAAAATTGGCATAAGCAGTTTGCCTCCGTTTCCAAAGGATTTTTCTGATAGAAACAGAACAAGCCCTTTTGCGTTTACAGGAAATAAATTTGAATTTCGTGCCGTGGGGTCTTCTGCTTCTTCAGCTCCTGCAAATATCGCTTTAAATACGGCAATGGCAAATGCTCTTGGGGGAATTGCCCTTATGCTTGAAACTGCGATGGCAAATGGAAAAACATTGGCGCAGGCAGTGCATGAAACGCTTGCTGCTGTTTTTAAAGCTCACTTTCCCATAGTTTTTAACGGCAATGGTTATGGGAAAGAGTGGCAAGAAGAAGCAAAACGGCGCGGTTTGCCTGACTTTAAAGATACTGTCAGCGTTCTTGCCCATTACAGCGATAGTTCCGTGATGAACGTGCTTATTCAAAATGGTGTTCTTTCTGAACGTGAATTGCTTGCCCGTCAGGATATTTTGTTTGAAAACTATATTCGCGATATTCATGTGGAAGTAAAGCTTACCCTTAGCATGGGACGGAGCATTCTTTTGCCTTCTTGCTTGCAATGGCTCAATAAAGTTGGGGAATTGGCTGAAAAGGCTGAAGAATTGTGCGGCAAACAAAGTGTAACGCAAGGTGCTGCAAATTTTGAAATGCATTATTATCAGCAACTGCGTGAACTTATTGCCGAGTTTTATAATAACCTTAATGAACTTGATGAGGAACATATTAAAACAGATTCTTTATCAGGTGTCTTCGCCCGAGCAGAAGCCACTCGGGACAGGTTGATCCCATGCATGAATAAATGCCGGGCTGTTGCAGATAAGCTTGAAAAAATTGTTGACGATAATTTATGGCCTTTGCCCAAGTACAATGAAATGCTTTGGTAATTGGTTTATAAGGATAGAATATGCATAATAAGAGTTTATTTAATCCACAAATTGGGCATGATGCTTGTGGCGTGGGGTTCTTGGCAAAAATTGATGCGGCTCCTTGCCATGATTTAGTTTTACATGCAGTGCAAGCTTTAGGGAACATGGCTCATCGCGGCGGTTCTGGCTCTGGCTGTTCAAATCCTGACGGAGCGGGTATTTTATTCGCCATGCCTCATGATTTCATGAAAAAAATATGGCAAAAGCAATGTTCCGATTTTCCGGAACAATTTGCCGTAGGGCAATTCTTTTTTCCTCAATCTGAAGAACTTGCCGTAAAACTTGAAACAATTATCCAAGAGGTTTTAATAAAGCATAATTTTCATGTTTTGGCATGGAGAACTGTCCCTATTAATACTGAATGTATTGAAAGTGAAGAAATGAAAAACAGTTTGCCTTGTTTCCGGCAAGCTCTGATAACGGATATGGCTTTAGATAAATTGGTGCCAGTTGACGACTTTGAAAGACGCTTATTTATTGCTAGACGCAATATAGAGTTTGAAATTGCTGCCCGCTTGTCACTTGTTCCGCGTGATTGCTATGTTGTAAGCTTATCTTCGCAATCCATTATTTATAAAGGGCTTATTCGTGGCGGAAAAATCGCAGATTTTTATGTGGATTTGCTTGATATTGATTTTAAAGCTCATTTTGCTGTTTTTCATGAACGATACAGTACAAATACAACGCCGGCGTGGCATTTGGCCCAACCTTTCAGAACGCTTGCCCATAATGGGGAAATCAATACGCTGAGCAGTAATCTTTTTAATATGAAAATGTATGAAGCGTTGCTTTCCTCTCCTTTATTGGGCGAAAATATCCAGTATTTGAAACCGATCATTTCTTCTCAGGGAAGTGATTCCGCTGCGCTGGATAATGTTTTCGAATTTCTTTATCAAAGCGGGCGTTCTCTTTGTCATACGGCTATGATGCTTGTTCCGGAACCTTTTGGGGCAAGTTATATTATGGGGCAAGGAAAAAGGGCTTTTTACGAATATCATGCGGCGGTTATGCCGGCCTGGGACGGACCTGCCGCTTTTGTTTTTACCGACGGAAAGCTGCTAGGGGCGAGTTTGGACAGGAACGCTTTGCGCCCTTGCCGTTATACTATAACAAAAGATGGACTTATTGTGCTTGCGTCTGAATGCGGAGTATTGAATATTCCCGCTAAAAATATTTTAAAACGCGGTTCTTTGCGTCCTCGTAAAATGCTTATGGTGGATTTTGAACAAAAAAGGGTTATTACCGATACGGAATGTAAAAATGCGGTTATTTATTCTGCACCGTATATTCGTTGGATAAAGGAAAAAGGTATACGGCTTACAGATTTTGCTTTGCCTACACAGCGCTATGAACAAAAAAATTCTTTGCTTCAGGAGCAATTGTTATTTGGGTTGAGTGCGGATGAGATTGATGAAGTGATTAAACCTATGTTCCAAAATGCTCAGGAACCGGTGGCAAGTATGGGGATGGATACTCCGCTTGCCGTGTTATCACAAAGACCGCAGCTTTTATTTAGCTATTTCAAACAGCGTTTCGCGCAAGTGACTAATCCGCCTATTGATTCATTACGGGAAAGTTCGGCAATGTCTTTGACGCTGTTTTTAGGCAGCAGGAAAAACCTGTTGGAAGAAAGTCCGGAACATTATGCTTTACTCCGTCTTTCTCATCCGATTTTGCGGAAAGAAGATATGGTAAGATTGCAATATTCTGAAAAAGAGGCGGTTAAACCTGCTTTTCTTGACATACTTTTTGATATTTCAGAAATCGATCCATATAATTTGGAACTGGATAAGGATAAAGCCGGATATCTTCTTGAAAAAGGTCTTAATCAATTTTTACAAGAAGCTAAAAATGCTCTTTTAGGAGGAGCAACGCTTTTAATTCTTTCTGATAAAAATGCCGGACGGTATTCAGCTCCTATTCCTTCTTTGCTTGCGGTTTCGGCTTTGCAGCAGTATTTATTGGAAAATAATTTGTGTCATTTATGCAGCATTATTGTTGACAGCGGGGAAATTCGTGACTCTATGCAGATAGCTCAGCTTTTAGCCTTTGGAGCGAGTGCTGTTTGTCCTCGTCTTGCGTATGATACGATTGAATATCTGACTAATGAAAATACGTTTTCAAGTCAAACCGCATTGAATGGACAGATGGATATCAATATCAATAATTACATCACGGCGATGCAAAAAGGGCTTATGAAAGCGTGTTCGCGTATGGGAATTTCTGTTTTGAGAAGTTTTGTTGGCGGACAGTTTTTTGAGGCAGTGGGTTTGGGCGAAGAACTTATCAATAAATATTTTTGCGGAATAACAAGTAAAATCGGCGGGATCGGATTGGAACATATTGCTGTTGATACGCTTGCCCGTCATTTAAAAGCTTTTTTTTATGCAAATGACAGGAAAAGTCCCGAACAATATGGACTTTATAAATTGCGCAAAAATGGGGAAAAGCATTTGTGGTCGGCAAAGGCAATATCTTCTTTGCACACAGCGGTTCGTGAGAACGATTCTTTTGCTTATAAACTATATGCAAAAGAAAGTAATGAAGCTGATATACCCGTGACTCTGCGTTCGTTATTTACATTGAAAGCACAACATCCCATTTCCCTTGAGGATGTGGAACCTGCTGAAAGTATTTTGCGCCGTTTCGTAGGGGCTGCCATGAGTTTTGGTTCAATTAGCAAAGAAGCGCATGAAGCGATTGCCGTTGCTTTCAATAGAATTGGCAGCCGTTCAAATTGCGGTGAAGGCGGTGAAAAAAAGGAACGCTCTGTCATTTATGAAAATGGGGACTGCGCGAAATCAAAAATTCGGCAAATTGCTTCCGGGCGTTTTGGAGTAACTGCGGAATATTTGCATGACGCTGAAGAAATACAAATAAAAATGGCACAAGGAGCCAAACCCGGAGAAGGCGGGCAGCTTCCCGCCCATAAAGTTTTGCCGCAAATAGCTGAGGTACGCCATACTATTGCAGGAGTGACGCTCATTTCTCCTCCTCCGCATCATGATATTTATTCCATTGAAGATTTAGCGCAGCTTATTTATGATTTACGTAAAATAAACAACCATGCAAAAATTTCTGTAAAGCTTGTTTCCGGAACCAATGTTGGCACCATAGCCTCCGGAGTCGCCAAGGCTGGTGCGGATATCATCGTCGTTTCAGGGCATGACGGCGGAACAGGAGCTGCTTTGCGGACTGCTGTCTCATATGTTGGACTGCCTTGGGAAATAGGGCTTGCAGAAACACATGCGGCATTGCTTTTTAATAAATTTCGCAGTCGCGTTACGTTGCAAACGGACGGACAGTTGAGAACCGGCAAAGACCTTGTCATCGCAAGCATTTTGGGAGCGGAAGAATTTGCCTTTGGCACAAGCTTGCTTGTGGCTATGGGCTGCTGCCTTTTGCGAGTCTGTCATTTAGGAACTTGTTCAGTCGGCATTGCGACACAAGATGAAAATTTGTGTAAAAAATTTAAAGGCAGCCCTGATCATGTGGAACGTTTTCTGCGTTTCCTTGCGGAAGACTTTCGGGAAGAAATGGCGAGGCTTGGCATACGTTCGGTAAACGAATTGATAGGAAGAACGGATTTATTGTCTGTGGATACGCATAAATTTGTGGATGATAATTCTTCTTTATTGAGTAATCATTATGCGTTATGGCAAAATAAGCTTGAAAGTTTGAATTTTGAAAAACTGCTCTGTCCTTTGTCTTATACGCCAAGTTTTTCGGATCGCGTTCATCTTTGCAAAGAAAATAAGCTTGAAACGGAAATAAATGAAAAGGTTTTGCGTGAACTTTCTGCAAAGCGGTTGGCTTTTTATTCCGGAAAAATTAATAATACGGACAGAAGTATCGGTACGTGTCTTACAGCCCGAATTTTGGACGAATTTAATGCGCGTTTACCTGAAAAATGCGTTTCTGTTTCTTTAGCCGGCAATGCAGGGCAAAGTTTTGGAGCTTTTCTCACAAAAGAAATTTTTCTCTCGCTTCAGGGAGAAGCGAATGATTATGTGGGGAAAGGGCTTTCCGGCGGGATTATTGTTGTTAACCCTTATCATTTCGAACATGATGTTTTTGCTGAACAAACGGCAATAGGCAATGTTGCTTTGTATGGAGCGACAAAAGGAGAACTTTTTGCTGCGGGCTCTGCGGGAGAGCGTTTTGCCGTTCGTAACAGCGGAGCTCATGCAGTGGTTGAAGGTGTTGGTGATTATGCTTGTGAATACATGACGGGAGGAATTGTTGTTGTACTGGGGCAAACGGGTTATAATTTCGGAGCAGGCATGACCGGAGGCATAGCTTATGTTTATGACAGAAGTGAAACCTTTTCTATGCGTTGCACTATGGAAACATTTGATATAGAAAGTGTTTGGCAGGAAAACGATATAAAAGAACTTCGGACACTACTTGAAAAACATGTACGTTATACAGAGAGTGCACTTGCAAAATTTATCTTGGATAATTGGCAAATGCAGGTTTCATTCTTTTTAAAAGTAATTCCTTTGGAATATAAGAAAGCGCTCGCGCGTATTAAAAATACAGAAAATTGTTATGCGGAAAGTATTTCCGGTACGGAAGAAGTTTATCCGCTTTATTAATTGCAGAATAAAACAGTCTTATAGGGTAATTCCTATAAGACTGTTATAAAAAGATGTTGATTCAGTTCATATCCTGAATTTTTTATAGTCTAATGCGTATTTTTTCATGCGTAATCCGAGCATGCGTTCGGTAATACCTAAGATTTTACAGGCTTTGACCATATTTCCTTTGCTGGTGTTTAATGCATTGACTATGAGTTCTTTTTCCACTTCCTCCAAATGTTCCTCTAACGTTTTTATTTGTTGTTCTGTTTGTTTTTTTGTTTGTTGCGTAATAAAATCCGGCAAGCTCTCAATTTCGATTATTCCTTTCTCATTGCTTAAAATAATTGCACGCTCAACAATATTGGCAAGTTCTCTAACATTTCCGTACCATGGATAGGAAAGGAATTTTTCTATCACAGGTGTGCTGATTTTTATAATTCTCTTCTTGTTTTCCTTGCAAAATTTTTCAATGAAATAATTGGCTAAAGGGATGATATCTTCTTTTCGTTCACGCAGCGGGAAGGTGTATAAAGGGAATACGTTCAAGCGATAAAATAAATCTTCCCTAAATGTTCCTTTTTGTACCATTTCCGCTAAATTTTTATTTGTTGCCGCTATAATCCGCACATCAACCTTTAGGGTTTCCGATCCTCCTATCCGTTCAAACTCTTTTTCCTGCAGGATGCGCAATAGTTTTGCCTGCGTGGAAAGGCTCATGTCACCGAGTTCGTCAAGAAAAAGCGTTCCCGTATGCGCAAGTTCGAATTTTCCTTTATGCCTTTCATTTGCTCCTGTAAACGCTCCTTTTTCATATCCGAAAAGTTCGCTTTCTATCAGGCTTTCCGGCAGAGCGGCACAATTTATTTTTATAAACGGTTTTGAATTTCTCAGGCTTTTTCTTTGGATATAAGTTGCAATCAGTTCTTTGCCGGTTCCGCTTTCACCTTGTATTAAAACTGTTGTATTAAAAGGGGCTACTTGGTTGATTTCATTAATAATTTTTTTCATTTTATTTGAATACGATATAAAAGGGAAATCATTTGGTATGGTTTTGCCTTGTCCGAATATGTTTTGACAGGTCGATAAACGGGGCATGATTAAATATGCAGCAAGCTGTAATAGTTCAATATCATGTTTTAATTGTTCTATGTTTCCATTTTCTCTGTCAGCGGAAAGCGTGGCTTTAACTTGTCCATTTAGAATAATCGGTACACAGATGAAAGAAATTACACGGTGCTCTAAATCTCTTGCTTGTGTTCTGTTTAAAAAACGAGGTTCATTTTGCACATTGGGAATTATCATTGGTTTGCCTGAATTTGCCACTATTCCGATAATTCCTTCTCCTAATTTGTAATGGGCTTTTTCTATTTCATGATATTGTAACCCATAACCGGCTAACGCAATCATTTCTTCATGAATGGTATCTAAAAAGCAAAGTGTACAGCGAAGCAGACCGGAATATATTCCAATAGTTTTTAAGAACCGGTTGAAATATTCGGATAAAGGGCATTCTTTTGTATTGATTTGGATGAGCTTAGAGAAAATTTCTAAATCAGGAGCATGGGTGTTCATGGTATTCCTTTATGATTATTTGACAAAAATGTAATAAAAAATATAAAATAAATACAACTTACTGTCAACAAATAAAAAATATCAACAATATTGTAAAATATTGAATAAACTTTTTTTTGTTGTCTTTTGGAATTGTATGGGCGTATTGAAAAATAATGATTTAGTAAACGTTAAAAAATTAAGTTGACAAGTTTGTAATTAAGGGGGATAAAGGAGTTTCCTGTTTGGGGTTTTTAGAGTTTTTTTATAGGAAGCTTTTTCTAGGAGCTTTTTTCGAGAAGTTTTTTTTGAGGGATTTCAAGGAATAAAGGGCATTTTGAAAAAATATTAAAAATTTTGAAAAAAAGTTCTTGACAGCGGGAATGAAATAGTGCATAAACGCACTTCGCGACTGAGAGAAATTTCAGAACGGTTCTTTGCCGGTCCGGCAGGGAGCGGAGAAATTCCGGGTTTGCAAACCGTGGAAGCGGTTTAGGGATACGGACTTTTGTTTTTGAGTTTTTCGGGGTTGTGCGGGCCGATACCATGCAGGTTGGCCGAAGAATGGTTCCGGCGGCGTAGGTCGGTTGGGACGGGTCATTGACAATTGAAGAGCGAAATGGAATAAAATAAAGAGCTTTGAGTTCAATTGTTTGAATTATTGTAATTCAGACGGAATCATATTTTTTAACTGGAGAGTTTGATTCTGGCTCAGATTGAACGCTGGCGGCGTGCCTTACACATGCAAGTCGAACGTGAAAGTACCTTCGGGTATGAGTAAAGTGGCGCACGGGTGAGTAACGCGTGGATAATCTACCGGGAAGTTCGGAATAACAGCTGGAAACGGTTGCTAATACCGGATACACTACATATAAACGTATGTGGGAAAGACGGCCTCTGCATATGCTGTTGCTTTCCGATGAGTCCGCGTACCATTAGCTAGTTGGTGGGGTAAAGGCCTACCAAGGCGACGATGGTTAACTGGTCTGAGAGGATGATCAGTCACACTGGAACTGGAACACGGTCCAGACTCCTACGGGAGGCAGCAGTGGGGAATATTGCGCAATGGGCGAAAGCCTGACGCAGCGACGCCGCGTGAGGGATGAAGGTCTTCGGATCGTAAACCTCTGTCAGCAGGGAAGAACGGTCACTGTGCTAATCAGCAGTGAATTGACGGTACCTGCAAAGGAAGCACCGGCTAACTCCGTGCCAGCAGCCGCGGTAATACGGAGGGTGCGAGCGTTAATCGGAATTACTGGGCGTAAAGCGCTCGTAGGCGGTATGTCAAGTCAAGGGTGAAATCCCCGCGCTCAACGTGGGAACTGCCTTTGAAACTGGCAAACTGGAGTGTGTGAGAGGATAGTGGAATTCCAGGTGTAGGAGTGAAATCCGTAGATATCTGGAGGAACATCAGTGGCGAAGGCGACTATCTGGCACATAACTGACGCTGAGGAGCGAAAGCGTGGGTAGCAAACAGGATTAGATACCCTGGTAGTCCACGCTGTAAACGATGGATACTAGGTGCAGGGGAGTATTTTTCTGTGCCGTAGCTAACGCGTTAAGTATCCCGCCTGGGGAGTACGGTCGCAAGGCTGAAACTCAAAGAAATTGACGGGGGCCCGCACAAGCGGTGGAGTATGTGGTTTAATTCGATGCAACGCGAAGAACCTTACCCAGGCTTGACATCTAGGGAACCTAACAGAGATGTTGGGGTGCTCTTCGGAGAACCCTAAGACAGGTGCTGCATGGCTGTCGTCAGCTCGTGCCGTGAGGTGTTGGGTTAAGTCCCGCAACGAGCGCAACCCCTGTCCTTAGTTGCCAGCAGGTGAAGCTGGGCACTCTAGGGAGACCGCTTCGGTTAACGGAGAGGAAGGTGGGGACGACGTCAAGTCATCATGGCCCTTACGCCTGGGGCTACACACGTACTACAATGGTGCATACAAAGGGTTGCGAAACCGCGAGGTCAGGCTAATCCCAAAAAATGCATCTCAGTTCGGATTGGAGTCTGCAACTCGACTCCATGAAGTCGGAATCGCTAGTAATTCCAGATCAGCATGCTGGGGTGAATGCGTTCCCGGGCCTTGTACACACCGCCCGTCACACCACGAAAGTTGGTTTTACCCGAAGCCGATGAGCTAACAGCAATGAGGCAATCGTCTACGGTAGGCCCGATGATTGGGGTGAAGTCGTAACAAGGTAGCCGTAGGGGAACCTGCGGCTGGATCACCTCCTTTAAGAGCATTCCATTCGTTCTTCAATTACGATACGCAAGGGTATCTTTGCGGATTGTATGAAACCTTACAGAACAGACCACACGTGAAAGCTGTAGGGTGCTTTAGCAAGGGCAAGTTATTTTGTCATTCAAGATAATTTGTAGGTTAAGGCAAGCTTTTGTGAAGCTGTTTTTGTTTTAGACAAGGAAGTTGAGTTTATCTCGAGGGAGTGTATCAAGACATACATGACCGAGAGAGAAACGAGACTGACGCGGTATAAGACAAAAAAAGCGAGCAAAAAAGGGCCTGTAGCTCAGGTGGTTAGAGCGCACGCCTGATAAGCGTGAGGTCGAAAGTTCAAGTCTTTCCAGGCCCACCACAAATCGGGGGCGTAGCTCAGCTGGGAGAGCATCTGCTTTGCACGCAGAGGGTCGGGGGTTCGATTCCCTTCGCCTCCACCATTGAAACAAGTTTGGCAGAAGGAATAAGTAGCCTTATTATTTTTATCCGAATTTGTTTCGGCAGTAACGCAAGTTACGGTTCTTTGACAATTGAACAGAAAAAGAAGAAGACAAGTTTTTTTGAGACAAGTTATTAAGAGCAACGGGCGGATGCCTTGGCGCTGGAAGGCGATGAAAGACGTGATAAGCTGCGATAAGCGTCGGTGAGGAGCTAAATATCCATTGACCCGGCGATTTCTGAATGGGGAAACCCAGCCGGAGTAATGTCCGGCTGCCGCAACATGAATGAATAGTGTTGCAGGAGCTAACCTAGGGAAGTGAAACATCTCAGTACCTAGAGGAAAAGAAATCAAACGAGACTCCCAAAGTAGCGGCGAGCGAAATGGGAAGAGGCCAAACCTGTAGGATTCGTCCTATGGGGGTTGTAGGGCTGACAGAGGCAATCATTGAGTAGGTAGAAGAAGCTGGCTGGAAAGCCACACCATAGGGGGTGAAAGTCCCGTATTTGAAGCCGAAAGGGGTGCAGTCAGTCCCTGAGTACTGCGAGGCACGTGAAACCTCGTGGGAATCAAGGAGGACCATCTTCTAAGCCTAAGTACTAACCAGCGACCGATAGTGAACCAGTACCGTGAGGGAAAGGTGAAAAGAACTCCAGTAAGGAGAGTGAAATAGAATCTGAAACCTGTTGCTTACAAGCTCTGGGAGCAATTTTACGATTGTGACCAGGTGCCTTTTGCATAATGAGTCAGCGAGTTAATCTGTACAGCGAGGTTAAGCGTAAGCGGAGCCGTAGGGAAACCGAGTCTGATAAGGGCGGATGAGTTGTGCGGATTAGACCCGAAACCGGGTGATCTATCCATGAGCAGGTTGAAGCAAGGGTAAAGCCTTGTGGAGGACCGAACAGTCAACGGCTGAAAACGTTTCTGATGACTTGTGGATAGGGGTGAAAGGCCAATCAAACCCGGTGATAGCTGGTTCTCCCCGAAATATATTGAGGTATAGCCTCAAGGATTTTCTAACGGAGGTAAAGCACTGAAAAGGCTAGGGGTCCTACCAGATTACCAAACCTTATCAAACTCAGAATACCGTATAGAATTACCTTGGGAGTCAGACAGCGGGTGCTAAGGTCCGTTGTCGAGAGGGTAAGAGCCCAGATCAACAGCTAAGGTCTCCAAATACATACTCAGTGGTCAAGGTGGTGGGGTTGTTCAGACAGCCAGGACGTTGGCTTAGAAGCAGCCATCGTTTAAAGAAAGCGTAATAGCTCACTGGTCTAATGACTCTGCGCCGAAAATGTAACGGGGCTAAGTATGTTACCGAAGCTTTGAATTGCACGCAAGTGTTCTGGTAGGGGAGCGTTCTCTGACAGGCTGAAGGTGTGCCGTAAGGCATGCTGGACGAGAGAGAAGTGATTATGCTGACATGAGTAACGATAAAATAGGTGAAAAACCTATTCGCCGAAAACCCAAGGTTTTCCGGGTAAAGTTAATCTTCCCGGAGTTAGTCGGCCCCTAAGGCGAGAGCGAGAGCTGTAGCTGATGGGAAACGGGTTAATATTCCCGTACTTTTATGATTGTGCGATGGAGGGACGCAGAAAGATAGGCTATCCGGCTGTTGGATGCCGGTGCAAGTGTGTAGGAGCAGGATACAGGCAAATCCGTATCCCGGGTCTGAGACACGAGTCCGTGAGCGTATGCTCTGAAGTAGTTGAGTCTATGCTGCCAAGAAAATCTCCTAAGTTTAGGTCATAGAAACCGTACTGCAAACCAACTCAGGTGGGTGGGATGAATAATCCAAGGCGCTCGAGAGAATTCTGGCCAAGGAACTCGGCAAAATAACCCCGTAACTTCGGAAGAAGGGGTGCTCTTTATTGTGTAGTTTTTTTCTGACGAAGCATTGAAGAGCCGCAGTGAATTGGTGGTGGCGACTGTTTACTAAAAACATAGGTCTGTGCGAAGTCGCAAGACGATGTATACGGACTGACGCCTGCCCGGTGCTGGAAGGTTAAAAGGAGGGGTCAGCGCAAGCGAAGCTCCGAATTGAAGCCCCAGTAAACGGCGGCCGTAACTATAACGGTCCTAAGGTAGCGAAATTCCTTGTCGGGTAAGTTCCGACCTGCACGAATGGCGTAACGATCTCCACACTGTCTCGGCCAGAAACTCGGTGAAATTGAAGTCGCGGTGAAAATGCCGTGTACCCGCAGAAAGACGGAAAGACCCTGTGCACCTTTACTATAGCTTGACATTGGATTTTGGGCCTACATGTGTAGGATAGGTGGGAGACATTGAAGTATGTACGCCAGTATGTATGGAGTCATCCTTGAAATACCACCCTTGTATGTCTAAGGTCCTAACGTGATGCCGTGATCCGGCTCACAGACAGTGTCTGGTGGGTAGTTTGACTGGGGCGGTCGCCTCCTAAAGAGTAACGGAGGCATACAAAGGTTCCCTCAGGCTGTTTGGAAATCAGCCGTCGAGTGCAAACGCATAAGGGAGCTTGACTGTAAGAGAGACATCTCGAACAGATACGAAAGTAGGTGTTAGTGATCCGGTGGTCCCGTATGGAAGGGCCATCGCTCATTGGATAAAAGGTACGCCGGGGATAACAGGCTGATCGCATCCAAGAGTTCATATCGACGATGCGGTTTGGCACCTCGATGTCGGCTCATCACATCCTGGGGCTGAAGCAGGTCCCAAGGGTACGGCTGTTCGCCGTTTAAAGTGGTACGCGAGCTGGGTTTAAAACGTCGTGAGACAGTTTGGTCCCTATCTTCTGTGGGCGTAGGAAAATTGAAAGGGCCTGTTCCTAGTACGAGAGGACCGGAATGGACGCACCCCTGGTGGACCTGTTGTCGTGCCAACGGCACAGCAGGGTAGCTATGTGCGGAAGGGATAACCGCTGAAAGCATCTAAGCGGGAAGCCTGCCTTAAGATAAGTTTTCCCTGAAGGACCGATGCAGACTACATCGTTGATAGGCCGGAGGTGTAAGCATAGCGATATGTTCAGCTGACCGGTACTAATAGTCCGTTCGTCTTGTTTCTCAAAAACTTTTCTTCTTTTTCTGTCAATTATATATTTTGCTCGCCGCACGGCTTGAGCATCAAATTTGGTTTAGTGTCCATAGAGAAGAGGGTATACCCGACCCCATTCCGAACTCGGAAGTCAAGCTCTTCTTCGCCGATGATACTGCAGTCTTTATTGTGGGAAAGTAGGACGACGCTAAACCTTTTTTTATTTAATTCCTTTCATCCCCCAACCGCCTGCATAAAAAAGCAGGCGGCTTTAAAATTGTGTGACATGTAAAGCAACTGTATAAAACAGTTGCTTTGCCAAACCCTATCCCCAAACAGCCCTTCATAAACAAATGAAAGGGCTGCTTGGAGATAGGGGTGGTTTGTAAGTTGATACGTTTTTCTCACCTGTATTTCTTGCTTTTGGGGGGAGCAATTAAGACGTGTTTCTAAATTTATTTATTATCTTAACTTATATAAAAAAATTAGGCTCTAGACCATCACTTTTTATTTTTGAAGTAAAGTTTTTCCATAAAAACAGCAAAATTTTCATTTCTGAGGTTAAATCTACATTCACATTCTTTTAAATGCAATATAAATTTTTCATCCGTCAGACCATTGAATTTCGCCAATCGTTTTTTAGCAAAACTCCAGAAGCTTTCTATACCGTTCACATGTGATTTCCCTCGCGCAAATTCGTTTTCATGGTGGAATACTCTGTAATGGGTGTAACCATTCAAAATAAGACCGTCATATGCTTTCTAGCCGTCTGTATGGATAGGAACCTTCAAGGATTTTTCCTTGTATTATAGGCAATAACTCTTCCCTTGAACATCTTGGAACTATGCTAACAAAAACTTTTCCCTCACGCTTCAGGACTCCAAAAACAGGCGTCTTGCCGGCAGCTCCGCGACCTCGCTTACCTCTCACTCTTTTGGCTCAGAAATAGCTTTCGTCAAGTTCAAATATTCCAAGCTCTTTTTGATGTTTTTGAATACTGTCTTCAAGAATTAACTCACGAAATTCTATGAAATAATTGTTAACAGTTTTACGATTTAACTTTAATAATTCACTTGTTGCAGTGACAGTTAACTCCATTAAAAAACAGTTAATAATTTTTCTAATTTATACTTACTTAATTTGGTGAATTTCATTATTTGGTGAATTTCATTACTCTTAATCATAATCTCGAAAAAAATAATGTTCAAGAGCTAATTCTTAGGAAAAAGTAACACGTTTAATTAAATATCTTTGTTATAAAATATTTCTAGATGCCTGAAACAGCTAATGTTTTGGAGGCGGGTACAGTTACGATGTTATCTAATTAAAGTTATTTTATCTAATTAATTGCTATGATAAGCATGAGTTGGAAACAGACTGTAAACCGACTGTGTATTATGTATGATGATATGATAACAACAGAATACGAGAAATTTTGTGAAACAGATTTTTACATGGCAATCTGTACAGCGTTTTCTTTGATTTGGTTTATGATTTGGACAAGGGCTTCTTGAGTTTTGTCATCAAAGAGGCGGAAAAAGCCTGCAGGTTTGTCAAAAGGAGCTTTCAGAAGTTCCTCTGTGTTTTCCATATAGCCATTTTGAATGACATAATTGATGATTTTATGCACAAAGGCTATTTGGTTCTGGTTGAGGGATGAGTCATTAATAAAGGCGGAAAATGCCTGCATGGCGGCTTCACGGTCAAGTTTGGCTATTTTACGGATAAGCAGGCCGAAAGGCGTGTTGCCGTATTCTCTTGCATAATCGGTTTTGCTTCCCAGTTCGCAGGTCAGCACGCGTTCAAGCTCCTGATAATCGCCTTTGCTTAGGGGAATATTGTGGGTCAGATTGTAAATGGCAAGGGTATTTGGGTGTTCGTTGACATATCTGTTCACTTTTGCCCGATAATCTTCAAAATCATAGGCGGAATTCAAAGGGTTCCCTTCCTGAACGTCAAGCACAGGGTCATGCAGTTTGGTGACGACAAGTTTGTTTTGTTTCTCGTCATTATCCAGAAAACGCATAAGTTCCCGAAGTTCTATACGGATTTTTTCAAGCATAAGCACATCGCACTCCGCAAAAAAGTTTTCGGAGTTAATGGCTTTGATTAATTCCAGTTTTTCTTTGACTTGAGGAATGGTGGTTTTCTTTTCCAGCACAGAGGCTATTTTTTTGAGCTGTTTTTGGGCTTTTTTCAAGTTTTTGGAATGTTCCATGCAATCCAGCATAAGCCCGTACATGAGATTGTCAAAGAGTTTGGCTGCCTCGTCCCTGTCATTTGACCACACAAGCGGAGCGATGATTGTCGCCAGTTCGCTTTTGCTTTCTTCGTTCAGGCAGAGAAAACTTTCTTCTTTTTGATATTTGATTACATGCCGAAGCTGCAATTTTACGGCGATAAGTTCCGTAT
Source organism: Taurinivorans muris (assembly GCF_025232395.1). GTDB lineage: Bacteria > Desulfobacterota > Desulfovibrionia > Desulfovibrionales > Desulfovibrionaceae > Taurinivorans > Taurinivorans muris. Next base: position 356,405 of record NZ_CP065938.1, read on the forward strand.
TCAGGGAGAGGATTTGCCCCCGGCACACCTCAACGAGTTCTTTTCGCCATGTCTGGCTTGCGTCATCGGAAAATGCGCTGTCCTGCAATGCCGTAATAAGGCGGATTTGTTTACCGAAAATGTTTTCCGTGATGGATTTTGTTTCCCTTGCTTCAAAGTCTTTCTTATTGACACGGAAAAATTCAAAGTTTGCACAGTAGTCAAAAATCAGAAAACGGCGTTTGTCTATATACTCTCCGTCAATTTGATCGGAGCAGGAAAGCCCTTTGCACAGCCTTGTTCCCCGTCCTATCATCTGCCAGAATTTTGTTTTTGAGCGGACTTTTTTGAAAAACACCAGATTTACAATTTCAGGCACGTCTATGCCCGTGTCCAGCATATCAACGGAAACGGCTATATGCGGTTCTTTTTCGGGCTGTTTGAAATCGTCAATAAGGCTCTGTACATAGGCATCGTCACAAACCACACGGCGGGCAAAGGTTCCGCCGTACTGCGGATACAGTTTGTTGAAACACTGCACAATAAAATCAGCATGGCGTTTGTTTTGGGCAAAAACAACGGTTTTTCCCAAACGGTCACCGCCTGCAGTCCGAATGCCTTTTTCCATTAAATCCTGCAGGACGATTTTCACGGTTTCTTCATTGAAAACAAATCTGTTCATCGCTTCGGAAGGGATATATTCGGGCGTCAGACCGTCCTCGGTGAAATCTTCTTCAAAGCGTTCCTTGTCTTTTTCGGAAAGTTCGTCATAATGTATGCCGTCGTCAAGGAATTTTGTTTTTACTTCATAATTGTAATAGGGAACAAGGTATTTGTCCGTATGCACTGCGGTTTCATAATCATAGGCATAGGTGGGCAAACCGTGTTCCATTTCAAAAAAATCATAGGTGTTGCGGTCCACATCGGTTTTGGGCGTGGCGGTGAGCCCCACAAGCACGGCATCGAAATATTCAAAAATGGCACGGTATTTTTTGAAAATGCTTCTGTGGCTTTCGTCAATGATAATCAAATCAAAATGGGCAGGACTGAAAAGTTCCCGTCCGTCCTTAGAATTAACGTTGTTCACGGCGTTGAGCAGGGTGGGATAGGTGGAAAATATGATTCTTGCGTTTTTGTCGTCCTTGCCCATGCACAAATTGCAAAGGGTCGTATCGGGCAGATAAGTTCTGAAATCGTCTTTCGCCTGTTTGACCAAAGCCGTGCGGTCTGCCAGAAAAAGCACGTTGGTAAGCCGATTGGCTCGGCTCAGAACGTCCACAAGGCTTGAGGAGGTGCGGGTTTTGCCCGTGCCTGTTGCCATAACCAACAAAAACTTGCGTTCTCCCTTTTCCAGACCGTCGCAGACTGCCCGTATGGCTTCTTTTTGATAATAACGGTCGGTGATTTTGTCGTTTATGGGATATTCAAGCAGGCTTTTGGGAGCGTTTTCAAACTGTTCACGGCGTGTCATCAGCCTGTGCAAATCGCTTTTGCCGAAAATGCCGCTTACTTTGCGGGGCGGAAGTTTGCTGTCCCAAAAATACGTTTCAAAACCGTTGGTCAGAAAAATAAAGGGACGACGGGTAAATTTCCGTTCCAGACAGTCGGCATATAACTGGGCTTGACGTTCGCCCGTTTTCGGGTCTTTGCTTGCGCGTTTGGCTTCCACTACGGCAAGAGGCAAAGCATCATCATCAAACAACACATAATCGCACCAGCCCGTTTGTCCTTGGATAGCTGCCATATCCTGCACTTCATATTCTTCCGCCACATTGGCTTTCTCGCCGTCAAAACGCCAGCCGATTTGCTTTAAATCCACATCGATAAAGATTTTACGGGTGGCAAATTCCGATATGTTTTCGCTGTGGAAAGTACGGGTGTTTTTGTGCTCTTCTTTTTCTGCCGTGTATTTTGCGGAAAGATTCTGTATCTGCTTTTGCAGTTTTTCTATTTCCGCTTCTTTTTGCCTGAGGTTTTCTTCTTGTTCCTTGATTTTGCGGGTATCGGCAATTTGGGAGGGGATTAAGCTTTCCTGAAATTTCCGTTCTTCATATTCTCCGCCGTAGCAGTAATCAATCCAAAGGATAAACTCAAACAAACCACGCAGGGCAAGAATGGCATCACTATGCTTTATGTTCCGCTCCGTATGCACAGCCAAATTGCCCAGTTTGAGGATATACAGGAGTTTCTGCCATGTGCCGCGTTCCATAAGGTCGCGGAAGCTCGGCTCATGGAGAAGGGATGCCAGATTGTCCTTATAGGGAACATTTACGGACGTATCCGCAGAATAGACCCATTTTACCGCCAGTTCCATTGCTTTTCGGCAGGCTGCCGCGCACATGGCAGGAACGGCGGCATAGATTTTTTCCGCTTCCATGCAGGCAGGGGCAAAAAGAGCATATTCTTTTTTATTCTCTAAAAAGGAAAAGTTTGGCATAGTTATTTTTTATTCATTAGTATTGGATTGTTGGGGCAAGCGTTTATTAATTTCCGTTATGAAATGATTAAAGCTAGGTGATTTATTATTTGTAATATCCATATAGGAACCAATTTTTTTAGCCCATTCGTTTTTATATTTTCCAATTTCCATATAGGTAGGGCAATCTTTTCTAAATTTTGATAATCCTCCGGGATAAACCGCATCCGCCAGTTTTTCCCATGTGCGACAAATGCTGTCTTGGACATAAGAATGTAAAACAGCCTGTTTAGCTTGGGGGTAAGCACTTAATACTGCATTTTGATCCCCTAAGAGCCATGCTTCGACTTCTTCAACCGCAATACAGAAAGCATGGTCTATTGTTATATTATTTTTTTGAGCTACTGTTTCCAATTGGATTTGAAAATCGTTTTTATTTCGGTCATCATTATCCACTACAATAAAAATAACCGCTTCTATTCCCTGCAGACTTTTATTAAAACCTTTCAGGTATCCTGCTAAATCATTCAGTAGTTTTCCTGTTTTTATTTCTTTTGCGTTACTTCTTTTTGTAAATCCTCCTATTCCTTTAAAAAATTTGCAGTTATAATCAACAGATGGATATTCTGTAGAAAATTTTTGCATAATTATTTCTATTAAAGTGTTGCTTGATTTGTCTTCAATTAAAAATTGAAAATACATACTGTTTCCCCTTACCCAAAGTATTGACTATACCAGAGGTCTCCCATGGGAATACCTTCTGCTGTAAGGTCTTTAACAAAATCATAAGTGGAAGCTTGTTTGGCAGTGGAAAATCCGTTTTCATCTTTCTCAAGAACCCAAACCTGCTCAGGAGATAAGGCATTGACAAAAAATGGACTATGCGTTGTTACAAATAATTGTTTTGAAAAACCTGTACCAACATTTTTTTTCATTTCTAAAGCCAAACTTCCAAGATATTGGTGATACAATCCGTTTTCAGGTTCTTCGACAAAAATGAGCTGACGCGGATTTCTTTCATGAAGCAGCAAGTAATAAGCAAATAATTTTAAAGTTCCGTCAGACATTCTTTGAGAAAAAAAAGATTGTTCAAAACCATCTTGTTTAAATTCCAAAACCATTTGACCAGTTTGCAATTTTACAGGTTTTATTTCTGTAATATTTGGAATTTTTGTTTGAATATCTTCAAGAATTTTTTTAAATTCATTGGGATTTTCCCGATACATATATTGAGCAACATTGTTTAAATTGCTGCCAGTTCTGTTTAAATAGGGAGCAGGTGCTGCGGATTGGATTTGTCTGGCAGCGTCCGGGGTAAAATAACAGAGATACCAGCTTTTTAAAAAAAACAGAAATTTTTCAATACGAGAATATTGTTTCATTGTCCCCAATGTAACAATTCCAAGTTTTCTAATATCTGTAAGTTCAACCTCTCTTTTTTGCCCATCAAAAACACCGTCATCGTCCTGACCACCATCAAAGCCCTCAAATGCATAGCCTTTGCCTTCTTTTAGATAAAGAAAGGAAAGAGGTCTTCCTCTTTTGTTTCCTTGCCTGCGTTGACGAAGCCGTTCTTCTTTTACGTATGGTCTATTATTTTTGTCTTTTGCTATTGTTAGCTCATAGGTAATAGGACGGGAATTGCTGTTTTCTTTATAATAAATTTCAAAATGGATAGGATCACTGCTTCCTTGTGAAATTAACTGGTCATATCCTCCTCTGTTGTTAGCGTCGCAAGCATTTTCAACATCAGTAGAAAGACAATCGGAAAGAAAGCCAAAAGCATCAGCAAGAGAACTTTTTCCGTTTCCGCTCGCTCCTATAATAGCAACCATATTGCCTAATTCAGGGTTTTGTTGGGCACTGAATAGTTTGCCCATATTGATGTTTTTTAAAGATCCATAATTTTGTATGGCAATTCCCAGTATTTTTCCCATAATAAAATCCTTTTATCCGAAAAACCTTTGCATTAAGGCTTTTTTGAGTATTTTCAGTTTATCAAGACTGGAATTAATTGCAACTTTTATTTTTTCTGTTTGCTCCACAAATTCCGCAAATTGGTTTTGCAGTTCAAGGGGAGGAACAATAACAAAGAAATTTTCTATTTGTTCCTTAGTTAAGGCTTGTCGTGTAGCTCCATTGCTTTCTCCTAAAAAAATAAGAAAGTTTTGATAAGAAGCATTTAAAAGTTGTTGATTTAAAAAGATTGGGTTTAATTGTTCTAAATTACATCTAATAATAGTAACATGTTGATTAACTCTTGCAGGAAGAAGATTTTTTGGAACAATACAAGAACGTGCCACAGACGCACCTGTAATATTAAATAAAACGTCCTGTTCTTCTACCATTACATTATTAAGTTGCTTGGCTTGTAATTCATCAATATAGGCTAAATCTTTGTATTCAAATTTTCCGTTATGAACATTCAGACTACGGATTAATGATATTCCCTCTGTATAGTAACTCCCTTTTCCTCCTTTTGGGGTAGAGCCAGATCCAATTTTTTTAGTTATATTTTTTAATTGTTCTTTATTCCAATCATTAGAATTTGTCACAGGGTCGCCGAACATTTCCACAAAACGGGATTTTATGAGTTCGTCAAGTTTGGCGAGTTGTTGTTCACGTTTTTCAATAAGTTCACTGACTTTATCCAGAACCATGGCTATTTTTTCTTGTTCCTCAAGCGGTGGAAGGGGGATTTTAAGGTCAAAAAGGATTTGTTTATTAATAGCTTTAAAAGTGCTTCCTGTTCCTTTAGAAATTAATTCATGAGTTCTATTAATAAGTGAGTACCATAAAAATTTTTGAATACATTTATCTGTAGTTATGGTCAATGAAGCTAAACCTCGCCCAATACAACATTCACAGTCAGAAATATTTAAAGCTCCGATTGGTGCTCGAACAGAAATTAATATGTCATTTTCTTTAGCTATTTTTACAGGATTAGAACACCATAAGCGGATAGTTGGATTTATTTTTCCAAAATCAGCATTACCTTGAAAAAAGGGTATACCTTCTTTGTTATTATTATAAGTAGAAGAATCTGGGGATTGCCCCATATTAATCTTACAAATTTCCCCTAATTTTGCCATTACAGTAAGTCCTCCAAGTCTGAAAGTCCTTGGGTGATTTCCATTTCCAGTTCGTGCAGTTCTGCCATGATTGAGCTTGTGGGGGCGTATTCGACGGGTACGTATTCTATTTTTTTGTATTTGTTGATTGACAAATCATATTCATTGCCGGCTATTTCGTTTTTGGGCACAAAAAAGCTTTGTTCCGTGCGGGCACGGCTTTTTTCTTCTTCCAAATTGTGAAAACGGCGGATAAGGTCGGGAATGTCGTTTTCCTGTGTTTCCGTGCGTTTGTCGTCAAGGCTGAAGCCGTCTGCTTTCATATCGTAAAACCAGACGTTTTCCGTTCCGCCTGCTCCTGTTTTGGTGAACACAAGCACGGCTGTGGAAACGCCCGCATAGGGTTTGAATACACCGGAGGGCATGGAAATAACCGCACGCAGAAAATGATTTTCCACCAATTCTTTACGCAGGGCTTTATGGGCATTGGAGGAGCCGAAAAGAACGCCGTCGGGAACAATGCAGGCGCATTGTCCGCCTTTTTTCAGGATACGCAGAAACAGGGCAAGGAACAAAAGTTCCGTTTTTTTTGTATTGGTGACCGCTTTTAAGTTGTCGTTTATGCTTTCCGCGTCAACCGTGCCTTTGAAGGGCGGATTTGCCAGACACACGGTAAAGGATTCGGAAAGGACGTTTTGCCTGGACAAGCTGTCTTGATACGCTATTTCAGGCTGGCTTATGCCGTGGAGCATTAAGTTCATGGCTGATATGCGCAGCATGGTGGGGTCTGTGTCAAAACCTGTAAAAGCCTTACTTTCAAAATGTTTCCAGTCGCTTTCCGTCATGGAGCTTTCATGGGTTTGGCGTATGTATTCGGAAGCGGAAACCAAAAACCCCGCAGTGCCGCAGGCAGGGTCGCAGATTGTGTCGCCTGGCTGTGGCTGTATAAGTTCCACCATCATTTCCCGTATATGCTTGGGGGTGCGGAATTGTCCGTTTTGTCCCGCCGTGGAAAGCTTGCCGAGCATATATTCGTAAACGTCGCCCTGCATGTCCAGTCCCGTGAGGTCGTGTTCAAACAAATCTTCCAGACCGCTGATTATTTTTTGCAGGACTTGGGGCGTGGGGATCAAAAACATGGCGTCTTTCATGAAACGGGAAAAAGCGGTGTCCTGTCCGCTGTTTTGGAAAGATTGCCGTATTATTTCGCCGTGTTCGCCGATATCGGGCAGAATGCTGTTTTGCATATTCTTGACGGCAGGAAAAACACGGTTGGCAATGATGTTGTAAATATCCTGCGGGGCTTGGTTTTTGAATTTGCTCCAACGCATGGACTGACCCGTCGGGGTTTGCGGAAAAATTTTTTTACAGGACTTACCTGTCAGATTTTCCATGCGTTCGCTGTCCTGCTCCGCCTCGTCAAGGGAACGGATAAACATGAGATAGGTCAACTGTTCAATGACGGTTAACGGGTTCGTGAGCCCACCTGCCCATATATCAGTCCAGATTTTGTCTATTTTGTTCTTTATCGCGCCTGTTATCATGTTTGCTCCGTTTCTTGTCATTTTATCGGTATCATTATAACGGATATCGGATATAAAGACAAATACAAATCCTGTTTGTCAAAACAAGCTAATAGATGAGGTCAGAAAACTGCTTAAGGCAGGTTTCGATTTTTTCCTGTTCGCCGCTTCCGTTGGTGCGCAGCCGCAGGAGAGGGAGATTGTATTTTCTGAAAATTTTGTCTTTCAGCATATCTCTTGTATGCTGAATGCTTTCTTTTCGATGATAAGCCACGCCGTCCACTTCAATGGCAAGCACGGGCATTTTATCCATTTTGCTGATAATTAAAAAGTCGGTGTGCGTGCAGGGATTTTGCACAAAATTCTTTTCCCGTTCATTCAGTTTGGACATATCCTTGAAAATTACGGCAAGCCCCACATGGGGCGTACAGCTGAAGCTGATAAACTCCTCTTTTTGCAAAATATTCTGAAGAAGGGCAAACATAAGGTTTTCTGAATCGTACTCGGAAATTCTCTTATGCTTTTGGAGCAGTTTTTTTCTTTCCGTATTGAAATCGCTGTACAGTAAATCAAATACGGAACGGATGTTGCTTGTTTTGAGTTCATAGCCGTTGAATTGTATGTACCGTATAAGGTCGGCGTGGTTGGTATGACCGTTTTGGGCTTTGTCGTGTACGATCACGGTAAGGGACTTTACCGCACGGGATACTGCTACGTTCAGCATTTTGGAGTCGTCGACAAATTCCGTAATGGCATTGTCAACGGTTGAAATAATGATTGCGTCTTGTTCCCTGCCTTGGAATTTATGTACGGTGTCTATTTCATAAGGTTTGCTGTGAACGGTTTCGGTGACGGCATGGGTGATTTCGTCAACTTGTTTATTATAAGGAGCTATGATTCCAATACTTTTATAGGAAGATTTTTCCATTTTAGGTATTAGTTCTTGGGTTATGATGTCAATTTGGCGGATGTTGATATGGTCTCTTGCGTGATTGCCGGGGCTTGTTTTCCAGACGGAAAGCACTTCGGGTTCTTTTCGGTCTTCCGTCATAATAATAAGCTGTCCGTTATAAAATTTTTGGTTGCAGAAATTAATGATTTTAGGGTGGCAGCGGTAATGTTCACGCAAAAGAGTAACGGGAATGTTTCGCCATTGTTCCATAATGGAAGAAAGCAGACTGTGTGCGGTGTAACGGTATTGGGGGGCAACATCAAATTCCTTTTGTATCGCTTCAAGAGCTTGTATTTTATTGGAGGCGATGACATTGGGAAGCTGTTTCGGGTCTCCGACAACAACAATGTTTTTAGTACAAGAAAGTGCCAATGTGCCTGTGACAAGGTCTACTTGCGAGGCTTCGTCAATAATGAGGTAATCATAGATAAAATCAGAGGATAATGAGTTTCTGACTGAATGGGTGGTGCTTAAAATAATCGGGTATTCCGCAATAATTGAATCGCTGTTCTTTTTTAAATCCGAAAGCTCAAAATGCGGTCTTTCGTTTTCAAAATCATATTTATTTGCCAGTACGGCCTTGAAATACTGAATCGACTTTTTGGTAAGTTCCTTGTTTTTATCGGAAAAATTCTTTTCTTCCAACAGAGTTGACAATTGTTCTTTTTCAGTATTGAGTTCCGTAAATTTGGCGGTATAATATTCTCTTTGTAAAAAAGGGATAACTTCCGCGGGGCTATGGGCAAAAAGTTTTAAAACTTGTCTGTTGAATTTAAAGAAAAGAAATATTTTTTGGAATATGTTGGGCTTTTTTTCTTTTTCTGCATATTTTTCAAATTCAAGCCAAAGAGACAATATTGTTTTTACCGTTAAATTTTTTGCGGGAACAGTAAAAACATTCTGCAGGCTTTGATAATATTCATTAAAATAATGTTGTTCGGGAGTTAATGTCAAAAATTCCTGTTCAATTTCCGCAAGCCTGTTTTTGGCGTAAAACAGTTCGTCAATTTCTTGAGTGAGATTTGAAATTTCCGAAAGGAGCAGGGCTTTTTCTTCTTCCTCCATCTGCCAGTCCGTCATGTCGGGATATTGTGCCTGCTGTTTTTCGATAAATTGGGTTTTCTTCTCATTTGAACCAAGAAATGCCGTAAGAAAGGAAAGCTCTTGTTTGCTCAGTTTGTCTACAACATTTTGGGTTGCCGAATTGTTGTTGGAAACAACTGCTACGGTTTTTCCCTGACAAAGAATGTTGGCTAAAATGTTTAAAATAGTTTGGGTTTTTCCTGTTCCCGGAGGACCTTGTACAATGCTTGCTCGAGACGAAAATGCTTGCTCAACTGCAATTTTTTGGCTTTGGTTTATGCCGAAAGGATAGATCAGCGTATCGGAAAAAAGTATGGGCTCAAAATTTGAAGTGCTGTCCAAGTATTGGGAAACAATGCTCTCTTCGCTGATTTGGGTGAGCTTGTCGTATTGGATTTTCAGCAGGTTCGTATTGTTGCTTTCAAGTCCTACGTTATGGGCAATTTCACCAAAACAGGCAAAAAGTTTTTTGATATGCGGAAGGCATAAGCAATTGTTTTCGATCGAAACTTCTGCAGGCTCATAGAGCCTGCTCTGGTTATTGTCAAAAATTATTTTATATACCGAACCGTAATCCAAAATTGCTTTTATGTCAGATTTTCCGCTGTTATTTATTTTTATGATGTGAGTTTCTGGATTGATTTTTTTGTTAAGTTTCAGTGTCTTTATTCTGTTTATTCCGTAGCTGTATGTTTTTTCGCTAGTTGTAAAAGATATTTGATATTTTTCATTAATCAGTTCTATGGAATTTATTTCATCGGTTTTATCTTTGTCGTCAATAAAAATAAGCAATTCATTATTTTCCACAGTGTGTTCCTTTTTGCTTGTATAAGATAATCAATTTTTATTTGTATCATTATCGCAATATTTGGCAAGTTTTTATTTTTGGCATAAAAACCAAAAAAGAAGGCATAAATTTTCAGACTGCGTCAGAAATAGATGCAGTTTTTTTGTCGCTTTAGCATAAAAAAACACCAGCTAAGCTGGTGGAATAAAAAATCTTTAGATACAAGACGTTCCTTCTTTGGTATGCATTTGATGTGTTCGTCAATGATACCCAAAGGAAGACAGTGTGTTATGAACGACAGTCAAAGCTTATCCCATACCAAATGGAATTGCAAATATCATATAGTTTTTGTACCAAAATTTCGTCGTAAAGCAATTTATCTGAAAATAAAAAATGATATGGGAAAAATTCTCAGGCAATTTTGTGAACAGAAAAAAGTAATAATAGAAGGGGAGATGTGTGCAGATCATGTACATATGTTAGCAGCTATCCCTCCCAATCTAAGTGTCTCATCATTTATGGGATACTTGAAAGGAAAGAGTTCTTTAATGATATTTGATAGACATGCACATCTCATTATGCTTAGAAATACCCCTCTTGTTCTTTCTTTGCTTGGTGCGGACAAGGATTTGACTGTTTCAACCAATTACAGAACCTTGAATAAAGTTCTCAGGGAAAAGCATAAATTGCCTGTTGATGTAATGAAGCAAGTACCAAAGGCAATGACTGATCCTATTATGATTTTTAAATCCGCCACTGTTGCTAATGACTATGTGATGATGCTTGATTTAAAAGATAATAAAGGGGCAACCGTTGTTGTGCCTGTCTCTTTGAATTATGATGGTATCGCAAATTATACCGTCAATTATGTTCCGAGTGTATACGGTAAAGCAAATGAAAATACAGGAAAACCAAATAATAATTGGTTTATCAATCAAATTGAACAAGGAAATCTTGTTTATCAAAACAATAAAAAAAGCCGTGAGTGGCGGACATCTTCAGGGCTCCGATTGCCAAGGGTTGGTTCCGATCTAATCACTCACGGCAAGAATAAGAATATCTTAACAGATGTTGATTTGTCAAGTGCAAAAAGTGCTAACCCTACGTATTATCAAAATTCTTCCCCTCGCGGGCTTATCCGGTTCAATCCAAAGACACAGGAAGCAATGATTACCGTGTTCAAAGACAAAAAAAATTTTTCCACTGTCCTGCATGAAACAAGCCATTACTTTTTACAGACACTGGCTAATGCCTATCAAATGGAAAATGCTCCGGCATGGGTAAAGGAAAACTTTGAAACGCTTGCAAGAGAAATGGGTTTTGACCCAAGTCAGCCGCTCTCCACAGAAACACATGAACGCTTTGCAAGATTTGGAGAAGCTTATTTTAGAGAAGGCAAAGCCCCACGGGAAGAACTTGCCGGGGCTTTCAGCATGTTCAAAGGCTGGCTTACTTCCTTATACCGTTATGTGTCAAAGCTGCTTGGCAGGGACAGTCTGAACGATGAAATACGCAGTGTCTTTGACAATATGCTGGAGACAGAGGAACAGATTGAACAGGCAAAACGAAACAGGGAAAAGGAAAGCTCCATTCAGATACTGGCAAGCAAATTCAACCTCAAACAGGAACAGCTTGATTTACTGCAAAAAGAAAAGGACAGAGCGGATAAAAAGGCTTCCGCAATTATTTTACTCAACAAAATACAAGGCTTGAAAAATGCAGAAGAGAATGCCAGAAAGGAAGTTTCTGAAATTGTGTGGACTTCTGATTATTACAATTCTCTGGACACTATACGTAAAAATGGAAAAATAAGCTTTGAAAGTCTGCTGGGATTTTTAGATGAAGATACAGCAAACAGTATCAAAACAAAATGGAAAGATTATTTTTCAGACAGCGAAAATGCCATGAGTATTGATGAGGCTGCAATTTATTTCAATACTTCAGCGGAACAGTTTATCAATCTTTTATTCAATGAACTGCCTGCAAAGGATTATATTGACCGGTATGTGCGGAACGCAAGGAATAAATTTGAGGCAAGTTTCAACGCTGATGTGGAATACATGGGGCTTGATAACGATGTGCTTAATCTTGAGATTGAACTTATGGGCGGACAGAAAATTGATTTGAAAGCACTTGATACCGCCCTTTCTGAACGGGCTGACAGAAAAGCCGGAGAAGATTTGGACAGGGACTATGAACGGCTGAAAATGTCCATTGAAAAGAAAAGCTCCATGCTTCGGGATTTGCTGAATAAAAAAGAAGATACCGCCACTAAAAAAGAAATCTTAAAACTCAAAGAACAAATGCGGATTATGCGGGCAGATCTGAAAGCCAACTATGAAAAGAAAATGGAACGGGATAAAACTGTCCGGGCAGTCCGAAAAGAAGTAAAATCAAAATCTGTGCCTGAAGAATGGCGGCAGCAGATTTTACAGCTGGTGCAAAAAGTGAAAGGGCTTGGCACGCCTGCCATGACTGCGGACAGGAATATTCCAAGCTGGCAGAAGTTTAAAGACGCAAAGTTTGGAGCAGAAAAACAGGATTTGGGAGTGGAGCTTGCTGCTCCGCCTATTCCGGAATGGCTGGAGAATTTGGCGGAATCTATTTCCTTATCAGAGCTCAGCACTGCTGATTTGAAAGACTTGCGGACAGGCATAAAATCTCTTGCCCATATCGGCAGAGCTGAAAGAACTATTCTTGACGGACAGGAAAGGAAAAGAGTGCAGGAAACAGTCAATGAGTGTACTGAAAATATGGGGAAAATTACCCAAACAAAATATTTAACCGACAGGGAAAAAGCGGAATTTATCGGAGGAATAGTTGATAAAACTCGTGGTGTTGTTGCTCTTATGACCCAAATGCGGGACCTTTTCAGACGTGCTGACGGGTACACAAAAGAGGGAACCGGACCAAACAGCAAATATATCACACAAAGGATACATGATGCACAGGTTCGGGAACTGGGGCTTACGGACAGTTTTCAAAAAGAATTTTCCAGCATTTGGCAGCCCATAGCGATACATTCAAACTTTACCAAAGAGTTTGTGATTGAGGGAATACAGCTTCCAAAGGAACTTATGCGGCGCTGGGGCGGTAAATTCAGCAAAGACAGAGTGATTGCCGTTGCTCTCAATATGGGCAATAAAGGCAATTTGGACGCTCTGATGAAAGGCTATGGCTGGACTATGGAAGATTTAGGAAAGATTATTTCCACCTTGTCAGAAGAAGAACTTTTTGCTGTTCAGAAAACATGGGACATGCTGGAGCGGCTGCGTCCTCACCTTGAAAAAACATACAAGGAAATGAACGGCGTGGATATGAAACTGGTTGAAGCGCAGGCGATAACGGTTACTTCCAAAGAGGGAGCAAATATAACCTTGCGAGGCGGTTATTATCCTTTGCAGTTTGACCCGGAACTTGCCCAAAGCATAGGAGAAAAAGAAAAAATAGACAATATCCTGAATGCAAATGCATTTTTACCCGCAAAGCCGACAGTACGCAAAGGCATGACTATGGCTCGTACCGGCTCTAAAAAACCGCCGTTGTTGTCCTTTGTGAGCGTTGTCAGCAGACATTTGGAAGACAGTATCAAATATGCTACCCATGCCGCAGCTGTGCGTGATGTGTATAAGATTGTTAGCAATGCAGAGTACAGGGATAGTTTTGTCAGCGCTTTTGGTTCGCAGGCTTATGAACAGATTGCGCCATGGCTGAAAGCCTGCGCCACTATAAACAGGGAACCAACACACGAATTAAAGAAGTTTGCAAAGTTTTTGACTTCAAGAGGCAGCTTGTTTGCTATGGGGCTTTCTTTGCGGACTTCATGGATGCAGTTTACCAGTATTGGCTCTTCCATCAAGGTTGACGGCTTGGGCAATTTTATGAATGGCTGCTGGATGTTTATAACCAAGCCAAGAGAAACTGTAAGAATGGTTAAAGAAATGTCTGCCTACATGAACAACAGAACAAAAATATATGACAAGACAGTTGCTGATACGCTAGGAAAATATAATCCTAATGCAACAGCTTTACGGGTAGGAAATCATATTTTCACCAGACAGCAGTTTGACAGCGCCTGCTTTGCTCTGACGGCTATGGCGGATATGGCGGTTGCTGTTCCTACATGGCTTGGCAAATATAATGCAGAAATAAAGAAGGGGCTGACAGAACAGGACGCAATCAGAAAAGCGGACGAAGCTGTGATTATGGCACAGGGCAGCGGCATGACTATGGATACAACATCCCTTATGCGTGAAAAAGGGGCGTGGGAGTTTCTGCTGATGTTTATGTCCTTTGCCATGAACTGGCAAAACAGGCAGCGCTTTTATTTTGCAGGGTACAAAGAATATCTGAAAGGCAATCAGTCTGAAATTGACCATAAAGAGTTTTTCAGCCACATTGCCCTTGAATGGATTATGCCGCCTGTGCTTACGGTTGCCATGCTGTCCTTGCAGGATGACGAGTACACGCTGGAAGAAGCAAAAGACGATTTAATGAATGAAGCTGTTTCTTACTGGCTTATGGGTGTGCCGATTATCCGGGATATTTACAGCGGTATCGGGTATGGCACAAAGTTTGGGGAAACGGCAGCAAGCAAAGGAATTGAACTTGGCAAACAGGTTTATAAGGATATGCGGAAAATGCAGGAGGGAAAAGATATGTCTTATTCCACCATGAAGCATATTATCAACTTCGTGGGTTTCAATCTGGGTATTCCTACAAATTCTTTCTTCAGAGTTGGAGAAGGCACTTACGAATGGCTTGAGGGGGATGCCGGAATAGGTGCTATTATCTTGGGCAAGCCGTATAGATGATGATTTTAAAACAGTTAATGTTCGCTTTTTAGTTTTGTATAATCATATTGGCAGCAAAGAAGCAGTATGAAATTTATGCAATTTTTTACATAAATTTACTTGACAGTATGCAAAAAATTGCATAAAAATATCTTCAGGACGGAGGAAAAATGAAAAGAAAAGACATACTCCGAAAATTGGCAGAGGCAGGGTTTATCATTGAAGAGGGTAAAAAACATACCCACGTTATAAAAGACGGTAAAATGATAAGCGTGGTAAGCAGACAAGCAGAAATAAAAGAAAACATTGTCCGCCAAATTCAAAAACAAACCGGGGTAAAATTATTACCATAAGAAAGGGGGAATTTTCCCCCTTGCCCCGTAGCATATAGAGGGCTATTTATGAGCAGATATTTTTCTATTATTTTCAAAGCAAAAGAGGGCGGTTTTATAGCTCTTTTTCCCGATATTCCAGAGGCATTTACGCAAGGAGAAGATTTGGCGGAATGTGTGGATATGGCAAAAGAGGTTTTAGATGAGGTTTTAGAAAGATATACTTTAGAACGCAGGAAACTGCCTGTACCGTCTTCTCTTGAATATATAGAGAAAAAAGCGGATGAAGAAATTGCAGAAAACGGCGATACATTAGACCTTTCTTTCAAGCCTCTTTTTCAATATATCGAGGCGGCGGAAATGGATGTGAAGCCTGTAAGAATTACTGTTAGCTTCCCAAAATCAACCCTTGAAACTATTGACAAAAAAGCCGATAAATTAGGAATGACCCGTTCAGGGTTTTTGGCTAAATGTGCATTGGCTTATTGAATAATCAAACGTAAGATAAAGAATAAAAATAAGCCCCCGTCCGGGGGCTCTTTTGTCTTTTGTTGGTTTTGCCTACCAATATTTGTTTGTATTTAGTTATAATATTTTGTATTGTCAAGAAAAAGAAAAAATATAAAATCAATAAAATAATAGGGGTATTTTTAGGGGTACAAATAATTATAGTTTTATGTTATTTTTAGTAAAAATAAGTTATTATGATGTAAGTTGTAATCTCCCCCTTGCACAATAAACCACCTGCTATGCAGGTGGAATTAAAAATCTTTAGATACAAGAATGTCCTCCTTTGGTATACATTTGTTGTGTTCGCTAATGATAACCAAAGGAGGACATTTCTATGTCTGGAAATCAAAGTTTATCTCATACCAAATGGAATTGCAAATATCATATAGTGTTTGCCCCAAAATATTGTCGTCAAATAATTTATAATAAATTAAAAGAAGATATTGGCAGGATTTTACGTCAGCTCTGTGAACAAAAGAAAGTAGAAATATATGAAGCCAATGCGTGCAAAGACCATATCCACATGTTAGTATCTATTCCTCCCAATCTAAGTGTATCGTCATTTATGTGGTACTTGAAAGGAAAGAGTTCTTTGATGATATTTGATAGACATGCCAATTTAAAATACAAGTATGGCAACAGACATTTTTGGTGCAGGGGCTATTATGTTGATACAGTAGGACGCAATAGAGAAAAAATAGCGGAATACATTCGAAATCAATTGAATGAAGATATAATCAATGACCAAATGACGTTCAAAGAATACTTTGACCCGTTTACGGGCAGTAAGAATAATTAAGGCAATGGTGAGCTACTTTAGTAGCAGCTTGTGAATGTAATGCGATTGGCGAACACTTCAAAACGCCTTTAGGCGTAAGCCAGTAATATGCCCTTACAGGGCTGGAGAAAACCACCGGCTTAGCCGGTGGTACTTATTTGAGTGGGTTTTATTTCGTATTCGTTCGTTATCATTCGTTTACATTCGCAAAGATTGAGATATGAAAGGGGCATAGACAAAACTGAAAAAAGGAGTGCGTATCCCTAGTCTGTCTTTGGCCGATAGTATAAAAAAGCGGGGTAAAAATTTATTCAGCTTGCTTTTTTATATTTTTTATTTCAATATTTGCAATGCCATTCCAAAACCATATCCCGCTATGGCCTATCATATCTTGGACTATTCCGGTTTTTGATATAAAATATCCCACTTTCGTTCACGATATGAAAGGCAAGGGGTGAAGCGCTATAAGATGAGCCGTATCAGGTAGTTGCCGGCAACAGGTCATATGTTTATGTAACTCCTGACGAGGGACAGAAAGGGCGTATCAGATATTTTATTAGGCTCTTGACTAGTATCTCATATAGAAATTATATATAACTATATGGAATACAATAGAATAAGCAAGTATAAAATAAAAAAAATTATTAAATGCTTTGCAGAGGATTTAACTGCAACATCTACGAGTAATTTACTTGGTATAAATCGTAATACCATAAATGCATATTACAATCTTTTAAGGGAAAAAATTTTTCTTTTCTCTCTGGAAGAAGAGAGAAAAGAATTGGGTGAATTTGAACTTGATGAAAACTATTTTGGTGCCAGAAGAGTGGGAGGTAAACGCGGACGAGGAGCAGCTGGAAAAACACCTGTATTTGGAGTGCTGAAACGAGAAGGAAAGGTGCATGTCAACATAGTTCCACGATGTTCCAAAGAAGAATTAATGCCTATAATTCAGGGTAAAATCCTTGAAGGTTCTACAATTCATACAGATGGTTGGAGAGCATATGACGGATTAATTTTAAATGGTTATACCCATTATAGACTATTTCACCATGAAAATGAATTTACAAGGGGAAAATCTCATGTGAACGGAATAGAAAGCTTCTGGAGCTTTGCTAAAAGACGATTAGCAAAGTTTAATGGTCTAACAGATGAAAAGTTTATCTTGCACTTAAAAGAATGTGAGTGTAGATTTAATTTTAGAAATGAAAATTTTGAGCAATTTTTAATTGAAATCTTCTTTCAAAAATAGAGATGATAGTCTAAACCCTTTTATTATAATGGCAAAGGGAATATCTGCATGATACGTGCTTATTTAAGCCGGTAAGAGGTAATTCCTTTATATTTGATGCAATTGATTTCCGGGTCTTCTTCCAGTCTTTTTTTATATGTTTCAATATCCGCAACATTACGTGATGATAAAAACGTTTCCAGTTCAAAGCTGTTCATGGGGTGTCGTTGGCAGATGTTTTTTATTGCTTCGTAGTGGTCGGACACATCGCTGAAAAAATTACCGGTGCTCAGCATGTCGATAGAAATGGCGGATAATTTTTCAACCGCTTTTTGAATTTGTTCCTTGCTTGGGGGCTCTGCGAAGGATTCCGCAGGAGGGCGGACAGGAGTATTGATATAAACCCTGTCGTATTTGATTTTCGGAAGTATGGCGGCAAATTTGCTTAGCGAAGCGTCGTCGTCATTCATACCTGCAAGAAGCATGATTTCAAGCCAGAGTTGCCCTTTGTATTTATGGGAAAATTCAATCAATCCTTTTTGCGTATCTTCGTATTTTACGGAAAAATGCGGGCGGTTGATTTTGCGGAACGTTTTTTCGTCGTAAGCATCCATGGATGGCAAAACGATATCGGCATTCAGGAGGGCGTTTTGCACGGCGCTGTCTGCAAGCAGGGAGCTGTTGGTTATTACCGCAACGGGAACATCTGAAATTTCTTTTATTTTATCGATAAGTTCGCCCAATCCGCTGTACAGCGTAGGTTCGCCTTCCCCCACAATGGAAATGACATCAAGTTTTTGCAAGCTTTTTTGGTAATGGATAAATTCATCAACTATATCGCGCACCGGAAAAAACAGTTTTCGTTCTGACTGCATGTGTTTCGTCCTGCCCAGTTGGCAGTAAACGCAGGAATAGGAACAAGTCCTTTCCGGAATGGGGCTTATTCCCAGTGAAACGCCCATGCGCCGGGAAGGAACAGGACCGAATAAATATTTATATGAGTTTTCCATTTGAAATCCCCTTTGAAATCTTTCTGATGTGCTGCATAGTCTATTCTTAATAATGGCAAATGTTAAGAGTTAATTTCGGTGTATCACCGGATGATGATTTTACCTGTTTTGCAATGATAAAAAATTTGCACTTGTTACTTTCTATTGGGCATGTTTTTTGCTGTTTACGATTAATATAAGGAGTTAAATATGGATGTAAATACTACGGATTTGGTTTTGCCTGCGGGGTTACAGGATTTTTTGGAAGAAAATGCGTTGATATGTCCGCCAATTCCGTTGGCGATTTTTCCTCTTTTGGAAGAAAGGGAAGAGAATTTTTTTGCAACGGATTGGTCTGTTGTTTCACAGCCTTTGAATTTTAATGAACATTGGGCTGGAAATTATAAAGTAAAATACTGGCTTGAACCATGGCACGCAATTCTTTATAAGGGTGATAACTCTTATTTATCCAAAATTCTTAATGCAGGTTTTGACGGCGTGTTCCTTGATGTTATCGACGCGTTTGCTTATTTTGAAACCAAAGCATTTTCGTATGATATTCATAATGCTTATGCCATATCATCATATTTTTAGAAGATTGCTTTGCCGTTAACTTCCCGCAGTGACGCTGGATATACAGTCCCTCCCGCTTTATCATTGCGGGCGTTAGAAAAGCAATCTATTACGGCTTCAGCGTAAAAAACACCGGTTTAGTTACTGTCCCCAAAAGTTGGACAACGCCGGTGTTTTTTTTATTTTTAAATTGGTTTAAAATGGTTCATATGGCTATTTTTAAATTCAATACGATATTGTACCAAACAATGAGCAGTGATAAAAGTTTAAAAATTGGTCTCACTTTTGGTTTGTTTTGGTTTTTAAGTTTTATTATAATAATATTCAATTATTTTATAATATTAAATTATATATTATAATTATTTTTCAAAAATATATTTAAATTTTTTATAATTGGTTGACAAATTGGTTGTAATTGGTTATTAAAAAATCATAGATAATAAAAAGGTAAAACCAATGAGTGAAATGCAATATGCCAAACTATCGACAAATAGTTTACTCAATCAATTAAAACAGTTTTTGACCGCCAATAATTTCCAGGTCGGCGATAAGCTTCCTGCTGAACGTGCGTTGGCGGAAGAGTTTAAAGTGAGCCGTTCAAGCATTCGAAAAGCTTTAAAAACGTTGGTGGATAAAGGAATAATCGAAAGCAGGCAAGGGGGGGGCAATTATTTGAAAATTCCCGATGTCGACCCTATCGCCAGTGAAATTTTGGATGCTGTCAATCGTGAAAGTTCGTTGTTTGAGCAGGTGACCGAATACAGGTATTATCTGGAGCCGATAATCGCGCGGTTAGCGGCGCAAAAAAGAACGGAAAAGCAACTTAATCAGTTGAAATTAATTGTTTTTGAACAGCAAAGGCGTAAAAGTTTGGAACTTCCTTTTGACGGCAAGCTGGATGCGAATTTCCATTTGCAGCTGGCGAACTGTACCGGAAATTTTTTGTTTATCGAAACGATGAAAAGGCTCAATAGGATTTATTCCGAAGGCAGAAGCGATGAAGTGAGAGATGATGAATGGAAGGAATTTTCCATTAAGACGCATTTGCAAATCATTGATGCGATTGAAAATCGGGATTCCGATCTTTGTGAGAATTTATTGCGGGAACATATTCTGACTGTGAAGGATAAGCACATTTTTGCAAATAAGAAAGAGTGAGTCATGTTGGTACCTGTTGTCATATATGCCTGTTTGGGGGCTGTTGCCGGTATTTTGGCGGGCTTGTTGGGGGTCGGCGGCGGAATTGTCATTGTTCCCATGCTCAGTGTCACTTTTGCGATGCAAAATTTGCCTCATGAATTGATAATGCATTTGGCATTGGGCACCTCAATGGCGAGCATTATTTTTACTTCTTTTTCCAGCGCGATGGCGCATAATGGAAGACAGTCCGTCTTATGGAACCTTGTGAAAATAATAACACCAAGCATTATACTAGGAACGTTTTTCGGGTCTTTTATCGCTTCAAAAATTCCGACGCGGTATTTGCAACTTTTTTTTGCATTGTTTTTATTGGTTGTGGCTTTTCAAATGTTTTTCGGAAAAAATCCGAAAGCGAACAGGCAGCTGCCTGACTCCTTGGGAATAAGTCTGTTCGGAGCAGTCATAGGTATCATTTCCAGTTTGGTCGGTATCGGAGGCGGCACAGTATCCGTTCCTTTCATGGTTTTTCATAATGTCGAGCTGCGAAAGGCAATCGGAACATCTTCTGCAATAGGCATTCCTATTGCCGTTGCCGGAGCTGCGGGATATTTGATAAATGGTTTGTCAAATCCTGATTTGCCTGAATATTCTTTGGGATATATTTATTTGCCTGCTTTATTCGGGTTGGTTTTGTTCAGCTCCCTGACTTCACCCGTAGGCGCCAAACTGACCCATTCATTGCCGGTGCATAGGATTAAAAAGTATTTTGCGTTCTTACTCTTGGTTGTCAGTATAAAAATGTTTTTAGAAACAATTTAATCTTGAAAGGGATAAGGGGGTCATATGAAAAACACAGCTGATATTTTTTGCGGGGTATTTTTTCTCCTGATTTGCGCAGTCGCTGTTTGGAGCGTTTCTTCCCTGCCTGAGGCTTCCGGGGTTGATTATGTCGGTCCTGGAACACTGCCTAAGTTTGCCATCGCCATATTGGCTCTTTGCAGTTGTTATCTTATTTTGAAAGGTTTCATGGTCAAAGCTCCCAAAAAATATTTACCGGAAAAGAAAGTATTTTTAAAAATTTGTATGGTTTTGATTTTATTTTATCTTTATTTGGCTTCCGTAACATGGCTCGGTGATTATTTTTTGAGTATGGAAAATCCCGTTTTTCTTTACGGCGGCGGTTTTGGAATAAGCACCGCACTGTTTCTTATGATTATTTTGCCTTTTTTGGGACGCAAAAATCCTGTTGAAGTCATTGCGGTTTCCCTTGTCACAACCGCATTGCTGATTGTTGTTTTCGGAATGTTTTTTAAAGTCTTGTTACCATAACATTTACGGAGTGGAATATGTTTGCCGAAGTATTGGAAGGAATTTTAAATGCGATGTCTTTAAGCAGTTTGCTTGCGAATTTAATGGGTGTCGTGTTAGGGATTATTTTTGGAGCATTGCCCGGACTGACTTCCGCCATGGGAGTAGCCCTGCTTATTCCGTTAACTTTTGGAATGCCCTCTATTGACGCGTTTTCCGCTTTGCTCGGAATGTATGTCGGCTCTATCTACGGAGGGTGCATCACTGCGATTTTGGTAGGTACGCCCGGAACCGTCGCGGCGGCGGCAACCATGCTGGAAGGACCCGCACTAACGGCAAAAGGGGAATCAAGAAGAGGTCTCGATATGGCGACAATAGCTTCCTTTATAGGCGGTATATTCAGTTCCTTGGTTCTTGTCACTATCGCACCGTTGCTTGCGAAAGCGGCGATGTCTTTCGGCGCGCCTGAATATTTCGCCGTGGCGGTTTTCGGTCTTGCCATTGTGTCTTCCTTATCTTCCGGAGAGGTTATCAAAGGGCTTATCGCCATGTCTTTGGGCTTATTGTTTTCATGTATCGGGTTGGACCCTATCACCGGCGACATGCGCAATACCTTTGACAATCCCAATCTTTTCAACGGGCTTTCACTGGTACCAGTTTTAATCGGTTTATTTGCCGTATCGCAAGTTCTTGTCACCATTGAAGACGTGATTGCGGGAAAAGGAATAAAAGAAGCGCGGGTAACGCAAAAAGGCTTGACCATAAAAGACATAACAAGCAATACCGTGAATTTTTTCCGCTCCTCGATAATCGGAACAATTATCGGCATTATTCCGGCAACCGGGGTAAGCGCCGCGTCATTTCTGGCGTATTCCGAAGCCAAAAGAAATTCTAAAACGCCTGAACAATTCGGCAAGGGGTGTTTGGAAGGCATTGCCGCAACCGAATCTTCCAATAACGCGGTTTGCGGCGGGGCGTTAATTCCTTTATTAACGCTCGGTGTTCCCGGTGACATTGTCACGGCTATCATGCTTGGGGCATTGATGATACAGGGGTTGACTCCCGGACCGCTGCTTTTTGTTGAACATCCCGTTACGGTTTACGGTTTGTTCGCGGCTTTTGTCATCGCCAATATTTTTATGCTCGGCACCGGATTGCTGACCGTCCGCGTTGCGGGCAAAATCATCGCTATTCCGGGAAATTTGCTTATGCCCGTGGTGCTGACGCTTTGCGTCGTCGGCGGGTATGCGGTGAACAATTCAACCTTTGACCTTTTGGTTGTCGCAATTTTCGGTACCTTGGGATATTTCATGCAAAAATTCGATATTCCGCAGCCTCCGTTATTGCTTGCAATGATTTTATCACCGATAGCCGAAACCAATTTCAGAAGGGCATTGTCTATTTCCCAAAATGATTACAGCATATTTTACACCAGCCCGGTAACCTGCATTATTTTGTTTGTCAGTTTGTTGATTGTTTGCAATCCGATTATCACAAAGGCTGTCCGTCATATCAAATCCAAAAAATAGGAGGAACTTATGGAACTGCGAGATAAAGCGAAACTGCTCTTCGCATGGTTTAATGACCATTATGAGGAAATGCTGGGAAAAATCGAATTGATTGTCAATATGGATTCTTTTTCCCATGACGGAAAAGATGTGAATGTTCTCGGTGAAACGGTATGCTCATTTTTTGAAGGGACAGATTTTATCACGGAGAAAGCTGCGAAAAAGGAATGCCCGGAAGATGAGCCGTGGCAAGCGGAGTTGGGAAATGTTTTTACAGCAAGGACCCATAAGAAAGAAGATGGTGCAGGCATTGTTTTTCTGGCGCATATGGATACCGTATTTCCCAAGGGCACGGCAGGCAAGCGTCCGTTTTATTTCGATAAAGAAAATGACAGGGCCTACGGCCCCGGAATTGTGGATATGAAATCCGGTTTGATAATGAATATTTTTGTTGCCAGGGCATTGAAAGAATTAGGCTTGGTTTCTTGTCCGATCACATTGACGTTTTCGCCTGATGAAGAAATCGGTTCCCCCTCGGCTTTGCCGGTTTTGCAGGATGAACTGAAAAATGCATTGGTTTCTTTTTGTTCCGAGCCGGGATATGTAGGAAACGGGGTTACGATCGAACGAAAGGGATCCGGACATATTTTATTGGAAATTACGGGTAAATCTTCTCATGCGGGCAGAGCTTATGCGGAAGGGGCTTCCGCAATTTTGGAGCTGGCGCATAAAATTTTGGCATTTGACAAATATGTTGACTTATCAAGGGACAAAACCGTCAATACCGGAATCATAAAAGGCGGCACTTCTGCCAATTCTGTCGCTCCCAACGCAATGGCAAGGATACATCTTACGTACAAAACCTTGGAGGAAGGCGAGCGGCTTGTCGAAGCGATAAAAGAAGAAGCGGCAAAAACATATGTGGAAGGAACCCGCACTTCTCTTAGCGGCGGTTTGCGCTTGCCGCCTTTGGTTCCAAATGCGGGTGCGAAAAAATTATATGAATTTGTAAAAAACGCAGGGGAAATGATACAGTATGTCCCGTTTGTCGAAGCGTCAAAAGGTGCAGCCGAATCCGGGTTTTGCTCAAGTGTTTTAAAAATTCCCAGTATTTGCAGTATGGGACCTGAGGGAGGTTTTTTGCACAATGAAAAGGAATATATCATTCCGTCGACCATTATTCCGCGCTGTGAATTAATTGCGCTGGCAAGCATACAGGCAGCCGATTATTTCCATAAATAACAACAGGAGAGTATTATGAAAAAGATGAACAAATTGTTAGCCGTGTTCCTTGGGATAAGCTTATTGGGCTTTGGTGCGCCCGATATGGCCAAAGCCGCTTATCCTAACCGTCCCGTAACCATTATCATTCCTTTCGGACCAGGAGGGGCTGTTGATATCGCGGCGAGAATTTTAGCGGAATATTTTCAAAATAAACATCAAATCACTTTGAATATCGTATGCAAAGGTGGCGGGGCGGGAGCGCCTGCAATGCTTGATGTCGCAAGGGCAAGACCAGACGGGTACACATTCGGTTTTCCTGCCTTGGCGACATTTTCCGCAACGCCTCAAATCAGGAAAACCGGATACACTATCGGTGATTTCAAAGCGGTGGCGCAAGTGACAAATATGTGGCTCAGCCTTTCCGTCAATAAGGATTCCGGCATTGCGAATTTAAACGAATTTTTTGAAATGGCGAAAAAAGAACCCGGAAAGTACAATTATGCCACCCATGGCGCTCTTTCGACCCAACGTATTTTCATGACGAATATTTTAAAAGCGTACCCTGATGTTAATTTGCCCCATATCAGTTATACAAGCGGACACGACGTATCGACAGCCCTTCTCGGCAAGCATGTCAGCGCCGCTTTTGGCGTGACAATCAATCAGAAACCGTATGTCGATTCCGGTGACTTCACAATGATTGCGGTAAGCAGCGACAAAAGGCTTGAAGAATTTCCGGATGTTCCGACGTTTAAAGAACAGCTGGGGGATAACGACACGTTTGTTTTCGCTTCTTCCCATGGATTGCTCGCACCAAAAAGAACGCCTGATTCCTGTATTATTGCGATGCAGGATTTAATCAAAGAAGCATTGGAAGACAGCTCCGTACAGGAAAAATTCAAGAAAGCGGGGCTTACCGCGGATTATTTGCCTGCTGCCGAATTTCAAGTTGTCATGGAAACTATTTGGGATTATATCGGAAAAACGTTAAAAGAAAATAATTTTTAAAAAATAAGGCAAGCCGTTTTATGACGGTTTGCCTTATTTGCGAGGTTGCTATGAAAAATTTAAAATTTTTTTCATTTATACTGGCATGTATTGTTTCCGTATTTTTTACCTTTCCGGTCCATGCCCGGGATTTGCCCGGAATAAAAACAGCATGGCTTGGTGAGCATGAAAAATTCATTGTCTGGTATGCGCAAAAGCACGGGTGGGATGAAGAGCACGGTTTTAAACTGGACGTATTGAATTTTGATTCAGGCAAGAGCATTCTTGACGGAATGAAAGCCTATGGCTGGGAAATTGCCGGCATGGGCGCCGTTCCCGCATTGACCGGATATTTCAATAAGGAAATAAAAATTATTGCGATAGCGAATAATGAGTCAAATTCCAATATGCTCTATGTGCGAAACAACAGCCCTCTTTTGCGGCAAAAAGGATATGATCCAGCATATCCCGATGTTTACGGCTCCCCTGAACTTGTTCGTAATGCGAAAATACTGTGTGCTAAAGGTTCTTCTGCCCATTACTTGGTGGATTCATGGCTGAAACTGTTTGATTTGACGGAAAAAGACGTCAAAATGCAGTTTATGGAAATGACACCCGCTTTCGGAGCTTTTAAAGGCGGTTTCGGGGATATTGCCGGAGTATGGTCCCCATATGTTTTTGAAGCCGATAAAATGGGGTTCCAAGCGATAGCCGATGGCGAGACCTGCAATGTTTTTCAGCCGGTTCTCATTGTTGTGAATGTTGAATATGCTGAAAAAAATCCGCAGCTGGTGACGGCGTTTTTAAAAATGTATATGCAAGGCATAGAATTGCTGCGAACCAAGCCGTTGGAAGATCTCGCCCCTGAATATCAAACGTTTTTTAAAGAAGAATTGAATTTGGATATAACGCGGGACGAGGCTCTTTTTGATTTGCGCAATCACCCTGTTTTCACCCTTGACGAGCAAAAAGTCATGTTCAATGATAAAAATCAAACAAGCGTGGTTTATGATTGGTTAAACGAAATTGTGGAGTTTTACAAGGCGAATAACGGTGTCATGACGGAAACGAAAGAGAAACTCAATGCGCTTGACCCGACGTGGATCAACCAAATTCAGTAAGTTATGGCTATGCATGCGAAAATAATCGAAGATTTTTTTTCTGATAAGGAAGCGCAGATGCTCAATATGCTGGAGCATATTGTTAATTTGTGTTCCTTTACCGGTGACAGGGAAGGGGTTGAAAAGGTCGGGCGGTATTTAATGGATTTTCTTTCCGCCCATGGTTTTTATACGAAGCAAATTGAAAAAACGGAAATTCCGGAAAACGAGGCATGGCTCAATACGCATTGTGATCCGTTTGTTGCAAAATCCCATCCCTTTGATTCGGAGGCGGGAATTGTTCTTGCGGGACATCTTGATACGGTTTTTCCCCGTGCATATTGCAGGGAGCGCAGGTTTAGGATTGATTTTGAAAAGGATAGGGCTTACGGTCCCGGAGTCGCGGATATGAAAGCGGGATTGATTGCGAATATCTTTGCGGCTCTGGCATTGAAAGAAAACAATTTGCTTGTTTGCCCGATTACCTTAGCTTTTTCAACAGATGAAGAACTTGGCTCTCCGGTTTCCTCACGGGCGATAAAACAATATGCCGCAGGGGCGAGGGCAGCTATCAATGCCGAACCCGGTGGCATCGGCGGTTTTGTAACCCTTTCCCGCAAAGGGTCCGGGCATATCACATTAAATGTAAAAGGAAAGTCTGCGCATGCCGGAAGGAATTATCAGGACGGCGCCTCGGCTATTTTGGAATTAGCCCATAAAACCCTTGAGATTGATAAATTTCTCGACATTTCTAAAAGCATTACTGTCAATACGGGACTTGTCGAGGGGGGAATATCTGCAAATTCCGTTGCTCCCGCGGCGAGTTCCAAAATCCATATCACCTATCAAACCCGCGAACAAGGGGAAGAGCTTGTTAAAAATATTCGGACTGTCGCCAATTCGGTTTTTATTGAGGGAACAGAAACGGAAATGACGGGCGGTTTGCGTTTATATCCATTGGAGCGGAGCGAAAAAGGGGATATGTTATTTGAATTGGCAAGAGAAGCGGGAAAATGTTTCGGAATGGAACTGCGGGGACAGCATTATGAAAGCGCTTCGGATTCCGGTTTTTATTCCTCTGTTTTAAATATTCCCACAATTTGCTGTATGGGACCGGAAGGGGACAACATCCATACGCCGGATGAATATTTAATCCCCTCAACCATTTTAAAACGGAGCAAATGCATTGCATTGACCGCCTTATATGCCGCTCGGAAATTTAAAAAGCCATGCAGCAGTGAATTTCATTGAATAAAAACACACCGTTTCCATTCGCACCCGCATTCACTTTTTTGCGTTCCCAATAGGATTTATTGCCGGTTGAAATGATATATGATTGATGATACGCTAAAAGGAAAGAGCGGGAGAATATTTTTTTACAGCGTTGAGGGTGCGATGGAAAACCAATGGTATTGGAAGAATAAGGATTTTTTTGAAGCGTTTGACGCTCAGAAAGAGAAGTTTTTGCGTGTTTCCCAAAAAATGGAAATAGATAAAAATACGATGATATTTTTTGAAGAGGATTTGGGGGATTGTTGTTTTTATCTGTCAAAAGGTTTGGTGAGAATTTTCAGTGTTTCGGATTCAGGAAAAGAGCCTATTTTTTTCCTGCGCAGGCAGGGGGATTTGTTCGGATTGTCGGAAGTTTTGGGAAATGTGCCGCGTAAGGCGAACGCACAGGCTTTAACAAGCTGCGAATTGTATAAAATACACAGTGCCGAATTGGAAAAATTATTAAAAGAAGATTATCTGCTGGCCCGGCGGATCATATCCTTATTAGGTGCGAGGGTGCGGTATTTGGGAGATTATGTCAGTAATTTAATGACGTGCACGGTTAAAATACGACTGGTTAAAGTATTCATTGCATTAATTTATGACAGCATCCCTTCCGCCGAGGATTGGAATAATCCCGTTACGATACCTATTAAAATTTCACAGGAACAGCTTGCTTCCATGACCGGCTCGACGCAGCCGACCATTTCTGATTTATTGCAGGAACTACAAAAGGACGGAATCATAACGATAGCAAGAAAGCAAGTTTGCGTGTGTAAACCGTATATGCTTTTAAATATTATCGAATCGTGCGAAATATGATGAAAAAACAGAGCAAGATCGGAGAATATCGGGCTGACAGTATTTGTGTCAGCTTTTTTTTATTAAATTCCATTTTTATCATCTGGCTGATAGAACGGAAATTTTTAATTGAGTATAAAAGAGTCATACATCAAAAAGGAGAAAGATTATGAGTTTGAAAAAAATTCTTGTTTCCTGTTTTGTGCTGGGTATGTTTTTGGCTTTTGGTGCTGATCAGGCTGAAGCTGAAAACTACCCAAACCACCCTGTAAAACTTTTAACCATGACCGGTCCGGGGGCTCAAATTGATTTGGTGGCGCGCTCATTTGCTGAACAATTAAAAAATATCTTGGGGCAACCCGTATTGGTGACCAATATGCCGGGCGGTTCACATGGCAGCGTTATGGCTTCTGAATTGTCAACAAGCCCGAAGGATGGATATACGGTTGGTATTTCCGCGACAGGCGCGTTTAATTATTCGCCGTATTTCATAAAAACAAAATATACGAAAGATGATTTTGATTATTTAAGTTTAATTGCTTTAAATCAAAGCGGTATCATAGCCCGTCCCGACAAGCCTTGGAATACTTTAAAAGAAGCCTTCGCGTGGGCGAAAAAAGAGGAAAAAGGTTTGACGTATATGTTCCAAGGCTCTGACGACAGGGACGCAATGGCGAGAATTGCAAAACAAGAAGGCATAAATCTGTCTTTAATGCCAAGTACGGGAGGTCCTTCCATCATAACCGCCGTAATGGGCGGGCATGCTGATTTGGGACATGTTGGAGCGATATTGTTTGATTATGTTGAAAGCGGAAAACTGAAATTATTGGCGGCGACAACTCCCGTCCGCTTAAATCCTTTATCTGATGTTCCGACACTGAAAGAGCAGGGTTGGGATGAGTCGGTTGAAATGTATGTTGTTTTTGTAACGCCGAAAGGTTTGCCCGCTGATGTGAGAGCAAAATTGGCGGATGCCACGCAAAAAATCGTTAACGATGAACAATTTATCGATTTTGTCGGGAAGAAATTAAAAATGGCTCCGGTTGATTCAACGAGCGAATACGCTGTGAGATATATCGAAGAAAGTTCCCTCAGGAATAAGGCGATCATAGGACAACGTGAACAACAATAAAACGAGGGAATTATGTCAATATATCAACGGGATATAATCGGATATGCAATAATTCTCATACTCTCTTGCTCATTATATTTTTGGGGAATACCGGCGTATTCCCCGGAATATCCAGGGTATGGCGTTCCGGCGTCCTTTATGCCCGATATTGCGGCTGTTTGTATGGGGGGATTGAGCATTTTGGGATTGGTTCAAACAGTTAAAAAGCGAAACAAAGAAACAAAAGCCGGCAAAATCAATTGGATTCATTTGATAAAGTTTTTTGTTCCATGTTTATTGTTAATGCCTGCCATGGCGACAATAGGATATTTAATTTCCGGAATGCTGTTTTTATCTCTCATTCAATTCTTTTGCGGACAAAGGAACGTGTTGTGTTTGGTTCTTGTTTCCATAGTGCCTGTTGCCGTGTTCTATGCATTGATGGTGTATGCTTTGGGTGTGCCTTTGCCATAAATAAGGAGTTCGTATGGTTGAAAGTATGTTAGCAGGCTTTATGGATTCCCTGCAATGGACAAATTGTCTGTTTGTGCTTGCGGGAGTGATTTTGGGGGTTATCGCAGGGGCAATTCCCGGAGTGAACGGAACGATGGCGATAGCGTTATGCATACCCCTTTCTTATTATATGTCGGCAGCTGCCGCCATCGGCTTTTTGGTTGGTCTGAACAAAGGGGCGTTTTTTGGCGGTTCAATTTCCGGAATATTGCTCAATACTCCCGGAACGCCTGAATCCGCCGCGACGACGTGGGACGGGTACCCTTTGGCGGAACAGGGAAAAGGCGAAAAAGCCTTGAAAATGGCATTGTTTTCTTCTGTGACCGGTGATGCGTTCGCAACCATGGTTTTGGTTTTGGTTGCCGCTCCTTTGGCGGCTGTCGCTCTGTATATGGGACCGCCTGAAATTTTCGCCCTTATTTGTATGGCTATGACCATTATCGCAGGGCTCGGCAACGGGTCCATGCTGCGCGGTTTGATTGCCGCGTGCATGGGCTTGCTTATCGGTTCTGTCGGTATTGAATCTGTTTCAGCCATGCCCCGCTTGACATTCGGAATAACAGCGCTGGAAAGGGGAATTTCGCTTATTCCTATCGGTATCGGCATGTTGGCGTTTTCGGAAATCATTCTTCAGCTGGAAAGAAAATTCATTCATGGTGATACTGCCTGTTCCATGTTTTTTTCAGAAAAAAAAGAAGATAGGAGCATTACGGCAAAAGAATACGGTTCCTGTATGAAAACATTGATCCGTTCTTCATTGGCGGGAACCGTCGTCGGGGCTTTGCCCGGGCTCGGAGCGCCGGTCGCGTCTTTTTTTGCTTATGACCGTGCCGTAAAAAAATCAAACATGCCGGAAACATTCGGAAAAGGCAATATCGAAGGCATTGCGGCTTCGGAAGCAGCCAACAGCGCTGTTGTCGCTTCAAGCTTAATTCCTTTATTCACGCTTGGTATTCCCGGAAATATGGCTTCGGCATTGTTGGTCGGCGCTTTCGTTATTCATGGTATGATACCGGGACCTTTGATGTTCGAGCAAAATGCCCAATTTATTTATTCCATATACGGCAGTTTGATTTGGGCGAATATTTTTTTGCTGGGAGTCGGACTGTTCAGTTTGAAAGCCTCTTGCCGTTTGGTGCAGGTTCCTTCCGATATTTTGTATCCGGTCATTATTTTCACGTGTATTATGGGTGCTTATCTTTCCCAGTACGCCGTTTTTGATGTGACGCTGATGCTTTGTTTCGCCATTTTGGCATATTTTATGAAAAAATTCGATTATTCCTTTATTTGCCTGATAATCGGATTTATTTTAGCACCTATTTGGGAAACGTCTTTACAGCAACTGATTATTTCTTCTGAACAAAATCCTTTCATGATTTTTCAAAGACCCGTGGCTCTTGCATTGCTGGGGCTGTCCCTTTGGGTGACGTTCAGGGCTGTAAGGAATAAGAAATAAAAGGAGTGTATTATGGCAAATTTTAGTGCGAAAAGAATGCGGCAATGGGCGCCGAAATCCGTAAGCGAAATTGAACGTGTTGAAATTACGTGCGACATTCTTGTCATCGGCGGCGGAAATGCCGGATGTTTCGTTGCCGTCGAAGCTGCGAAAAAAGAACCTGCCGCAAAAGTCGTCATTATGGAAAAAGCCGAAATTATGCGTTCCGGAGCATGTTCCGCCGGTATGGACGCTATCAATACCTACATTCCTAAAGGAAAAACTCCTGAAGATTTGGTTCGCTGGAGCAGGGAACAGGTTGGCGGGGGACCGCTGCGGGAAGACTTGGCTTTATCCAATGCGCGGGAATTGAATGAAGCTGTTGAAGATTTAGAGCGCTGGGGACTGCCTGTTTTACGGGATGAATACGGAAATGTGCGGTATAGGGGCAAGTGGGATATTTCCATTCACGGAGAACAATTAAAACCTATTATGGCGGAAAAAGCCCTTGAAAGCGGAGCAGATGTTTATAACCGTGTTACGGCGACAGCGTTATTGATGGAAAAGGATAAATGTGTCGGGGCGATAGGTCTGGGGATTCGTGACGGCAAACTATATGTTTTTAAAGCAAAAGCCACCGTTCTTTCAACAGGCGGCGCCGCCACCTTGTATAAATCGTACACGGCGGATTCAACGGACTGCGGCGCGCAAATATGGATGTGCCCTTATTGCGTCGGAACCGGTTATGCGATTGGTTTCAGGCAGGGCGCCGAACTGACAAGCTTGGAGCAGCGCTGGGTGGCGACACGCACAAAAGATTTTTGCGGACCTGTCGATACCATTTCCCAAGCTTACGGGGCTGCGATTATTAATGCGAAGGGCGAAAGGGTTATGAGCCGGTATGAGCATTTAGGCGGTGAAAATGCTCCCCGGTATATCCGTGCGAACGCTCCTATGGAGGAATGGCTGGCAGGGCGCGGTCCGTGTTATTGTGATACGACGCATATGTCTGAGGAACAAACAAAACACATGCTCGAAGATTATCTCAACGAACGCCCGTCTTTTGTTTTGTTTTTAGCAGGCAGGGGACAAAATCCGGCAAAAGAACCCATTGAAATTTACGGATCGGACCCGTATATTGTGGGCGGCCATACGGGAAGCGGTTTTTGGGTTGATGAAAACCGCATGACAACGGTAAAAGGTTTGTTTGCCGCCGGTGAAACAGCAGGCGGAAATCCCAATAAATTTGTCGGCGGCTGCTGTGCGGAAGGAAAATTGGCGGCGCGCGGAGCGTTGGAATATATCAAAACTCATCCTGTTGATTTGGATACGCTTACTTGTGAAGAGCAAATCAAAAAAGAAACAGAGCGGGTATTTATGCCCATGCTTGCGAAAGATGAAGCCGGCATTACTGCCGTGGAGATGAAAGAAAGGCTGCAAAGGCTGATGGATGAATATGCGGGAGGAATAAGCCAATTTTACAGAACAAATGAGGAACGCTTGGATTATGCCTTAAAACATATTGCAATACTGAAAGAGCAGTTTCAGTATCTTCGGGCACAGGATTTACATGAGTTGATGCAAGTTTTGGAAACAATGGATAGGGTTGAGGTTGCCGAAGCAGTTATCCTTCACTTGAAAGCGCGCAAGGAAACCCGTTGGGCGGGTTGGCAGACCCGTTCCGATTATCCTGAACGGGATGATAAGAATTATAATTGTTTCATTGAAACGAAAAAAGATCCTGAAACCGGTGAAATTTCCGTATTCACCAGACCTTATGAAAGAATTGTATAAAAAAGGAAGTGGAATATGCCGCCAATTGTGAATTTAAAAAAATGTACAGGCTGTCAGGGCAGGGAAGAATCGTACTGCGAAAATATCTGCCCCGGAGATTTAATGGCTGTAAATCCTGAAACTGGAAAGGCGTATTGCCGTTCAGCAAAAGAATGCTGGGATTGCATGTCGTGCGTGAAAGCGTGTCCCAATGGGGCATTGGAAACGAAAATACCGTATCAAATCGGATATTATAAAGCGACGCTTCGTCCCATCATGGGAAAAAATACCGTAACGTGGAAAAGTAAGGATATTTATGGCAATGAAAGCACGTATAAAACCAAAAACAGGAATGCATGATAAAAAAGTCAATTAAAATACGGTACAAAAAAGTCCTGCTTTTTTAAGCAGGACAAATTTTTTTATTTATGAAATTGTTTTTTGTTGCGATTAGTCCTTATTGTCTGAAAACGTTTTACGCGGATAAAGCATGTTTTCCGGCTGCAGGATTTGTTCTATCTGTTCTTTGCTCAGCAAGTTGCGTTCAAAAACAACATCAAAAATGGAACGGTTGGACTGCAGCGCCTCTTTGGCGAGGCTTGCGGAAGTTTCATAGCCTAAGTACGGGTTGAGAGCTGTCACTATGCCAATGGAATTATAAACAAGGTCCCTGCAGCGTTCACGGTTTGCCGTGATGCCGTTGATACAGTAATCGACCAAACTGTGGCAGCCCGCTCCCAGGCGGCTGATGCCTGAAAACAAGGAATAGGCGATAACGGGTTCCATAACGTTCAGTTGCAGCTGCCCCGCTTCCGCCGCCAAGGTGACGGTAATATCCTTTCCGATGATGTCATAGCAAATCTGGTTCATGACTTCAGGCATGACAGGGTTTACTTTTCCCGGCATGATGGAGGAGCCTGGCTGGCGCGGAGGCAAGTTTATTTCATTGAAACCACAACGCGGTCCGGAAGAAAGCAAACGCAGGTCATTGCAAATTTTAGAAATTTTTGTCGCACAGCGTTTAAGGACACCGGAAAGCTGGACATATGCCCCGGTATCGGA
Source organism: Taurinivorans muris (assembly GCF_025232395.1). Taxonomy (GTDB): domain Bacteria; phylum Desulfobacterota; class Desulfovibrionia; order Desulfovibrionales; family Desulfovibrionaceae; genus Taurinivorans; species Taurinivorans muris. Next base: position 390,656 of record NZ_CP065938.1, read on the forward strand.
AGTGGCTTCCACCATATTGCTTGCCTTTGTCACCGGTATACCTGTCAAATCCCGCAAATACCGCGTCACAAGTTCCGCATAGCCGAGAGGGCTGTTTATTCCCGTGCCTATGGCTGTCGCTCCCATATTGATTTCCGCGATAAGATTTCGCGCTTCTCCGATACGCTGCATATCTTCATAAACAGTATCGGCAAAAGCGGAAAATTCCATGCCTAGGGTCATAGGCACCGCGTCTTGCAGCTGGGTGCGTCCCATTTTTATCACATCGTTCAATTCCCGCGCTTTTTTCTCAAAGGCGGTCCGAAGATAATTCAGATCGTCGATAAAGGTTGTCAGCTGGGCGTAAAGGGCTATGCGAAGGGCGGTGGGATAGGCATCGTTGGTTGACTGGGAACAGTTCACATCATTGTTCGGGTGGCAATATTCATATTGCCCTTTTTTGTAGCCCATTATTTCCAAAGCTCTGTTTGCGATCACTTCATTCGCATTCATATTGCAGGAAGTGCCGGCTCCTCCCTGAAAAACGTCAAGGGGGAATTGGTCGTGGAGTTTTCCTGCGAGAATTTCGTCACAGGCTTTGCAAATGGCTTCACATTTGTTTTTTTCAAGCACGCCCAGCTGCGTGTTCGCAAGGGCGGCAGCTTTTTTTACGCAAGCGAGGCCCTTTATGAAATAGGTCAGTGTTGAAATGGAAATGCCGGAAATTTTGAAATTTTCCAATGCCCTATACGTTTGGATACCATAATAGATATCAGCGGGAATAACCATTTCGCCTAAAAAATCATGTTCAATTCTCACTCCGCCCATATAATCACCTTTTTTTATTTTTTACTTCTTTTAAAGGCTCGCCGGCATAAAGTCAAGCTTGCTCTGTGAAACTTGTTTGAATACCATCAACAAATGAAACGGGATTTTTTTTTATATAAAATTAAATGATTGAAACTTTTTGGTGTTTTCAATATACTTAAAATACATTTGTATAAAAAACTTTTATTGGGAGCAGTCTGTGAAAAAATTATATTTATTCGTTTTATTTGTTTTTTTGGGGCTGCAATGCGCTTGTTCCGCAAATCCAAAAGCCGGTATTTTGCATGGTGATAATTCCGGCATGCAGAAAACTGCAAGCCAACCGCAAAAAACGGTTTTTCTTGTGCCAAAGCAAACAAAATCGGAATATTTTGCTTTAATGTTTCAGGAATTGACACCGTATATCGAGAATGCATTGGTTGAAAATAATTTTATTCCCGCAAAGGAAAGCAAACATGCCGATTATATTGCGGTTGTTGATTTTGGAACGCTCGGAAGCAAGGTGATAACCAAGACCTATTCTGAACCCCGTTACCGTTACCCGCTTTCTTTTTATGAGTATGACGATCATATCGGAACCGGGGCGTATTTTGATAACGGACAAGAATACCGTACGAAACAGTACCAGGTTTATCCTCATTTTTTAACTCTTGCATGTTATAAGCAAAAACAGCAAAACAATGCGGAGCCGATTTGGCAGACAACCTTGGTTTTGCAAAGTTTAAGCGATGATTTCCGTGCCAGTATCCAGCCTTTGCTTGTGCCGCTTTCCAAAAACATACGCCAAGCGGTTTTATGGAATGATACCGTTTATTATGAATTTACTGATATCAAGTAATATATTGTAATTACAGTATTTTTATTGATGCATATAATTATGCGTTTGACTGATTTCTTGAATGGGCATATATTGAACGTATTGTTTTAATACAGCATTGCGGATATTCATGAAAAAAGTTTTTATAATTATTGTTTGCTTATTAAGTGCCTGTTCAGGGAAAAATGTCTTTTTTTCCGAAGAAAATGCTGTGTTACCCGATAGCGGTGCTGTCCGCCGGGATTTAACCGAAATCTATCATGGTACTTTGTCGCTGGAACAGCTTATCGAAATTGCGAAAGAAAGAAATCTGGATTTGCAAATTGCCGTGTTAAAACAAGAACTTGCCAGAATTGATAAGCAAATCGCCATAGGGAATTTATTGCCGCAGGTGAATATCTTGGCGGGATTTGAAAAGAATTATGACAATTTGCATTTGGGGGTTCCGACAAAATTATTCGGATTGCCTTATAATATGGCGGTACCTTTACTTGACAGTGATTTTTATGCCTATTCCTTGAATGCTCAGATACCTGTTTTTGTGCCCAGTCTTTGGTTTCTTGTGAGTGCGAGAAAAAAAGGGGAAGATATTCAGGAATTGCTGACTTCTTTGAGCGGAAAATTGGTCACGCTCAATGTGATGAGTGAATATTTTTACTTTTTGGCTTTGCAAAGCGAAGAAAAAAGCCTTTACCATGAAAAACAATCCTCCCATGAGTTATTGAGGCAGGCGGAAATTTCTTTCAGGACCGAAAGCATACTTGCATGGGAACTTGAAGAAGCCAGGGCGTATGATATGTCAAAAGAATTGGCATTGCGGCAAAACAAGCGTGCACAGGAAATTGCGTATTTGGATATTTTGAAAAGTTTGAATTTTCCTTTTGATGTGAAAATTGATTTTATACCTTTGGAAGAAAAAATTGTTATTTTGCCGAGTGTTGAAGAATGTGTTTTGCAGGCTCTGGAACATAATGAAAAATGGAAAGTATCCAACGTATCCAAACAAATCCGGGAAGATGTGAAAAGAAGCGCGTTAAGCGAATTTTTGCCGAAAATCATACTGGGCGGAAATGTATTTGGTTTTGACAATAATTTGCTTTTGGAAGACAGCGGAAGTTTTTTGTCTGTCATTGGTTTATTCAGTGTTTTCAACGGGTTTAAAACCGTTAATGAATACCGCAAAGCTTTGCGTCAGGAAAAAATCTCAGAAATTGAGCTTATAAAAGAATATTGGACCTTGATTGCGGAAATACATTCCGCATACAATTCCGTGCAAAATGCAAAGGAATTGTTCTTGCTTTCAAAAACAAATATGGAGGCAATGCAGGGAAAGTTTAATCAAAAAAAAGCTGAACAAAAATATGGAGTTATTGATTTAAAAGAATATTATTCCGCATTGAAAGAATATCATGAAGCGATAAGTTTCCATGAAAAAGCGTATTTTCAGTACCGATTGGCGGCAGGCACTCTTGCTGTGGCAATGGGGCAAAACCCTTATCAAGAGACAGAATTATGAAATATGGAATATTGATGATCTTTTTGGGAGCCATGGTATTTGTTTCTGCCTGCGATAAAACGCGGGAGGAGCAAATCCGTCCTGTGGCTGTATATGCGTTGGCGGAACATGACGCTGTTTTCACAGCAAAGTTTCCATCGATTGTTGAAGCGGGAAATGAGGCGGTTTTATCTTTTAAAGTCGCAGGTTCGATTTTGGAATTTCCGTATGAAACGGGGGCGTATGTTCAAAAAGGGCAAGTGCTTGTCCGGCTCGATGAAAGGGATTATGCCGTTCAGCTTGAAGCAGGCAAAGAAAAAATGCTGGCGGCAGAAAATGCGTATTTGGGGGTGAAAGCCCAGGCGGACAACGCCCGCAAGCAATTTGCCCGTGCAAAGGCTTTATATATGGAAAACGCTCTTGCGAAGAAAAAATATGATGAGGCGATCGCCATGCTTGAGGGAGCGGCAGCTCAGGAAAAAGCCCGGTTCGCAAGTTATCAGGAAGCGAAGCAAGGCTATGTCAACAGGGAAAATCAAAAACAGGATACCCGGCTTACCGCGCCTTATGATGGTTATATAAAAAGGAAATTCGCAGATGTCGGAGCTGTTGTTTCCGCCGGTTTGCCTGTTTTGGCTTTTTCTTCCGACGGACACAAAAAAGTGCAGATCAATATTTCCCAAAAAGATATGCGATATTTTGAAAATAATCCGCATTGCGTTTTTGTTCAGCAAGGCAGGGAGTATGCTTTATCCCTGCAGACAATAGGCAAAGTGAAACAAAGTTTTGATTTGGTCTATCCTGTTGTTTTTTATATTGAAAATGACGAGGATTTATTGGTGGGCAGTGAAGGGTCGGTTTATGTCCGTTTTGCAAATACTCATTCTGATGTCTTGCTTATTCCCGTTGAAGCCGTGTTTGAAAAAAACGGCAAGTCTTATGTTTGGAATTTTGACGGAAAAACAGTGATGCTTAAAGCCGTGCAGATTGTGCGGGCGGAAGAGAACGGGCAAATTGTCGTTGAGGGGTTGAAGCTCGGCGACAGAATAGTCGTCCGCGGCGTGCATGATTTATACGAGGGACAGACCGTGCGGGCATTGGAAGAATTTTCAAAAAGCAACGTGGGCGAAGTTTTATAGGAACGCTATGAAATTTATTGATTATTCCATTGATAATCCCGCAGTTGTCCGTTTTCTTGTCATTTTGTTGATTGTTGGCGGACTTTTTTCCTATGTACGGCTTGGCAAGCTTGAAGACCCGGAATTTAAAATCAAGGAAGCCTTGGTGGTGACGTTATATCCGGAAGCTGAAGCCCATAGCGTGGAATTATATGTGACTGATGTCATTGAGCAGGCTTTGCAAAAAATTCCCAATATCGATTATACGCAAAGCGTTTCCAAGCAAGGTTATTCGCAAGTAAAAATAAAATTGAAAGAATCCGTCCCCGCCCATGAAATAGACCAATATTGGGATAATGTGCGTAAAAAAATCGCTGACGCTTCTGTGAAATTGCCCATGGGGGCGGTCGAGCCTATTGTTTTGGACGATTACGGAGCGGTTTACGGCATTTTTTTGGCTGTGACCGCTGACGAAAGTTTTACGCTGCAGGAATTGAAAAAATATACGGAATTTGTGACAAAAACATTAAATGCCGTTGACGGCGTGGCGCAGGTTTCTGAATTTGGCAAAGTTGAAAACGCACTTATTGTGCAGCTTGATAAAGAAAAAGTCAATGCCATGGGGCTGAATCCCAAAACCATTGTCGCTTCTTTGTTTTTGGATAATTTGATTACAGGGGCGAGTTCTGTCAATTTCGGCGATTTGCGTATTCCTCTTCGTTTGACCAATAAAATCGATACAAAAGAAAAATTGGAGGAGCTCGTTGTTTTTTCCCATGAACTGTCGGACGGGGCTGTGCAGATTGTCCGGCTGAAAGATATTGCTGAAATAGAAAGGGGCGTTGTCGAACCTGTTACGCAGAAGATGTTTTATAACGGGAAAAGGGCGATGGGGATTTTTTTATCTCCGGAAACCGGAAGCAATATCATTCATACCGGCAAGTCCATTGATGAAAAAATTCTTGGGCTTAAGGAAAAACTGCCTGTCGGGATAGCTATTGAAAAAGTGTATTATCAGCCTGACCTTGTGACTTCCGCCATCAATAATTTTGTTTGGAATTTGATTTTGTCTGTCATTACGGTTGTCGGCGTTTTGCTTTTCGCAATGGGAATACGCAGCGGGCTCATTATCGGAAGCGGTTTGGTTTTTTCAATTCTGGGTACGCTTATTTGCATGCTTTTACTGCATATTGACCTGCAGCGTGTTTCTTTGTCCGCATTCATCATCGCCATGGGTATGCTTGTGGATAATTCCATTGTCGTTGTGGACAGGGTGCTTGTTTTGCGGCAGCAAGGTCTTGCCATGCGGGATACTTTGCTTGAGGCTACGAAAAAGACGGCGATTCCGCTGCTCGGGGCGACGGCTATCGCAAGTCTGGCTTTTTTGCCGGCTTATTTGATGCCCACGTATTTGGGGGAATATGTCGGTTCTGTTTTTGCGGTTGTCGGCATTTCCCTTATGCTCAGCTGGGTGCTTTGTTTGACGCAGACCCCGGTTTATTGCGATACCTATTTATCCGCTGTGCAAATTCCGCCAGTTTCTGAACGGGAACGGAAATTTTACCGCAAATGTCGCCGCATTTTGTATGTGTTATTAAAAAATCAAAAGAAAACGCTGGCGCTTACCTGTTTGGCGTTCATGATAGCCATGGTGCTTTTTCTTTTTATTCCCAAAATCTTTTTTCCGCCGTCGGATAAAAAAGGATTTACCGTGAACCTGTGGGTTGCCGAGGGAAGCCGTGTTGAACGGGTGGAAAAAATTGGCAGGGATATAGCTGAGTATGTGCAAAACCAAGAGGGCGTTTCTTCTGTGGTGCTTGCGACCGGAGCATCGGTCCCCCGTTTTTATGTGGCGGTGATTCCGCAATATCCCAACACTTCTTATGCCCAGCTTGTCGTCAATCTTGAAGATTTACGATATTTAGAGGAATTGTGCGCAAAGCTCATGCAGTTTGCCGGACGTTCTTATCCTGAAGTTATGGTCGGCATAAGGAAATATCCGAATGGAACGCCGGTGCAGTATCCTGTTGAATTGGCTTTTTCCGGTCCCGACCCTCAAATATTGCGGGAACTTGCTGATAAAGCCATTGCGGTTTTTCAGAAAAATTCCAAAATTTCCAGCGTGACGACGGATTGGCGGAACAAGATTATGGTTTGGGAAGGGGAGTATTCCGATATTTTGGCAAAACAGGCGCACATTATGCCGTCAGACATCGCTGTTGCATTAATGGCTAACGGGGACGGCATGCTTATCGGAAAAATCAATGAAAACGGAAATACCGTTTCCGTATTGCTGAAAGAAAATCTGCTTAAGGGAAGTTCCGATTTGGTCAATATCGGGCAAACGCCCGTTTGGGGCATGAATGCGTCCTCGCTTCCTTTATCCGCCGTACTGCGGAATGAAACCATGAAATTTGAAGAGGGGCAAATTTGGAGAAGAAACAGGGTGCGGACTGTCACGGTGCAGTGCGATGTTGTTTTAGACGCCATGCCAGATACCGCAAGGGGGGAAGTCTTGGAAGAGCTTGAAGCGATTTTTCTTCCTAAGGGGTATTCCATGTTTTGGCTTGGCGAACACCATGAACAAATAAAAAATGTTTTTGCAATACTGGATTACGTTCCTCTTGCAGGACTTTTCATGTTCATTATTTGCGTGTTGCTTTTTGCCGATTTAAAAATTCCTTTTATGATTTTTGCTTCTTTGCCCTTCGCTTTTATCGGCATTGTGCCCAGCTTATTGCTTTTTGGTATGCCTTTCGGTTTCATGTCCATTGTCGGAACCGTTTCGCTTACCGGAATGATGATAAAAAATATCATTGTGCTTGTTGATGAAATTAATTTTGAAATAAAGGAATTGCGGAAAAATCCGTTCATGGCTCTCATCGATTCTGCGGTCAGCCGTATCCGTTCCGTTTCATTGGCTGCCCTTACGACGATTTTCGGTATGTTTCCGCTCATTTTCGACCCGTTGTTCGGAGGAATGTCCGCAACCATCATTTTCGGACTTTTTGTTTCAACGGTTTTGACATTATTCATTTTTCCCGTTTTTTACGCGTTCGTATTTCATATCGGTTTGAAAAAATAATGACATTCATCGGATAAGTTGTTATTTTTCTCCAGTCCTATAAGGGAACAATACTGGTTTGCGCTTCAAGGCGCTCTGAATTATTGTTTGTCACATTACATTCACAGACTGCTGCTAAGCAATGCTGTTTATTCTTCCCAATGATAATTTTTCACACTATTCAAATCACCATTATCTTCTGTTACGCCATTTTTTTTGGGGATTGACGGATACATCGAAACATGCCAAAGGAGGACAGGCGCGTATCCGAAGTTTTTTTGTTCCGCCGGCTCAGCCGTTTTTTATGCTGACGGGACAATAAAAAAGACTTTCCGTTTTGCGGAAAGCCTTATGAATTTTTTGTTACGTTACGGATCAGTGTTGTTCTATCCATTCATGGTTGACATGGCTGACAACATCTTCGATGGTTTGCAGCTGGTCAGGGGAGCAAACACCGATAAGGGGCTGATTGATGTCGATATTTTGATTGTGTTTAAAATACACTTGATAAATAATTCCTTCAGGACCGGTGTAAAGAAGAGGAACTTCGCGCTTCATGCGTGAAACAATGAACAATTCCATGCCGTTTGTCACCGTGACTGTTTGGCTTCCGGAAATTTTAACTTTTTTATCGATTTCAGGCGTAAAATAATACTTAGCCCTTTCAGGCGCATAAAAGAGGTGCAGAGCTTTTTGCAAAATGATTTCAATGACTTCTTCCTTGGAAAGGAAGTGCCGTAAAATTCCGATTTCAGTGCCGGCTTCCACAAATTGCTTATTGTATTCCTTATGCATTTTTTGAATAATGCCTTTTTGGGCGGCATGAATGAAACGCGGATTGTTTTCACGCGTGATGACAGCGATTTTCGTACCCGGAATTTCTTTAAATTCACCGCTCACGTCTTTCACTTTATTGCCTTCTTCAATGTCGGTAAACTCTATAATTCCGGTATGAGGGGTTTTTATGCTCACATCCAGATACGGATGTTGCTTTATTTCATCTAAAAGTGCAGTAATATCTAACATAATATACCTATCTGTAATAAAGATTGCGTCCACCCATAGTGAGCAATGCTTGTTTTAGGTTCGTACGGGTGTCGCGCCTATCCCAAACACCTTGGATATGCCCGCGTGAAAGGGCTTTATAGCAATTATGGTGATCGGGGGGAACATCCATGCCGGTAGTGTTTTTAATAACAGCAGGCCCGGCAAAGCCGAGGTTGGAAGAACGCATTGCGAATTGATAGTGGGCGCAGCCCAGGAAACTTGCAACCGGTCCGCCGAAACTGTTGGTATCGTAAAGGACGAGATAAAGTCCCCCTGCCCTCATATATCGGCGAATGGCAATGGTTACGCGGGGCATTTGGATAACTCCGTGCGTTCCTTCCTGAATACGTATCCCTGCCGTGCCGTGTGAGTAAATGATTAAAGGATAGCGTTTTCTGCGGGCTTTGTCTATGGCGGAAATAAGTTTCGCTCCCTCCGCAGCTCCGACAGAACCGCCTCTGAACGGTGCGGTTAAAATGGCAACAATGCACTTTATGCCTTCAATTCTTGCTTCATAGGTGATACAGGAAGATTTTAATTTTGTTTTTTCACGGGCTTCTTGTAAGCGTTCATCAAAATCGGGGAATTTCAACGGGTTGCCCGCTTCCCACTCGTTATTGAATTCATGGATTGAATTTTCATCAAAGCAGTTATGCATGAACCATTGGTATTCCATTTTGAAATGATGACCGCAGTTTGTGCATACGCCTGCAAATTCATTGTAAAGATCCGGAGCCCAAAGGTCGATACAGCCGTGCACGGCACTGTTCGGACAAGTGACAGCTTTATCTTCCTTCGCTTTCGGGCTTACCCATTTCCACGCGTTGTTTCTGCTGTTTTCGTCTTCCCATTTGGAAAGCGTTGTCAGTTCTTCCTCTGCGGCAGGGTCGATACGGCGGACTTTATTATAGGCGTTTTTGAACGGTTTTGAGGTTTTTTGCTTGAAACTAATCCATTCCGCTTCGATTTCTTCACGCAGGCGCACGTATTTTTTGCGTTGGCGATGATAAATGTCATACACGAGCCTGTTGTACACTTCACGCCATTGTTCCGCCCACGTATCCGCCAAAGCGCCTAAAATGCTTTGTCTGTTGATATAGCTTTTTCTGGACATGCGCATGAATTTGTGCTGGCGCTCTTCAATTAAATCGCTGCGCAAACTGCGTTTGATATGCCAGCGGACATAGGTTTCGTCAAGATTGATATCGGGGTTTTGCAAACGGCGGAGTTTGCTGAAATTGAATATCGAAAACTCGCTGGATTTGAGCATGACTTCGTCGGTAGCCCTGATGATTTCTTGGCGGAGGGTACGGAAAAAATCATAATGATAAGGTCTTGCCCCAAGAAGCGGCTCCTGAATGATTTTATCGATATAGCCGAAAGAAAGGTTGTCTTGGGCTGTTAAATGCAAATTTTTGGCGCATTGTTCAATAAGTTCGGCGCTTGCCCGTTCACCTCGTTTCAGCCTGCCCTCAATGGCTGCCGCTCCTTCCGGAGAAATGACGGAATAATAGCCATGGGAAAGCATGAGTCTTTTGTCCGCCAAGCCGAAAGCTTCGGCGCCGCCCGATCCGCCTTCTGAAATAAGGGAAATGATAGGCACGGAAAGCCCCGCCATTTCATAAATGTTTTTTGCGATTTGCTGCGCCGCTCCGGGGTATTCTTCCACCGGGTCGCCCCCCGGCGTAAAAATATAGGAATGCACGGGAATACCTTCGGTTTCCGCAACATGCATATAGTGCAGCGCTTTTGCGTTGCCCCATGGCTTTGCTGAACCGCCGTTTCTAAATTCTTCGCCGTGCCCCTTTTCATGCCCGATGACCATGACGGACTGGTGATAGGTTTTCTTGCCGTAACGGCGTGTGATATAAGCCCGTGCGATAAGAACGGCAGGGTCGTTGGTGTGTTCGTTTTGCCCACCGATTTCCGTATAGTTGTCGTAAACGTTTTCAAGTATATCTTTAAGACAAATGCGCTGCGGATGGCGGACAATGCGCACTTTATCCATGGGAGTGAGCTTGGCTTCGAGCTTTTTTTCCATAAAGGAAAAAAGGTCTTCAATGGTGGCAGCCGCTTCATCGATATTTTCTGTCTCGCCTGTTTTAAATTCGTTTAAACGGGTTTCCAAAAGCGAAATATCCTCTTGATGTTTACCGCCGAAAATATCTTTTATATAATTCAATCTGTCTGTCAATTGCTGTGCTTTTTTTGATAATTCCATAATAGTTCTCATTAAAATTTCAATATGCGGTCAGTGTTTTTCAATAGAAAAGGAATATTGGATTTCAGGCTTTCACCTTGGGCGTTGCTTCCTGATATGGTAAGGTTGTTCAGAAATTCCTTTCCCTGCTGCTTGGCGTTTTCAAGGTCGGTTCCCCAAATAATGCCAAGGGCCAAGTTGGGGTCGAATTCCGTAGGGATAGTGTAGGGATTTTCTTTGCTTATTTCAGGCAAATGGGTGTGCAGGGAAAGCCAAGGAGCTTTTTCATACGTGAATGTGTCGATATCGCCTACCCAAGGGGTGAAATTATTGTCAGTATCTTCGGCAATGAGGCGATATTCAATTCCGACTCCGTCAAAGGTGATATCTTGCTGGGTGTACCCTAACGGTTCGCCAAGCCCCGTTCTGATTTGTTCGGCGATAAGGTCGATGCCGCCTTTGCCGTTTATGCGTGAAATAGCGGCGGAAACGCCGTTTTCAACCTGAATGCGGGTATTGACTTCCATAAGAAACGGATTTCCGTCTTTTGTCACTATCCATTCCCATGTGCCGACGCTGTCATAATTCACTTTGCGCGCCAAGGCGAGGGAATGTTCAATAATGTCACGCATCACTTTTTCGGCATCGAAAGTATATTGGATAGTGCTCGGAGCGAAACCCGGAGCGATTTCAATACGTTTTTGCAGCCCTGTTGACTGAATGGAACAGTTTCTCGTGCCAAAATGAACCGGATTTTTTCCTGTTCTGTCCGCAATGATTTGTACTTCCAAGTGGTTGAAATTGGTTATTTTTTGTTCAATAAGGACTCCGTCGTCCTTAAACTGGCGCATGGCGTAGTTTCGTATTCTTCTGTAAATGGAACGGAATAAATCAAGGTCATGTATTTCTTCAATGCCCATTCCGCCGCCGCCTGCTGAGGCTTTGACAAGGACAAGCGGTTTGGCGACCCCTTGTTGTAGCTGGAAATCGAAAAGCGTGCGGGCTACTTTTTCCGCTTCGCTTTCATCATAAATAGGACGGTCGGAGCCAGGAACCGTGGGGACATTAAGGCTTCTTGCAATACGTTTCGTGTTGATTTTATCACCAAGTTCACGGATAACACGCCAAGACGGACCAAGAAAAATAAGCGGTCTGTTTCTTTCTGTCACACGGCGGGCAAAACGGAAATCTTCAGCAAAAAAGCCGTATCCAGGATGAACAGCCGTTGCTTCCGCCGTATCGGCAACGCTTAATATCTCATTGGCGTCATGATAGGAGCTGATACGGTAAAGGCTTTTATCGTCACCGAGTTCTTTCGCCAGTTTAACATGACCGGAATGAATATCTTCTTGAGTATATACGGCAACAAATTTTAAACCAAGTTTGCAGCATGCTTGAATAATTCGGACTGCTATTTCTCCTCGGTTGGCAATGAGGACTTTATGTTGTTTGCTCACGGAAAATCCTTTGGACAATAAATATAGTCAATATGTGTAAGATTGTTCACATTATTTTTTTTATATACGCTTAAAAATAAAAAATTGCAAAGTTTTTTTTTGGAAAAATAAATTTTTTTTATAAAAAAAAACAGTATGTTAATGCTGTTTTGTTCAAATGGTGAGTAATTTTCTCTTGATAATTAATGGGAATTGTCCCTATCTTCGATTTCAGGGAAAAAGTTTTCATTGTCTTTATGCGTTTCACTGACGAACAAGTGGCAATAGCAAGCGCCAAATTCCTTGACATCGATATTTCTGTAAGAACAGGGACAAATATTGTGTTTGTCTTTTTCCGCATCGCCATTGGCAAGACGGCAGGGGCAATTCAAGTATCCGTAATTTTCGAGATTATCCAGCAAGCTTTGTATGATGTCCATGCAGTGCTGATAATTTTTGTGGAGATAATAGCCTTTTTCCTCTTCCTTTTTTAAAAGCGCGTAAAGTTCTTCCGGGCTCATTTTATTAAAGCCTCCCTAAGTGCATGTTCTCTGAAACCGGTGATGATTTGTCCGTTTGCAAGACGTATTGTGGGATAAGAACCTCTGGGATTATAGATTTTTAATCTGTCCAATAAGTTTTTATAAAGTTGTTTCGGGTACTTATCTATATAAATAATGGTATAGGGAACGGAGTTTTCATCTAAAAATTCCCTTGTCTTTTTGCAGTGGTGGCATGTGGAAAGGGCGTAAATAAAGGTGTTCGGAACATTTTCAGGTTTGAGCGCCATTTTATAAAGGGTTTGCTCTTCCTGAGTCAGCCGGCTTAAAATGTCTTCAATCGGCTCATCTTTTATCCTTTTGCTTTTGAAATAAAAAATGCCGAATATAATAAGAAGAAATCCTATGATAACCAATAAGTATGTTGCAGCCACTTCAAAACCCCTGATGCTGTTGTTCGCTGTAATTTGTTTACATTATAATCCAATTCCGTAAAAAGTCTAGTGTCTTTTCTTCTTTGTGAAATTATCCTCTGCGTTTGATTGTTTAGTGCGATGAGCATGGGTTGTTGCTTTTGGGGTCGGCTTATTTTTGTGTTTGGCTTTGTTCCTTGCATTGTTTGCTGCCGCATTTTCTTCTGCGCCGCCGTTTGTTTTGGTGTTTTTTGCGAGCGGCAATTCTTTTACGGCATCATTTGAGTTATTTTTTAAAATGCATAAAAGTGCATGCGATTTTTTATCTTTGATGATTTTTTGGGGAATGCTCACTTCGCAAAGCGAGCCTGTCTGCACACCTGCGGAATCAAGAACGAGCAAAAGCCCTTTTTCATGGCAGGCGTAGCGGGCTCTTCCCCGGTAGTTCGGAACAACGAACGCATCGGAAATGATGCGGGCTTTATTTTTGCTTTCCCCTTTTTTCAGAATAGGTTCGGCTTCCGCTTTTTTAGCAAGGAAAAGGTAGGAGAGGCTGATGGAATCCTTATCCAGCCCCGCTTTTTGCGAAAGTTCTTTCAATTCATGAGGAATATGACTTGGTTTCGTGTTGAAGTGGCACCATGCATTTTGCGTATGGCATTGTTTTTTCAGCGGGCAGGATATGCCTGAAGGGCAAGGGCTGATGATTTGAAAAGGGGCTTCTGCGTTTTCAAATCCATCAAAGGCAAAATCCGTATTTTCATCATCTTCTTCCTGTATTTCATTTGCTGTGAGGGAACGCAGAATTTGTATCATTCTGGCGCCTTGTCTTGTTCCCGGTTCAACCGCAAAGATTTTTCCCGTATCGTCAAGAAGCCGGCAGGCTTCGGCATATATTTGCCTGATTTGTTCAAAGCTTGAAATCTTTTTCCGTTCATCGCTTTCATTGAGGACGTTGCCCATGGTGAGCAGTGAAACCGGAGAATGGATTTGCCGCAGTACTTTATGATTTGGGGCACGGAACGTTTGGATTTTCCATGTGCATTCGGGGGCGAGTTTTTGGCGGAGTTTTTCAAACAGATTTTTACCGATATGCAAGGGTTGGGGGGCGATGTCGGTGCAAATGAACGTGATGTCTTTTTGCCGCAATTCTTTTTTCGAGAGGAAAAGAGCTAAAGGAATGGTGAGCGGTCCTGAGCCCAAGTCAATGAAATTCGCTTTTTGGGGAATGGTTCCGAAGTCCAGTTTTGGAAATAGTCTGCATAAGCGGATTAAATTCCAAACCATAAAATAATGGAAATATGCGGAGAGCAGGCGTTGGTTCGTCCAATAGGGGTATGAAAGCATTTCCCTTTCCGTGGTTAAAAATCTGGATAAATCTTTGCATGCGTAAACAAGCTCTTTTTTTTGGCTCGGTTTCATGGGGAGGAGCTCGTCAAGAGCAGGATAGAGAACGTCAAACCCTTTTCGGGTAAACGTGTCAAATTCTGTAAAAAGTTCTTTATTCATAGTACCTGCTTTTAAAAATGCATATTGTCAATATATAAGGCATCATATTCTTTTTGGTTGGTTAAATCAATGAGTTCTGCCGCACTGGAAAGTTTTGTGACAGTGTCGATTAATTCCGGTTTTGTGTGGTAGGTGATCAGACCTTTGAGCGAGGTATTGCCCAAAATGCTTGTTTTCGCTTTGCTGTTTTTAGGCAAAAATCCGAAGTTTTCCAATATTTCTAAAGGAATATGGGAACTTAATGCTCCTGACAGGAATATGTTTTCAATGTTGTTTCTTTCTAAAAACAATGCTATTGCGGAAGAAAACGCGGCTTTGACTTTTAAAATATTTTCAATGTCTTCGGCGCATAAATACAGTTTGTCAGTGACATAAAGCCGTTTTTCGCCGTTTGTTTCCTTTAAGTTTTTAAAAATTTTTTTCCCTAACGGACTGAGGGAGTGTTGATTGTCTTGGAATAAGCCCTGTCTGTTTATGCAGTTTGCGGATAACAGAGTATTGAGCAAATACAAGTAGGCAGCCCCGCAGATAAATTGCGCTTCCCCTTTGCAGGCATAGGATAAGCCGAACGGTGTCAAAGAAAAAGAAAGAATGATGTTTTCACCTTCGCCGTGAACGGCGCTTCCGCAGCGCATGCCAACACCCTCGAGGGCTGGTCCGAGCGGAACGCTTGCGGCATGAATTTTTCCTTTTGAATAATGAATAAATTCTCCGTTCGTGCCTAAATCTGCAAGTAAAAAATTATCCAAATGCGGATAGGTTTGCAAAATATTCGCCAAGCCCGCACAGGCGTCAGCTCCGACAAATGCTCCAAGCTGCGGAGGAACAAACAGCGGGGGCAGTTTCGGGAATTGATAGGTTTTACCGCCTTTATTTTCTAAATAATAGGGTGCTTCCAGCAATCCTTTTGTGCTTTCGCCAAGAAACAATGCCAGCATAGCGGGATTGGCGGCAAGATATATTTTTTGGATAAAAATATTCAGTTCCGCAAGGTGCTGGCAAAGGTTTTGAAAATATTCCAATAAAACGGTTTGCAGGCGGCTCGGTTTTTCTTTTTCGATAAAATGTTCATAATGGAGCCGTGCCATGACATCCGCTCCTGCGAACATTTGCGGATTTAAAATTTTTCCTTCCGTGAGGACCGCATTGTCGCTTCGGACTTCAAACGCTATGGACGTTGTTCCCAAGTCGACGAATAATATGGCTTTTTTTTCCTGATTGCTTTTTTCAAGGTGCAGATCGTATCGGGTCGCGTTTTGCTGCAAATCATCAAAAACAGTCAATACCGCGTTATCCTGCAAAGGGTGCTTGCAAGCCAGACGGATATTGTTTTCCTGCTCTTCCCGGTTTAGAAGCGTTTGTTCAAGCGGGCTCAGTTCCGGAATATCCGAATGGTATCTGACTTTGCAGCGTCCGCATTTTCCCATGCCGGTACAAAGAGGGCGGGGCATTATTTGCGGTAATCCGAACAAATAGCTTGCATTCGCATTCTTAGGAAGCGTTTCAAACGGAATTTCAAGCACTTGGTTTTGATAATGAATTGTTATTGCCATATTTTTTCCTTTAAAAAACTATACAGAATAAATATTCAAATGGCAACGTATTGTCTTTTCAAGAAAAAAACTGTATAGAAAACCAAAATAAAGACGATATACGTTTTTGATGAGGGTATTTCGTGCTTGACATTGTACTTTGTCAATGTATAATTATTTGAATTAAAACAATTAAGGCGGTTTGTATGAACAAATTTCTCGCTCAAGATGAAGTAGATGCGCTTTTGAACGGTTTATCTGGTGGGGATTTGGAAGTTGAAGCGGAAGAAGAAAATTCCGATGGCATTGTTCTTTTCGACCTTGCCAATCAAGATAGAATTATTCGCGGCCGTATGCCTGTTCTGGAAATTATCAACGACAGGTTCGCTCGGCTCTGTACCAATGCCTTAACAAATACTGTGCGCAAACGTGTTGAAATTTCTCCTATTTCTATTGATATGGCTAAATTCGGGGAATTTATGCGTTCGCTTCCCGTGCCTACCAGTATCAATATCTTTAAAATGGAACCGCTGCGCGGCAATGCTTTGATGATTATCGACGCACGTCTTGTTTTCGCCCTTGTTGAAAACGTTTTTGGCGGAATGGGCACGCAGTCTAAGGTTGAAGGGCGTGAATTCACCCGTATAGAACAAGCCATTGTGGATAGGATCATTCGTCTTGCCCTTGAAATTATGACGGAATCATGGCGGCCCGTTCATGAAGTCAATCTTGAGCTTATCCGCTCGGAAATCAACCCCCAATTCGCTTCCATTGTTCCGCCGAGCGATGTGGTGGTTGTTATCAATTACGAAGTGGAACTTGACAATTCCCTCGGCTCCATGCTTGTTTGCCTGCCTTATTCCACGATTGAACCTATCCGCTCCAAATTGAACGCGAACTATCAAACGGAACGTTTGGAAGTCGACCACGCATGGTCCGGCCGTTTAAAAGACAGACTTATGGAAACTCCCGTGGAATTGAAAATCGGCATAGGAAGCACGCAAATCACCAGTAATCAGCTGCTTCGCTTGAAAGTCGGCGATATTATCACGTTGGATACCGATATTGAACAATTATTGCCTTGCACCGTCGAGGGCGTTACCAAATATTGGGGTATACCCGGAATAATAAAGGCTAATAAGGCGTTTCAAATCGTAAGTGTCGACGAACCGAGATATTCATAAGACAGTGTTTGGAAATTGAAATAAAAAAGTGGCTTTCGGGCCACTTTTTTTATCTTGCCATCTGCATAAGGCGTTTAATTCTTTCCTCAATAGGAGGGTGGGTACTGAAAAGCGCCTGCATGTTTCCCGAATGGAGAGGGGAAACAATGAACATGTTTTCCGTTGCGGGATTGGCATTCAAAGGTATTTTCGCACTGTAATTGTTCAATTTGTTCAATGCGCTTGCAAGGGATTGCGGGTCGGAGCTGAAATGCGCCCCTGATTCATCCGCTGAATATTCACGGGAACGTGAAATCGCCATTTGGATAAGGCTTGCCGCAAGGGGTGCTAGGATAATCATCAAAATTGCTCCGACAGCACTAATCGGGCTTGAGTTTTCATTGTCCCTTCCGCCAAAAAGGCTTGTAAAATAAAGCATATTGGCAAGAGATGTAATGGCGGAGCCTAAAACTGCCGCACAGGATTGAATAAGAATATCCCTATTGGCGATATGGGCGATTTCATGGGCTATGACGCCGCGAAGTTCATTGGTTGAGAGAATGTGCATAATGCCTTGGGTTACGGCAACGACAGCATTTTCCGGGTTTCTTCCCGTGGCGAAGGCATTGGGGCTTGGGTCCGGAATAATGCAGATACGGGGTTTTGGAATGCCTGCGTTTCTTGCCAATTCTTCAACTATTTCATGAAGCTGCGGTGCGTCGCTTCGCTGCAGTTCCTGCGCTTTATACATTTTAAGCACAATGGAATCGGAAAACCAGTAACTGAAAAAATTGACCGCAACGGCAAAAAACAAGGCGACAATCACTCCTGTTTTTCCTCCGATAAGACCGCCTACAACTATGAAAAGGGTTGTCAATAACGCAAACAGCACTGCTGTTTTCATTGAGCTTGTCATAACATCTCCATTTGTTTTTTATTTTGAATTGTCGTTTCGTTCGTGTTTTATTAAATAAAATATAGCTATGATTTTTAAAAAGACAAGTATTTTCTTTTCAGGATTGTTTTTGGTTTTTTTGCTGCATGAAAATTCCGCCCACAATGAACAACAAGCCGATAATGCTGAGAGGATTGATGTGTTCGTTTAAGATACTGTTCGCCCATAATAAAGCGAAAAAAGGGGAAATAAGGGGTATGGTGGCGATTTTGCTTATGCTTTTTGTGTACTGTAAGGCTTTGTCCCAAAGTATGAAAGGAATGGAAAGTTCGATCAGACCTATGTAACAAGTGGGCGGTATGGCGTCTTGCGGAAGGACAAATGGTTCATTTCTGAAAAAAAGAGTTATGAAACCCAATAGACTTGCTCCTAAAAATCCGAGAAACAATTTGATATTGGCGGGAAGTTTCACCGCTGTATTGTAAATCCAATAGACGGCATATAAAATCGTGCTTATCAAAATATAAAAAAGGCTGAGGCTGTTTGCCTGCATTATGGTTGAAGAGTTGCCCAGACTGATAATGAGAACGCCGGTATAAGCGAATAAAATCCAGAAAATTTCCTTACCGCTGAGTTTCTGTTTAAAAATAAAACTGCTTATCAGTGCCAGCATCAATGTCCATGAGTAATTGACAGGCTGGGCGATTTGCACGGGAAGTCCTGCATATCCTATGAAAAGGCTTTGGTAATAAATAAAAAGAATGGAGCAAAGCAGGAAACAGGAAAAAAATTGTTTTTTGGAAAGTTTGAAAAGGAGCGCCAATTCCTTATTGATGAAAATATAGAATAATAAGATGCCGCTTGCAATAAGCATTGCATAACTAAGAACAAGCAGGGCGCTTGCTTTTGCCAAGGCAAGTTTGAAAGCCGTTGAAACGTTCGACCACAATAAGACTGTTCCCAAGGCATAGAAATTTGCTTTTGTTTGGTTCGGTTTTTGAATATTGCTCAGCATGGGAGGGTAAACTTTTATTTTGTTTTATATCGCGGCAAAAAAAGCCCTCTTCATGTATTTTTTTGAAGAGGGTTTTTTCTTATTTGGAATATTTGCTGATAATGGCTTGTGTGCCGAGTTCCCCTTGTTTGCTGTCTTCCATTTCTTGATATATGGAATAGACTTTTTCCAAAACCGGCAGCTGAATATTTTTATTTTGACATTCTTCCAAGGCTATTTTCATGTCTTTGACAAAGTGTTTGATGAAAAATCCGGGAGCGAAATCATTGGCGCACATTTTAGGTCCGTTATTGCTTACCTGCCAGCTTGCCGCCGCACCGGTCTCAATGGTTTTGAGCATGGTTTCAGGGTCAATTCCCATGGCTTTGCAATAGGAAATGGCTTCGCATACTCCGGTGGTGTTAGCCGCAACGACAATCTGGTTTGCCATTTTCACATGTTGTCCCGCCCCGGCTTTTCCTTCATAAACGATATTTTTTCCCATAGCTTTAAAAATATCTTGGCAGGCGTCAAACGCATCTTCATCACCGCCGACCATAATGGCGAGCGTTGCGTTTTTAGCGCCGATATCGCCGCCGGAAACAGGCGCGTCAAGAGCTTTCAGCCCTTTTGCCTTCGCTTCTTCATAAATGCGTTCGGCAAGTTTCGGGCTGGAAGTTGTCATATCGATAAGGTATGCATGCTGCGGGGCATTGGCGATAATGCCATGGTCTGAAAAATAAACTTCTTCTATGTCTTTGGGATAACCGATCATGGTGATGACCGCATCTTTGTTTTGAATGCAGTCCTTTATGCTGTCACAAACCACCGCTCCGTCTTTTTGCAAAGCTTCCGCTTTTGCCCGCGTGCGGTTGTACACACTTACGGAAAAACCTTGTTTCAAAAGATTGCGGACCATGGACGCCCCCATTACGCCTATGCCGATGAATCCTATGTTTTTCATAGCGTTCTCCCAGAATCATATGTTGATAAGTTCGTAATCCAAAGAGCCGAGACCGATTTCAGCCGCATGCTCGATTTGATGATAGCCGTGCGTATACCCCCACTGACGGGTGAATTTATCAATGCCGATACCGTTATTTTCCATCGGTATCAGGCTTTGCGCTTTGGTGACGAGGTCATAGCTCGCTTTATCGATAGCGACCGGGTCCGTGGAAGCCAAAATTCCGATATCCGCAATCAACGGTGCGTCGCTCCAAGCCACGCAGTCGCAGTCAGGAGTCACATTCAAAACAAAGTTGATATAAATGACCTTTTCTTTTTTATTTTGAACCGCACCGTAAGCATATTCGGCAATTCTTTCGACAAAGGCGTAAAGCTCGGTTTCCCATTCGGCGGTAATCGCTTTCGGTCCGCAAACGGTTATGCATTCAAAACAGCCGATACATTTGCCGGGATCGGCGTGAGCTGTTTTTTTGCCGTTTTCATCTTTCGCCATGCTTATCGCGTGTGCGGGGCAAACTTTGGCGCAGCTTGCGCAGCCGATGCAACTTTCCTTATTTATGGAAACTTTTGTTTGGTGCTGGTCGCGTTTTCCCCAAAAAGAAGCGCAGCCCATGGCGAGATTTTTTATCGCTCCGCCGAAACCCGCCATTTCATGCCCTTTCACGTGGGATAAAACAACCATGCTGTCGGCGTCATGAATTTCACGGGCGATATGGGTTTCTTTGAAATGCCTGAGATTGACAGGCACATCGATTTGGCTCAGTCCGTTCAGTCCGTCTGCGATAATGACCGGAGCATTGACGGTGCATGGGGCGAAACCGTGCGCATAGGCGGTGTTTAAATGGTCGACGGCGTTTCGGCGTGAGCCGCTGTACAGGGTTGTCGTGTCCGTAAGAAAAGGTTTTGCCTTTTCCTGCTTGACCAAATCAACGACTTTACGCACAAGCTGGGGGCGAATATGGGTATCGTTGCCCATTTCTCCGAAATGCAGTTTTATCGCGGTTAAATCATCACGTTTTATTATGGAGTTTAAACCAATCGCTTGGCAAAGTTTTTCAATTTTGGCAGATTTGTTGTCTTCTTGCTTTCTGCAATGCATATCTGCGAAATAAACTTTTGATTTCATTTTTTCTCCTTATATTTTTATGAGTTCATAGTCCAATGAGCCCAAACCGATTTTTTCACCGTGGGTAAAAATATTATAACCATGTGTTTTTTCCCATCTATGGGCGAACTTATCAATGTTTATTCCGTCATTTTCCATTGGCTGCAAGCTTTTTGCACGGGTTACGAGGTCGTAGCTCGCTTTGTCGATGGCAAGAGGGTCTGTCGAAGCCAAAATGCCGATGTCCGCAACCATCGGGGCGTCGCTCCATGAAACGCAATCGCAGTCAGGAGTGATGTTCAGCAGGAAATTGACATAAAAAACCTTGTTTTTTTTGTTTTGTATTGCTGAATAAGCGTATTCCGCAATCCTTTCCACAAAGGAAGAAAGGTCTGAATCATGTTCGTTGACAATGGCTTTCGGTGCGCAAACGGTTTGACATTCAAAACAGCCTATGCATTTGTTCCTGTCAACGAAAGCATGTTTGGCATTTTCTTCTTTTTTCATGCTTACGGCATGGGCGGGGCAGATTTTGAGGCAGTTTCCGCATGCTATGCAATTTTCGGCATTGACTTTAACTCTCGTATCGTGCTGGGCTCTTTTTCCCCAAAAGGAAGCGCAGCCCATGGCGAGGTTTTTTATCGCTCCGCCGAACCCCGCAACCAAATGCCCCTTGAAATGGGATAAAACAATCATGGAATCAGCTTCGTAAATTTCACGGGCGATAAAGGTTTTTTGAAAGTATTTTAAATTTTCGACGGGTACTTCCATGGTATTTTTGCCGTTTAAACCGTCGGCAATGATAATGGGCGCGTTCATGGTCGCAGGACCGAACCCGTGGGCGTAAGCGGTTTCCAAATGATCGACGGAATTTTTGCGGGAACCGGAATAAAGGGTGTTGGTATCCGTTAAGAACGGATTCGCCCCTGCCTGTTTTGCCAAGTCCACCACTTTGCGCACCAGCTGCGGACGCAAATGGGTATCGTTTCCAAATTCCCCGAAATGGAGTTTTATAGCTGTCAAATCATTTTTTTTAATAAAATTATTTATTCCGATATGTTCGCAAAGCTTTTCAACTTTTGCCGTCTTATTTTCAGCTTCTTTTCTGCAGCGCATATCCGTAAAATAAACTTTTGCTTTCATCGTGCCCTCTTCACTTATCAAAATAACCGCTTAATTTTGATAATCGTTCAAATTTGATATCAGGTATTTTAGCCTTATTCAAGGCTGTTTGTAAAGCGATTAAATCATTATCCCTCATAGCTTGGTCGTAATGGAAGCAAAACGTATCCTGTATGTGCCGAACCCGAAAGTCAGGACTTGGATCGCCGCAAATTTTTGTTAATTCCTTTTCAAAAAAATCTTCAAGTTCGATAAGCCGGTTCAGCATGGTTTCCTGAATGGGAACATGGTAGGGAAAACGGGTTAAAAAGCAGGGGCGGGCTTTTTGCATATGATTTTCCAAGCCTATTGCTTTGGCAAGTTCACGGATGTCCTGCTTGGAAAAATTTGCGAGGGCGAGGGGGGATTGTATGGAAAGTTCCTGCAAAGCGGCAAGTCCTGGGCGGTAGGTGTTTTTATCTTCCGCATGCGTTCCGTCGCATACCGCTGAAGGTCCGCTTTGTTGTTTTAGAATACCGAATGTGTGCAATTTGCAGTGATAACAGCGTGCAGGGTGATTGTTCCGCACGTGTTCAATTTTCAAGATGTCAACAGGTATTATGGTTAATGGAATGTTTTCCCGCTTGCTCCATTCTTTTAAATATTCCGTTTCCTTTGCGCCGACATGCTTGCCCGCGGCATGGAGCAAAGAAAATCGGCAGCCGGTTTTCTTTGCGAAAAAAGCCAGAAAACGGCTGTCCAAGCCTCCGGAACAAGCGATAACAAAAGGCGGGGCGAAATTGTGCAAAATTTTTTGCAATAAATAGGCTTTTTCTTTTAATGGCGAAGGGAGATTTTCGGGAAAAATAAGTGTGTTCATAGCTGCAATATAGGATAAGCGGATTAAAATAAAATAACTATTTCTCTCAAAAACTTGCCTAAAAATATCGTTATGTCCGTCCGGCGTTTATTGCATGCCGAAACATTTTTATTTGCGTACCGCTTATTTTCTAAAGAGTTTTTGCTGCAATTCCGCAATTGTTTTGACATAAAAAGGCGATTTTTCTTCCAATGGGCAAAAAATCGGGGCATAACCCAGTTTTGTCGCTTGGTTAAGCCGTATGCCATGGGCGCTGACGGGTCTGATTTGTCCGTTCAAATCCACTTCTCCCCAAAAAACAGCGCGTTCCGGAAGCGGAATGTCATAAAAAGAAGAAAGCACGGCGGCAACAAGCGCCAAGTCCAGTCCCGGTTCCTGCAAACGCATGCCTCCGCCGACTTTTGCATAAATGTCGACCTGTCCGAAATTGAGGCGCAGGCGTTTTTCCAAAACCGCCAGCAAAAGGTGCAGGCGGTTGACATCAAAGCCTAAGCCCGTGCGTCTTGGAATGCTTAAATAGGTTTTTGTGACAAGTGCTTGAATTTCAACCGCAAAAGGTTTTTGTCCGTCAACAGCCATGACAATAGCCGTTCCGGAGAGCGAAGAATCCCTTGCGCCCAAAAAAAACGTGGATGGGTCTTCAACAACTTCCAGACCTTTTTGCTTCATTTGAAAAACTATCAATTCCTGATTGGGGCCGAAACGGTTTTTTAAAACCCTGAGCAAACGGAAAACTTGTTTTCTGTCACCTTCGAGCGAAATGACCGTATCCACCAAATGTTCCAAGAGTCTGGGACCTGCGAGGTCCCCGTCCTTGGTCACGTGTCCGACTAAAATAAGGGTTGTGTTGTTTTTTTTGCATGCGTCCACAAGTTCCGTCGCGCAGGCTTTCACTTGGCTGACATTTCCCGCCAAGCCTTCCGCCATATCGGAAGAAAGGGTTTGCACGGAATCCACGATTAAAAGGTCCGGGCTTGCCGTTTCGATAATATCCACGATGTCTTGAACCCTATTGGTCGCAATGGCTAAGAGATTGTCATGGAGAACTTCCAAACGTTCCGCTCTGGCTTTGATTTGCGGCAGCGATTCTTCGCCGCTGGCGTATAGAACGGTGTGCGGTTCTTGGGTTTTAATGCATACATTATTTTCAATATATTTTCCGGAAGCGACCGCTCCTGCCAGCTGGAGCAAAAGTGTGGATTTGCCGATGCCCGGTTCGCCTCCGACTAAGATTGCAGAGCCAGGAACAAAGCCGTTTCCGAGGATTTTATCCAATGCTTCGAGCCCGCAGCCGAAATTTGCGTGATTATCAAAGCTAGCTTCATGTAACACTATGACTTTATTTGATTTTATCGCTTTTTTTATAAAGGAATTTGTTTTTTTCACCGTTGCAAGTTCAAGCGTGTTCCATTCCTTGCAATTGGGGCACTGCCCTTTCCACTGCGGGGATTCCGCCTTGCAATTGCTGCAAATATACGTTTCTTTCATTTTTACCATATCAACCTCGGCTGTAAAAACTTTAACTATTTTTCCATAAAAATAAAAGGAAAAAAATGATTATAAATAATAATGGGTTATATGCTCAATGCGAAAATATTTAAACAAAATTTTTGCAACCCATTTACAAGCAATTTTTTTATTAGTATTACCACAATATGTGTTTGAGCATATTGACATGCTCTTATTCACGCATGGTTTCTATGTATTTTTCAAACTGTGACCATAGGAAACTTTGCAGAGGAGGGTCTTTTGAAAAATAATCTTAAGCTCATTGTTTTAGTTGTTCTTGCAGTAGTGAGTATAGGTGTTTATTGCATTCCTGGGAAGCAGGAAAAAGTTCCTACGCGGGTTCTGCTTGATAATTTGGGGGGAAAAGTCATTTTTTCCCATAAAACGCATGCGAACAATTACGGATTTGGCTGCGGTGACTGTCATCATGAAAGTTCCGATCCCATCGAGTCAGTGCTTGCATGCGGAACATGCCATGGTTCTCTTCCTGCAAACGCGGAGTTAGCCGAAATTGCCAAAACCGGCGACGGTAAAACTCCATTGGGACCAATGCCTTATCATGATACGAATCTTGTTACGGACAAGAATGCCTGTTTAACGTGCCACCATTTGGAATTTGTGCAAAAAGATTGGGGGCATGACAAGCATGCCGAAGAATTCGGTTTAGATTGCGACACTTGTCACCACAGCGATACGGATATCGAGCCGGAACCGATGAACTGCAATTCCTGCCACAGCGATACGGATGCCGTCACCTTGAAAGACGCCGTGCATGCGAAATGCGAAAGCTGTCACCAAGAATGGTTTGATGAAGGCTTGAAATCATGCAGGAAATGCCATGAAGAACTTGATACGCGCAAAGAACTTGTCAAGGACGGCGATTTTACAATGAACACGGATTATGCAAAATGTTCAAAATGCCATGGAACGCAGGAGCCTCAGGAATTGGTGCAAAATCGTATGGGGGCTTTCCATGCTTTTTGCATTGGTTGTCATGAAAGCCTTCGTATAAGTTATCTTGACGGCAGCAACTGCACGCAATGTCATACTAAGTAGTGAAATTATAAAGAAAGTGAGATAGTATGCGACAACGGTTTCAAATTCTCAGTGACCCTCGGTTTCGTTTGGTTTATAATGAAACAAGGAGTTTTATTGATGGTCCGGCTCCTAAAAAAGTCCGTCTTAATCGGGAAAACTTCAACCTTGTTGACGGAGTGAAAAAGAAAACGAAAGTATATCCCGGTATGCTTTTGGCGACCCATCCCTCAATAGATAAAGGGGATTTGCATTCCCCCATGTACGGTGAAATCACAGAAATAAATCACCGCAGTATTTTTATTGACGCAGTTGATCAGGAGGGGATAGAAGGACAGGTTGAACCTATCGATGTCCTTGCCGAAGGCAAAGAGGGCGAAGAGCTTATTTTGCAAATGAAGCAAATGGGAGTCAATACCAAGTCCTTGGGGCAAGAGGTGGACACCCTTATTATTAATGGTTTGAATCCCGATCCCGGGGTAACATGGGCGGAACCCATGCTCACGCAAAACGGGCACAACCTGCATGCCGGCATTGAACTGCATAAACGCTTGGCAAGGGCTAAACACATTGTTTTGGCAGTGCCGAAAGGCATGCATGTTTCCTATGACAATATCGATGTTGTTTGCGTCGAACCTGAATATCCCAAAAGCGTCAACGCGCTTTTAGTTAAAGAAGTGACCGGCAAGGAAAATCCGGAAGGGGTCGGAGCTGTCGGTTTGCATAACATCTGGAGTTTGGGGCGTGTCGGGGTTACCGGGCTTCCTCTTATGGAAACCGTCATCACCATCGGTTCGCAAACGAAATGGGCTAACTATATTGTAAAAAACGGCATGTGGATCGGACAGCTTCTTGAATATGCCGGCATTGAACTTCGTGACGGGGATATCATCTCCCGCGGCGGTCCTCTTCGCGGGGAATGTCTGGACAGGCTCGACCGTTCCATTACCAAAGGGACGACCGGTTTGTTCGTGGTAGAATCAGGAACCGTCCCCCCCATGGAAGGGCACAGTCCCTGCATCAACTGCGGCGCTTGTGTCCAAGTTTGCCCGGCGCATTTAAATCCGAGCACTTTGAGCAGATATGCTGAATTTGCAAATTACAATGCCTGCCTTGCCGAACACAGCACCCATTGTTTGGAATGCGGGCTTTGCGGGTATGTTTGTATCGCCCGCCGTCCGGTGCTGCAATACATCCGTCTTGCAAACGCCAAGATTAAGGAAATGCAGGAATTTGTTTGGGAAGAAAATAAGTAATATTTCAAGTAAAATGAGTTCAATATGAGTAATTTAAATCAAAAAATATTGTTTTCTATGACAGCCGCTCCTTTTTGGCATTGCGGGCGGACGGTGCAGGGAAATAGTATCCATACCTTATTTGCCTTGTCTTTGGTTATTGCTATGGCATTTTGGCATTGGGGAATTCCTGTTTTAGGCGTGGTGGGCTTATCTGTTTTGGTTTCCGTGCTGACAGAGGAATTTTGGAATACAATCATGGGACGCCATTCCACATTCATGGACGGGACCGCTGCGGTATCAGGCGTGCTTTTAGCTTGTCTTCTTCCCTCAACCGCGCCGTTTTGGCTTGTCATTATCGGCGCATTCTGCGCGATTACTTTCGGTAAAATGGCTTTTGGCGGATATGGGGCGAATCCTGTTTCAACTGTTTGCGTCGGCTGGGCGATGATTTTTGTTTCTTTTCCGATTTATATGGACGCAAATGCGATGCTTTTGCAAACGGATTTTATTGACCCGCTTGTGCGTTTAAAATATTTCGGTCCGGATTTCATGGTAAATTCCGTAACGTGCTTGGATTTGTTTTTAGGAAAGCAAATCGGCGGACTGGGCGTTGTGCAGAACGCGGGTATCATTCTTGGCGGAATATATCTTATCGCGAAAGGGATTGTCCGTTTGGAAATTGTTATCTCCTTTATCGCGGGCGTGCTGTTGCTCGGCGGTATTTTGAATATTTGCAGCGCAGAGCTTTATGTCAATCCTTTTTATCATCTTTTGACGGGGTCGACGTTATTTTGTGCGTTTTTCCTCGCAACGGAATGCGCAAGCGCCCCTGACAGAGCTATCGGCATGTTTTTGTACGGATTAATGGGAGGAATGCTTGTCGTTACGATCAGAACGTTCGGTGTTTATACGGACGGCGCTCCTTTCGCTGTTATGCTCATCAATTTACTTAGTCCTTATTTCGCTATGATCCAACCAAAACCATTTGGAGTTAAGTAATGAAAAGTATCATAAAAATGGTGAGTGTTCTTTCCGTGCTTTGCGCAGTTGCCGGTTTCATATTGTCTTATTTGAAAATAAGCACGGTAACTCCTATTGAAAACCAGCTGCTTACCTACGTGCAAGGTCCGGCTATTTTGAATGTTTTCAAAGATGTTGAAAATTCTCCCATTCAGGACAGAAAGAGTTTCATTGTCGGTGACGGTAAAAAAGTCAATGTTTTTCCGGCAATAAAAGACGGTAAACTTTTCGGTGTCGCCCTCGAGGGTTTTGGACAGGGCTTTGGCGGTGATATCGGGGTTATGGTAGGGATTGATGTGAATAACGATACGCTTGTCAGCATCGATATTACGACCCATAAAGAAACTCCGGGACTTGGAAGCCGTGTTTCGGAAGAAAGTTTCACAAAGCAGTTTAAAGGCAAGCCTTATGCTGTCGCTTTGAAAAGCCAAGGAGGAGAGATTGACGCCATTTCTGGTGCGACGGTTTCTTCAAACGGAACAGTGCTTGCTATCAATGACGCGGGCAATCAATATAACATGTTAAAAGATGAAATTATTAAAACTTGGAATAGTGGAGCTAAAAATGAGTTTTTACAAGGAATTCACCAAAGGGCTGTGGAGTGAGTTACCCCCTTTTCGTTTATTGTTAGGTCTTTGTCCGGTTCTTGCTATTACCAAGACTGCGCAAAACGGGCTTGGCATGGGGCTTGCCGTTTTATTCGTGCTGGTATTGTCCAATATGACCGTTTCGCTTGTTCGGGGCATTATTCCTAAAAAAGTGCGTATTGCCTGTTTTATTATCATTGCTGCGACCTTGGTTGTTGCTGTTGAGCTGTTGATGCAAGCCTATGCGTACCCACTTTATCAGCAATTGGGTATTTTTGTTCCTCTTATTGTTGTGAACTGCATCATTTTAGGCCGTGCGGAAGCTTTTGCGGCGAAAAACCCTGTCAACCTCGCTATTGCCGACGGGCTGGGAATGGGCATAGGGTTCACCCTGTCCCTGACTTTTCTTGGTTCTGTCCGTGAAATCTTAGGTTCCGGAACGTGGTTTGGAATAAATCTTTTCGGAGAAAGTTTTGAGCCTTTTGCGGTTATGGTCGAAGCCCCGGGCGCATTTATTTGCTTAGGCATTATTTTGGCTTTTATGAACCATTTGAGCAAAATCCAAAATCGTAAACGCGGGCTGACGAATGAATCAGCAGGCAGGGGCTGTTCCGTATGCGGCGGCTGCACTGCTTGCGCAAGAGGCAAGGCTTCCGCCTAATGGAGTGAGATATGGGTATTTTTGAATTATTTATTTCAGCCATATTTGTTAATAACATCGTTTTAAGTCAAAACTTGGGAAACTGCCCGTATATCGGCTGTTCCAAGGAAAAGGGCGTTGCCCTCGGCATGGGCGGCGCTGTTATCTTTGTTATTGTTTTGGCGACGATTTTTACTTGGCTTGCACAGAAATATATTCTTGTGTCTTTAAATATCGTTTATTTGCAAACACTTATTTTTATTCTGATTATCGCTTCCCTGGTGCAGTTCGTTGAAATGTTTTTGAAAAAGGCGGTACCTCCTTTATATTCCGCCTTAGGTATTTTCTTACCGCTTATTACGACAAACTGCGCCGTCATGGGGGCGACGTTGGTTGTGCAAAGGGAACAATACGACTTGCTGACAGGCATATTGTATTCCTGTGCTTCCGGTATCGGCTTTCTGCTCGCTCTTTTGCTCATGGCGGGAATACGGGAACGCCTTGAAACCCTGCGTGTTCCGAAGGCAATGGCGGGAACGCCCATTTCTTTGGTTATGGCAGGTATAATGGCTCTTGCTTTTATGGCTTTCAAGGGCATGGTTTAATAGGCGAAACAAAGAGTAGGTTTGATTATGATTATTACTTCGATTCTTATTTTGGCTGTTCTCGGTTTTGCTGTGGCGATCATGCTCGGTTTTGCTTCCAAGATATTTTATGTGGAAGAAGATCCGAAAGTTGAAGCCGTTATTGAAGCGTTGCCGGGAGCAAACTGCGGCGGCTGCGGCTATGCCGGATGTGAAGGATATGCCATTGCCGTTGTCAATGTGCCCAATGTTCCTGCAAACCTTTGTGTCGCAGGCGGGGCGAAGACTGCCGCCCAAGTCGGGGAACTGACCGGAAAGGCTGTTACGGAATCCGATCCTTTATTGACATTCCGCCGTTGTGACAAAATTTCCGGCAAGGTGGCGAAGCGTTACAGTTATCAAGGTTTGCCTTCCTGTGCCGCCGCCGCAACCCTTGCGCAAGGTTCCGATATTTGCGCATATTCCTGTTTGGGCTTTGGGGACTGTGTTGTCACATGTCCTTTTGATGCCTTGTATCTGAAAGACGGCATTGTGTGCGTGCGGGAAAACCTTTGCACCGGCTGCGGAAAATGCACGCAGGTCTGTCCCCGTAATATTTTGGAACTCATTCCCCGGCGTGCCAGAGTTGCCGTTCGCTGTTCAACGCAAGAGAAATTGCGCGCCGTTATGGACGTTTGCCTTGTCGGCTGCATACAATGCGGCAAATGTATAAAAACGTGTCCTGCGGGTGCAATCAGTTTTCAAGACAACAAAATACATATCGACCAATCCAAATGCTTGGCTTACGGCGACGAATGCGGTCTTGCCTGCGTAGCGGCTTGCCCCCGTCAGATTTTAAGGAATTTGCGTGAAAAGCAATGTTTGCTTCCTCCTATTGAGGAAACAGAACAACTTAACGCTGCGGATAAGGAAAAATCCGGGCAAAAGGCTGAAGATAAGAAGCCTGAAGAAAAAAGTCAGTTGACTGAAAAATAAAAAAAAGCTGAGTACCATATGAAAGGGCTTGGGCTGTTTCGTTTTTTTGCTAAAAAAAAAGCTTTGCATAATATGGGAAATGAAAATCTGATTTTCGTTTCCGATATGCAAATAAAAATGGGGACGTTTGTAAATATCCAATGTCTTGCCGCAAGTAAGGATTTAGCGGAAGAATGCATTGCCCGGGCCTTTTTGCATATTGACCGGCTTGAGCAGGTTTTTTCAAGGCATGACGGTTCCAGCTTATTGTCGGTTTTAAACATGCAGGGTTTGCTTTGTGATTATCCTGCAGAGTTTAAGACGGTTCTCGAACATGCCCTCAGTATTGAAAACCGAACGGCAGGGGCGTTCAATCCCTCGGTTTTGGCTGTTTTGGAATATTTGGAAAAAAATTCTCTTGTCAATGCAAAGGATTTGCAGGAGCGTTTTGCTCTGATAATAAAAAATCCTGTTGATTTTGCTGATAATAAAATCCGGTTGAAACAAAGCGGCAGTATCGTAACACTGGACGCCATTGCCAAAGGATATATCGTCGATTTTGTGGCGAATTTTTTTGAAGAAAAAGGGATACGGAATTATTTGATAAACGCCGGCGGGGATATTCGCGTCAACGGCATGAAATCTTTTGAAAAAGGCAATGAAAAAACTTGGAAAATCGCCATTGAAGACCCGTATAAGCAAAAAAATTATCCTGCTGTGTTTTCACTTATGCGCGGGGCTGTTGCGACTTCCGGCAATTACGAAAAGAATTTCGGTGAAAAGGGAAGCCATATCATTTTGCCGGCAATTCAGGAAAGGATAGGGCAAAAAGAATGTTTTCCGCAAGGAACAGCTGAACATGTTTCACCTTTTGTCAAAAGTGTTTCCGTAATAGCGCCTGAGGCTATGCAGGCTGACGCTTATGCCACGGCGCTTTCTTGCATGCCTGTCGATGCCGCCGTTGAATATGTCAATAAGCATGCGCGGTTAGCCTGCATGATTATTGCGGAGGATGACAGCAAACATTATTCCGATAACTGGAAACTGCGCTGATTCTTTTTTTTGTTGAAAAGCAGCAATAACAATGCAACAACAAATAAAAGACTTCCCGTGAGCGCGAAGGCTGTTTCGTATCCGAATTCATTGGCGATAAATGCCAAGAATGCGGTTTCCATACCTTGGCCGGCGCGAAAAACCGTTGCGCTGACGGTAAAACCCAATGTGATGAGCTGCACCGGAATTGCCGTTGAAATACTGAAATTGCAGTACGGTATGATTATTCCGGAAAGGCAGAAATACGCAAAAAACGCCATAAAACCTACCGCTATGGGAAGTGCCGTAAAAAAGAGCAGGATACTTGTCGTGCATAAGCAGCAACAAAGCAAGATTTGAGGAAATTTTTTTGAAGGCAAGAGTCTTGATAAAAAGAAAAAAGAGCTGATGAACATGCCCAAATTGGCGGCGGAATAAAAAAGTCCTATTGTTGATGAGTCGTAACCGTATGTGTCGGCAGTAAATAGTGCGAAAATGCTTGGCAGGGACAAATCCAGCCCGGCGGTGAGAAAAAGGGAGGCGAAAAGTATAAAAATCAATGGGGTTTTCAATATTTCTTTTATTTGTGCAAAAGAAAACGGGCTGTGCGGATGGGAAAATTTTTCTGTCAGGTCAGTGAACGTAAGAATAAGAAGTGTGAAACATGTCGGAAGATAAAGGTAAAAAATGGAAAAACGCCATGAGTAAAGCGCAAGAAAACCTGTGACAAGCGGATTGAAAAACAGACCAAGCGCGATGATACCATTGCTTTTTCCCATAATTCTGCCCCGTTTTAAACCCCTGTAATATTCGGAAGGAAGAATATTGACCAACAGATTAATGCCGGCGGATCCTATGCCCTGGACAATTCTGAATATGAGCAGGTCAGAAAATTCCGAAGAAAAAGAAATACCAGCAATTCCGGTAAGATAAATGCAATTGATACAATAAATGAAAAATTTTTTGGGGGCTTTATTGTAAAAATAGCCCATGAACGGAGTGGCGATGAGTGCCGAATAGGAAAAATACGCTAAACAATTCGCCACTTCATAGGAATTGAGGGCAAATTCTTGCTGGAAAGTCGGCAATAAAGGAATAATTCCGGGAACGCCATGGGAAACGCTGAAACAAATAAAATAAATGAGAAAAAGCGGGGGCAGTTTTTTCATTTTGTTCCGTTATAAGGCAATGATATGGAGCCCGTGTTTATTGGCGAGGGCAAGCGCTTCTTCCCTGTCGAAAAACAGGGTTTTATTTGCTTCTATCGCCAAGCCCGCATAGTTGTATTGTATTAAATTCTCAATAGTTTTCAGTCCGATAGAGGGTAAATCAATGCGTTCGTCCTGAATGGGTTTGATAACTTTTACGGCGATACAGCCTTTGCCGGCAAGTTCCGAAGCTCTTTTCAGAGTGGCGTCTGTTCCTTCCAGACATTCAACGGCTATGACCATTCCGTTTTTCACGACAATGCACTGCCCGATGTCATAACTGCCCATGCTTTTGGCGATAGGGAATCCATAGCGCATATCTCCAAGGATTTCTTGGGGAATGGTTCTGTTTGTCAAAATGCCTTGCGGTGATTTGAGGCTTGGAAGAAAACGGGAGGCGGAAACACATTGGAAGCCTTCTTTTTCAAACTCACCGAGGATTGCACGCAGCAGGGCGTCATCGCCTTTTGTTTTCAAAGAAAAAATAAGTTTTGCCGCCCGCAAGTCAGGACGTATATCCAAGGCTTTGGGTTTGTTTATCGTACCTGCGAAACAGATGTGGCTCACATTGTTTTTTTTGAAAAAATCAATAAGCTTAGCAAGCTGTCCAAGAGCTAGTATTTGAAATGTGTCGAAAATCTGAGAGAGGCTTTCATCGGTATTGTTGTGAAATCCGCAGCCGGCGACAAAAATTCCCCGTTTCTTCGCTTCTTCGGCGATGAG
This sequence comes from Taurinivorans muris, assembly GCF_025232395.1. Classification (GTDB taxonomy): domain Bacteria; phylum Desulfobacterota; class Desulfovibrionia; order Desulfovibrionales; family Desulfovibrionaceae; genus Taurinivorans; species Taurinivorans muris. Next base: position 424,228 of record NZ_CP065938.1, read on the forward strand.
TTTGGGAAATTGTCCTCCCCCTGCGATTATTCCTAATCTTGTTATTGTTTCCACATGAAAAACCTTTTATTTGTATGCTAGTTGCCGTTTTGTTACCCGATTTTTACCGCGCTTACAAGCGCGACAGCTTTTATACCTTGTAAATTGCCTGTAAAACCTAAGCCTTCTTCCGTTGTGGCTTTGATATTCACCTGATTTTCGGAAAGGCTCAGGAGCCTGCAAATATTCTTTTTTATTTGCGCCGTGTAAGGCGAAATCTTAGGTTTTTGGCAAATGACGGTTAAATCAACATGGCTTAACAGAAGTTTGCTTTGCTTCCATTTATCCATAACCTTGTCCAGTAAAATGAGAGAGGAAATATTTTCAAATTCCTTACTACTATCAGGAAAATGCTTGCCGATGTCACCCTCAGCCATGCAGGACAGAAGCGCATCCATAAGCGCATGAATAAGAACGTCTCCGTCCGAATGGGCTTCAATCTTCATATCGGTATCAAGGGCGACTCCGCCTAACACAAACGGTCTGTTTCCTTGGAATTTGTGAACATCGTAGCCATATCCGCAGCAAGGATAAAAAGACTGTTTTGTAAGCATTGACAAGTCCTCTTTATGCGTAATCTTATGATTGGAACGTTCCCCTTCGATTAAAAGAACCGGTATTCCCAGTTCCTCCATTGCCATGGCATCATCGGTAATGGTCAGTTGTTTTTCCCGGATATGGGCGTGGGCTTGCAAAAGTTCCGCAAAAGAAAATGCTTGCGGGGTTTGGACAGTCCGCAGGAAATTACGGTTCGGGGTATTGGTGGCGAATTTCTTATATTCTTTTGTGACGGCGAATTCTTTTACCGTATCGGAAAGGGGCAGGGAGGGAATAACGGCTTTCATGCCGCCGTTCAGTTCTTCAACAAGTTTCGTGATAAGGGACGCTGTGAAAAAAGGTCTGGCGCTGTCATGAACAAGAACATGCGTTGCCGTGCGGGGGGCTACGGAAAGGGCATTATAAACGCTGTCCTGTCTTAATGTGCCGCCTTTGCAAAAGAAAACAGGCAAGGTATGGTTATGTTCCTTTATCAGCATTTCGGCTTGCGTCACAGCTTCTTTGTAACATTGCTCCTCTTCCGGAAAAACAAGAATAATGCCGTGTATGAAAGGCGAATGGTAAAATGTGGCGAAACTTTGCCACCAAAGAGGCTTGTTTTGATAAGGGAGAAACTGTTTTCTCGTTTCCGTCTGCATGCGGCTGCCGCTGCCGGCGGCTAAAATGATTGCATAAATTTCTTTTTTCATACTATGAGTCGGGCATAAGCCGAGTTCTGTACACAAAATGTGTGACTGTCATTCCTCTAGGAGCAATGTTACCATTACCCTCAAGCAACCTACCCGAAAACCATGGACTGGGCAAGTCGGTTTTCCTATTTGGTCTTGCTTCGAGTGGGGCTTGCCTAGCTTATTATGTCACCATAATAACTGGTGGGCTCTTACCCCACCGTTTCACCCTTACCATTTCTGGCGGTTTACTTTCTGTTGCGCTTGCCAAAGATCGCTCTTTCTGGGCGTTACCCAGCACTCTGCCCTGTGAAGCTCGGACTTTCCTCCCCATATTCGATGATATGCAGCGACAGTCTGCCCAACTCAAAGTAGAAAAGATTAGTTTAATGATTCACCAAGGTTCAAATCTTCCGCAAAAACCTGCGGTTTGTTTTGCTTCGCTTTCTTTTCTTCCTGATGTTGGTCTTGGAAATGTTCTGCCCAGTAAATCAAGCGCTGGCAGTTCGGGCAGCTCCATATTTGTTGACCGCGCTGGATTTCAATGAAAGTTTGCGGTGGAATGGCAATATTGCAGCCGGTGCAGACGCTGTTTTTTACCGGAACAATGACCGGATGTTCAAGGCGGCGATGAATAAATTCATAGCGTTCCAAAATTCTGTTCGGCACATCTTTGCCGGTTTCCTTATGAATGGCTGTCAGTTTTTCCAATTCTTGGTTTGCCGCATTGATACGTTCAATAAGGCTTTCTTCTTTGGTTGCAAGATCTATTTTAAGTTCGTCACGAACGGCTTGTGCTTCTTTCAATAAATCTTCCTGAATGGAAATTTCTTCACGCAGGGCAATGCGTTCTTCTTCGTGATTTTTTGTGGAACGTTCCATATTGTCCATTTCTTTGGACATGGCTTGATATTCTTTGGAATTGCTTACTTGCATGAGTTTGGATTTACTTTTTTTCAGACGGGCTGTTTCGTCTTCCAAATCCATGTCAAGGCGTTTTTGCTGTTCGTGCATGTGCTGCAATTTATCGTTAATCCGCGCGATTTTCGCTTCTTCTTCATTAAAGCGTTCCCTAAGGGTTTCCACCTGCAAAGGCGCTTCTTCAAGTTCTTTTTTCACAGCATAAATTTTATCGTCAACATGCTGCAGTTCAACCAATTGTTTGATTTGTTCAAGGTATAAACTCATATTTTACTCCATTATTTGAATGAAAGGGTCTTTTGAGGAAATAAAACTTATACGGACCTTCGGAAGTTTTTCCTGTAAAAGAAGCGTGAAACGCCTCATCATTTCTTCTTCAAGGCTGTGGTGCCCGACTTCGATAATTGCGAAATCAGTGTTTTGTTGGCTCACATCAAGCGCCGTATGGTATTTGGTATCGCCTGTGATAAGGCAATCGGCTCCGAAATTTTGCGCTTCTTCCAATAAGGAACTGCCGGAACCGCCGCAAATGGCGATATTTTTTATCGTTTGAGGCAGTTTTCCGATATTGAAAAACGGGCGGCTGTGGGGAATTGTCCGGCAAAGTTTTGCAAGAAAATCTTCAGCCGGCAGAGGAGTTCGCAGTTCACCGCAAACACCTATTCCGTATTGGACAGTGTCAATAATTCCGGTCGGTTCTAAAATTTTTCTGTTTATGAGATTAAATTCGTCCGCAAGCCAAAAAGCGGCGGGCATGCTGTCCAAACTGGTATGGGCTGAGTAGAGGGGGATGTCATTTTTTAATAAAAGAGAAGCGACTTTGTAGTAATTATCTTCTAAGTTATTGAGATATTTAGGAGAAAGTAATAGGGGGTGATGGGTAAAAATAAAGTCCGCCCCAATGGACAGGGCTTTTCGGACCGATTCAGGGCAGGGGTCCAACGTAACGGCAATATGCTTTATTTCGTCACGTTCAGCTGCGATTTGTAAACCTGAATTATCCCAAGGAGCGGCAAGAGCCTTCGGAGCTAACTCTTCGATACATGCCAAAATTTCGTTTTGTCGCACTCTTCCTCTTTGTAATGAAAAAAGATATTTTTTTTTGCCTTATTTTAATACGGCAGTCAAGAAAAAAATCTTGCTTTTTTTGTTTTTCCTTTTTATTTTTGTTTGATTAGCTGCTTAGGAGTTAAAAATGGCGCATTTTTTATATATTTCCGATGTTTTTTGTCCGTGGTGTTACGGATTTTCAAAAAACATCGCCAAGATCAAGAAAAAATTCGCTTTGCCTTTTGAAGTGTATGCGGGAGCGCTCGTCGAACCTGCCGTCGACTTGGAAGCCCGTGTGAAGCAAAGCCCCAACGTTCAAGCGTTCATTGATAAGTTATACGCGGCAACAGGCGTGAAAATATCCGATGATTATGTGAATATGCTGTTTTCCGGAAATGCCAAAAATATTTTTATGGACTCGAAAAAAGCAAGCCGCCTGTTTTATGTTTTGAAACATTTCAAACCGGAGTTTGCGCTCGAAATCATGGAATTTTTGCAGTTCCGGTTTTATAATCTCGGTAAGGATATTTTCGCAGAAGATACCGTTCATTCTTTTGCTGAAACCTTTGCGGTTTCCAGCGTTGATATTTTCAAGTATTTGCATGATGAACAATCAGAAATCGCCTCGCATGAAGAAACGGAAAAAGGCTTTGATATTTTAGGGGAAATTGTCTTATATCCGACTCTCTATTATGTTGAAAATGGTGTTAATCATTTTATTTCACGCGGTTATGTTAATTATGAAGACTGCGAGAAAGCTATTTTCGCAGCCATGCGGGCGACGGAGAATAATCAGGACGGGCAATCTGCTGTTTTAATGGGAAAATCTTGTTCTCTTGACGGAACGTGCGGGTAGCGGTCATGAAACGTGAATTATCCATGCAGGAAGCGATAGAGGTTTGTTTTATTATCTTTGAAAAAAATTGCGCAGCAGGAGCATTGCAAGCCTTTCAAAAACAGGCATTCCTTTCTTCCGTTCCTTTCGCCGAATTTGCAAAAGAATGGCAAGCCTTTGTTTTTGCCGCCGTTTACCATGGTTTTTCGCAGTATGCCCCTGCATATATGGTTTTGGAATATGTGCGTTCCATTAAATATTTTTTGAAAGAATACGGGTATGATGAAGAAGAAACCGTTCTTTTTCTTGATAATCAGTTTCAAGCCTATATTCAGCTGATTATTGAAGAAAAGGTCAAAGATTGTCCGAAATTGTTTTATAAGCGTTTGCTTGCAAAGGATTTGTCCGAAATAGGAAAGCGGTCCGCCGTGCTTTTATCCGGGGCGATGGCTATGCTTGTGGCGAATTGCCTTGATATTTTTGAAAATTATACGTATTCTTTGAACCGATAATTGAAAAAAAATATTTTTTATTCCCTTATTTATCAAACCATTTTTGCGCCAATTTGACGAGTACGTCCATATCGCCGCCTGCCGCAACGTTCAGAAAAGAGCGATATTGCCTGACAATATCCTGGCTGTAAGGATTGGCTTCAAAAATTCCCGTAAAAAGCGTCCCGTCTTCTTGTATGCTCGCCCTGCCGGCTTCAAGGCGGCGCATGAAAGAAGGAGTTAAAAATTCCTTTATTTCCGGCATATTGGCTGTCATGGCGAAGTAGGCGACATTGGTGACGAAGTTTAAGCCTTGCAGTGCCGCCATTGCCTTATCGTGTTCTTCCGCTTTCGCATAAAAAGGTTCGCAGCCGATTTGTTTAAAAAGTTCATAGACAGTATCTTTGATTTTTTGTTTTTCAGTATCCATAGTTTTGAAATACGAACCCAAGCAAAGGCAAATCTTCTTATAATCCAATGAGCGCGGACCGAACAGGGGGTGTGTGCCGATAACCGGTCCTCCGTAATGTTTTTCCATGCTTTTTATGGGGAGGACTTTTACGCTTGTGACGTCCATTAAAATACAGGAGCAGGGAATATGTCCTTCGATTTTTTCGCACATTTCCTCCATGGTTTTGGCAGGAATGCAAAAAAGAATGATTTCAGTATTTCTTATGCTTTTAAAAAGCTCCGTATCGTCGTATGGAATGTCAATTCCGTTGACAAAATGTCCGGCTTCTTGAAAGCGCTTGAAAAATGTCCCCCCCATTTTTCCGTTATGTCCGATTATTGTGATATGCATATTGTTTTCCAAACATCAAAAAATTCAGGAAATGATTTCGTAATTGCCATAGGGTTGTCAAACGCGGTTTTTATCCCCTTTAAATTGAGCAGGCTTAAACTCATCACAATCCTATGGTCGCCATAGCTTGCGAATTGTATTTCTTCCGCAATATTTTTCAGGTTCGGATTTCCTTTGACAATCAAATAGTCGGTGTATTCGACAGTTTCAATTCCGATTTTTTGAAGTTCCAGCGCCATGGCGTGCAGTCTGTCGCATTCTTTTATGCGCAAGTGGGCGATATTTTCAATTTTGGTTTCACCTTCTGCAAAAGCGGCGACAGCGGCGATAGTGGGCACTATGTCCGGGCAGTCCGCCATATCCACGGCAATGCCTTTTAATTTGCTTGGAAAGACTGTTATTTCGCCGTTATCTCCGTATTTCGTTTCAGCGCCCATTTTCGTAAGGATGTCAAGGAGCGCTTTGTCTGCTTGCAGACTGTCCTTATTCAGCCCGACGACCGTAACGGGCTTTTGCCCTAAAACCCCTGCGGCAAGCAGATAGGAAGCTCCAGACCAGTCGCCCTCAACTGTATATTTTCCGCTTTTATATGTGCCGCTGCCGGCAAAGGGACGGACACGGAAACGTATTTCATGGGGAATGATTTCCGTTATTTTCCTGTAATCGACGGGTTTCCATTTTATGGTTTCGTCCGTGCTGTTTTCTTTATCTTTAACGGAAATATCAAATCTCGCCCCGAATTTTTTCATGGTGTCAAGCGTTAAGCCTATATATGGCCAAGAAACAACATGCGTTCCGCCGATATAAATGGTCAGCGGCTCTTTGCAAAGCGGTGCCGCTAAAAGCAGCCCTGATAAATATTGACTTGATTCTTCAAGGCTGACGGTTATTTCTCCGCCGTTCAATCCCTTTGCTTTTAAAAGAAAGGGAGGATAGCCTTCTTTTTCGAATAGGAATTTCGCTCCCAACTCTTCAAGGGCGGCGGTGAGCGTTCCGATAGGGCGTTCGTGCATGCGTTTTGCCCCGTGGATATGGAAGAACCCTTGTCCGCTTGCTAAAATGGCTGTAAGGAGGCGGCAGGTCGTGCCCGATTCATGCACATTGCAGTCTGTCGCATGTTGCATGTCTTCACCACCTCTCGGCAATGCGCCGTTAATTTTGTATGTGCCTTTATCTATTTTTTCAAAGCGGGCACCGGCATTTGACAGAATTTCCATTGTTTGGAAAAGGTCTTGGCTTTCAAGAACATTTTCAACAACGGATTCGCCGTTTGCCAAACTTGCCCCCATGACCATGCGGTGTGAAACGGATTTTGAGGCCGGAGCGTGGACAATAATTGGGTTTTGTGTATTCATAAGGTATCCTTTGGCGATTTGTTAGGAGCAATGGTTTCGATTTTTGAAGATATTGTACCGTCACTGAGGTATAATTGCAAGGTATCGTTTATTTGCAAATCTTGGACGGATGTCACGGGTTTTTGTTCTTTTCCCGCAAGTTCGGCATAAACATATCCTTTTTCAAGAGGCTTACGGGGATTATTGCCTTCCAGAACAAGAGCCTTGGATTGCAGGAGAAATTCCTTATCCTGCAAATAAGCCGTAAAATTTTGCCGGAGTTGTTTTTGCAGTTTATGCAGTTTTTCTTCCTTTTCTTTTATGGTTGTGCGGGCATAACGATTAATTTCTTTATTTAATTGAAGTATTGAATGGAAAAGAACGGTGAAACCTGGCTCATGCCGTTTGATTTTTTGTTTGGCGATATAGAGTTTCGTTTGTTTGTTTTGAAAAAGGATTTGCAGAGCTTTTTGTAAACGCTGCGATACCGTCATGAGATGGTAGCTTTTTTCATTCAGCTTGTTTTTGGGGAAAATGAGTTCCAATTGTCTTTTAAGGAATGACAATTCTTTTTCATGATGCTTGAGAAGAGCGAGAAAAGAGGACCGCATGGCATATTCCAAATCATCGGTTTCCTGGATCAGGCTGTTTTTATCTTTCCATAAAAATTGGGCTGCATGGCTTGGGGTTGCGCAGCTTAAATCGCTGACATAGTCGGCAATGGAAAAATCCGGTTCATGCCCGATACCGGTAACGACAGGAATGGAGCAGGCAAAAATGGCTCGGGCGAGTTCTTCACTGTTGAACGCCCATAAATCCTGAATTGAGCCTCCGCCGCGAATGAAAACAATACAGTCCGCCTTTTTGCCGTTTGGAAAAATATGATTTTCAGCTTTTTGCAGGGCGCTGATAAGTTTGTTCGGGGCTTCGTCGCCTTGCACAAGGCTTGGAAAAATATGAATTGTACTTTTTATGCCCCGAGTTTGGGCTATTCTTAAAAAATCATGAATAACTGCGCCTGTGGGAGCCGTGATAAGGGCGATATTCTGTAATTTGCGGGGAATCGGTTTTTTGTGTTTCGTATCGAATAAACCTTCCGAAGAAAGTTTTTGTTTGAGTTTTTCAAAGGCTTCATGCAATTGCCCGATACCGTTTTCAAGGGCATGTTCAACGATGAGCTGATACTGTCCCCTTGCTCCGTAGACAGCCAGTTTCCCGGCACAGATGATTTCTTGTCCGTCACGCAGGCTTTGGGCAAGACTCGGTTTTTTTCCGTTTTCAAAACACTCTCCGGTCAGCGGGTCAAATGCCAGGTCTTGGTGGTAGCGTTTGAACCAAACACAATTTAAGAGTTCCTGTTCGTCTTTCAGGGAAAAATAAATATGCCCGGATGAGGCGAGCGTGCAGTTCGTCACTTCTCCTTTTATCCAAACATACGGAAAACGCGCTTCCAGAAGCTGGCTTAATTTGAAATTGAGTTCGTGAACGGTAAGTATTGTGTCCATGGCGCTAACTGTTGTTTTTTTTCCAAGTATAGCCTTGTTTTTTCCTGGAGTAAAGAAACAAAAATCCTTGTTAAAAGCGGAAACTTCCAACAAGGATTGCAAAAAGGGATTTTGGCGGTTTTATTTGATTGCCGCCGCGCCGGCTTTGGCAACGTTCATATCTTCCTGCACACTGCCGCCGCTGACGCCGATTGCGCCGATAATCATATTGTCACGGATAATAAGTTCGCCGCCACCGAAAACAACCAAACCGTCGTTGGTGACTTCAATGCCGTAAAGGGATTTGTCAGGCAATGATTCTTTGCCCAATGCCTCGGTGGACATATTGAAAAGGCGGGCGGTGATTGCTTTTTTGGTTGAAACGTCGATACTGCCCAAGAAAGCACCGTCTTGACGGAGAAAAGCCTTTAAGTTTCCGCCGGCGTCAACAACCGCGATATTCATGGGAACGCCTTGGTCAACAGCTTTCACAAGAGCGGCGTTAAGCACTTTTTGCGCTTCTTCCACGGTAATATCCTGAGGAAGTTGGGTGAGAGGCGCTTTAGCCATTGCACTTGTTGCCATGCAGAAAATAAAAGCCAATGTCAATACTAAATAACGCATAAAAACCTCCATTTTTACGGGCTGATACAATTCAGCTTTTTATACGGTCAATATAATTCTTTCTGAAAGCCATTACAAGAAAAAAATAATTTTTTTTGGAAATTTGTTAAGCCGTGAGGCTTGAATAATAGCTTTCCGCCAATTGCTGGAAGCGTTTTTGGTCCTGCGTGGTCAGAAGTTCCTCGATGTCTTCCGGTCTTATGCTTTGCGTATCATATTTGATTGTCACTGCTTGCGTAAAAAAATTGAATTTAATGTCAAGTACCGCTTTAGGCATGGAGCGCCCTTTAAATTCCGCAATAATGTTTTTTACAGCCGGGTCTGAAATGGCGGAGGCTTTCACTTTCAATGTTATCGTGCCTGCCTTATGTTCGCTGACTGACAAGTAGTTTCGCAAAGAAGCGAGGTTCTCAAAATTCATTTTCATCTCCTTATTTTATTGGAAAAAGCAAATCCGCAAGTTTTTGGAATTGTTTCGGACTGAGCGTTTCCGCGCGGCTTTCCTTAGGGATTTCCATTTGCTGCCAAATTGTTTCGGCATATTGGCTTGGAAAAGCTTTTTGAAAAATGCCGTGCAGCTGTTTCCTGCGTTGTTGAAACGCTGTTTTTATGAGTGTGGCGAGATATTCGGGATGTTTGGGCAATTCTTCTTCAGGCAGAGGTTTAAAAATAATGATTTCCGAGTCCACTTTTGGGGGAGGGGTGAAAGCGCTCGGACGGATGACAAACCCTTTTTCAACTTTGCAAAAGCTTTGTATCCAAGCGGATAACGCTCCGTATGTCTTATTGCCTTCTTTCGCCCGTATGCGTTCGGCGACTTCTTTTTGTATCATGAAAACGGCTTTGGATAATTTCGGAACTTGGCTCACAATATCCCACATGAGCGGAGAGGCGACATTATAGGGCAGATTGCCGATGATTTTCCAGTTTCCCCGTAAATCCCGCCACGGAAAGGTAAGCGCGTCCGTATGGAAAACCCGCATATGTCCGAGTTTGTTTTCTTCGGCGTATTGCGCGTGGTTTCGGGCAAAAACATCATCCTTTTCAAGCAGCCAAAGTTTTTGGCAGTCCAAAGCCCGTAAAATGGAAGTCAACGCTCCGGGACCCGGACCGATTTCCAAGATTTGATCGGCGGCGGAAAAATCGCCAAGCTCAATGATTTTATTGATAACACTTTCATTTTTCAGAAAATGTTGTCCCAAACTTTTTTTTGCTGGAATTTTTTCTGTGTTCATATTCAGCCCTAAAGGGTGTCATAGCGTAAAAATTGCATGCTCAGGCTTGCTCTGCCTTGCGTGGAGGAGCGCAAATTAGTGGCAAACCCGAAAAGTTCCTGCATGGGAGCCAAAGCGACAATGCTTTTTTGATTTTGTTTTTCAAAAAGCTGTTCAACCTTTGCTTTGCAAGTGTTCAAAAGGTTCATGACCGCACCGAGGTTTTCTTCCGGAACGGAAATTTCAAGTTTCATAATCGGATAGAGGGTGACGACTTTGGCTTGCGCGTACGCTTCACGCAAAGCGAAATGGAGCGCATTTTGTATACCCACCAAACTCGTGTTTTCATTTTCAAGGATATTTACAAGCGTAAATTCAATATCCGCAAGCGCCAATCCATTGTTGTTCCCGCTTTCCAAAATGCTGAGGCAGTAATCTTCAACTGTTTTTACCGTATCTTCTTTACTTATGTTTTTTTGTTTTTGGATAACGGTTTTCGCTTGTTCGGAAAGGCATATCGCATTGCCTTGTCCGCGTTCGCGCTTTCGCAGACTGATTTCGGCGTGTCCTTGGTGCAGTTTGTCGCCAAGCTCTCTTTCAAAACGGTAACTGGCTTGTATCGGCTCTGAATTATTGATACTTTCTTTCAATATGACCTGAGGGTTGCCGATACGGGGTTTTATTTTGTATTCACGTTCGATGCGTTCCGCCAAAACGGACAAATGCAGCTCGCCCATGCCGGAAACAAGGCGGAAGCCTTCTTCATTGTTGACAAGAAGAGTCGGATCTTCGAGGGTGTATTGGGCGAGGGCATTGTCCAAAATATCGGCTTCTTCACTGTTTTTGGGTTCAAAAGCAAGAGAAATGACCGGTTGGTATTTGTTGAAATCCTCATAGGGTTCAAGGTTCGGGTCATTGGAAAGGGTGTGTCCCGTCTGCACGGTTTTCATTCCGATAACTCCAATCAAATCACCTGCATACGCTTCTTTCACCCGTTCATGATAATCCGCATGCAATTTATAGATATGGTCTATGCGTTCATGCTTTTGCAGATTGATATTATAGAGGGTGGAGTTTTCTTTCAAAATACCGTTATATATTCTTACAAAAGAAAATCTGTGATTATTTTCAAGCATTACTTTAAAGACGAGCGTTTTTACGGTATCGGGGTTGAATGCTTCCGATTTCAGCGGTTTCGCCTCAAGAGGGCTTGGCAGGTAATCGCAAATGGCGTCAAGCAATGGCTGAATGCCGCTGTTTTTTAATGCAGAGCCCATAAGAACGGGTGTTGCCAGTTTTGCAATGGCTATTTTACGTATGCTTTCTTTTATGTCTTCAATGCCATAGGTTTTGTTAAAATATTTTTCTAGAAAATCGTCGTCCAGTTCGGCGATTTCTTCCAGCAGTTTTTCCCTCCAAATCTCGGCTTCAATACGCTCTTCGCCTTCCAGAGGGGTATAGAGCACGGTTTCGCCTTGGTCTTCTTCCGAAAATTCAATTTTTTGCAAAGTCAGCAAATCGGCAAGTCCTGAAAAGTCTTGCCCTTGCCCCAAAGGAATTTGCAGGACAAGCGGTTTTGTCTGCAAACGTGTTTGCATGGAAGAAAGAACGGTTTCAAAATCAGCGCCTATTCTGTCTAATTTATTGATAAAGGCGAGTTTTGGTATTTGCAGGGCTTCCGATTGTTTCCATACTGTTTCCGACTGCGGTTCAACCCCGCCGACCGCGCAAAAAATCCCGACCGCCCCGTCAAGAACCTGTAAGGAGCGTTCGACTTCAATGGTGAAATCAACATGCCCGGGGGTATCGATAAGGTTGATATTGAAGTTTTTCCACTCGCAATGCGTGCTTGCCGCCGCAATTGTGATACCGCGTTCCTGTTCTTCCGGCATAAAGTCCATGGTCGCATTTCCGGTGTGGACTTCGCCCATGCGGTGAATTTTATGCGTATAATAAAGAATGCGCTCTGAAACCGTTGTTTTTCCAGCGTCAATGTGGGCGATAATGCCGATATTCCGTGTTGATTCAATATGTTCAATTATTTTCATGGATTACTCGCTTATTGGATAATTGCTTTCCAGGTTGCTGAAAATAATCGTATCGTTAAAAAAGTTTTGTGGCAATTGCGGGTGTGTAAAGCAAAATTCCATGCCCATTCCGTAGTTTTGCTCCGCTGTTTTTGTGCTGATGAAAGAAATATCATAGCTGTCTTTGCCGTGTTCAAAGCAGTGTTCAAGAATGTTTTGAAAATGTTTTCGGGCTGTTTGGGGCGAATTTTGTGTTTGATATGTGACTGCGGCGCTTTTGCCATAGGCGAGTTCAAGGAATTTTTTTTGAGATTTTTGGGCTATGATTTCAAGCGGAAGATTTTCCGTGAAAATATCTTTTTGTTTTAATGCAATAAAATCTTGGTTGTTTTCATTGCAGTTTATGAGTTTGACTTGTGAGCCGGCAATTTTTTGCATTTTTGCATAAAAATCATTCAATACCGCTTTATCCGGCAGATAATAGGAATTTTCTATTCCGCATAATTCCAGGCAATTGATAAAGAGACGAAACGTTTCTTCAGGCATGTTTTTATCAATGAACACGAAGCATTGCTGCACATTTGCACGTATGGACCGGCAGAGAAGGGAAAGGAATTTTGCGGGGGAATCGTATTTTTTATCAACAAGGAAAAGCAGGGCGGATATGTTTTGCTTTTTATATCCTTGGCAAAATCCGGAAGAAGAATGTTCCGTGAATTGTTCGCAGTTTTTTGGATACACGCTTTCGGAAAAATGAAAGGCTATGGCGGTTTTCAATAAACCGCGGATTTGGGCGGAACAGTTTTCATATTCATTTGCGCAAATTTCATCAGCGATTTTATACTGTTGAATGATAGATAATATGTTTTGCATAGTTTCTCCGTTGTTTCACTCCATTAATAACGGGTTGCATTAATTTTGTCCATGATATATTTTTTATTAAATTCGGGAGGCGTAATGTCCATTGCATTTTTAGTAACGATATTTTTGCTGATAAGCTATGCGGTCGCTTTTACGGCGATCGTTCACTGCCTGCTGCACAGCAAGTATCCGCAGGCGGCTCTTGCATGGTGCGGCGTTATCATCATGCTGCCGTTTTTAGGAGCGTTTTTTTATTTTGTTTTCGGAATCAACAGGATTGACAGCAAAGCGACGAAACTGTTCAACCAAGCGGTGGAAGCGCGGCGCCGGCACCTGGACAGCATACGGAAAAACCATTGGTCTTCCGTGCAGGCGAACCATACCCGTGAAGAATATCCCATTATGGGAATAGGAGAGCGGAGCCAAGGGCTTTCCTGCGTGGGAGGCAATACGTTCGAACCGCTTTTCAATGGGGACGAGGCTTATCCCAAAATGCTCGAAGCGATTGAAAACGCGGAGCATTATGTCTTCTTGAGCACGTATATCTTTAGCGGCAAAAGAAGCGGGGAGCGTTTTACCGAAGCTTTAATAAGGGCGCATAAACGCGGGGTTATGGTGCATGTTATTGTGGACGGACTGGGAACGTTTTGGGACTTTGCTTTTTTGCGCAGAAAATTGAAAAAAGCCGGTGTTCCGGTATATTCTTTCATTCCTTTTAAGCTTTTTCCTTTTCAAATGAGCATAAATCTGCGCAACCACAGAAAATTGCTTATTTGCGATTCCATCGCGTTCACGGGAGGCATGAATATAGCCGACGGCAATTTATTGAAATATCACCCCCGTGACAGCGTTCAGGATGTGCATTTCAAATGCACCGGACCTATCGTGACAGGGCTTAGGGAAGTTTTTTTGCTTGATCTCGCCTTTGTTACCGGCAAAGCGCAGGATATGACCTTTACGCCTTGTCCAGCCACAGGAACCATGGATGCGCGAATAGTTATGGACGGTCCGGGAAACAGCGACGATTTGATCATTAATCTTTTATGCGGCGTGTTCAGCTGTGCAAAAAAAGAAATTATCATTATCAATCCTTATTTTTTGCCTACGCGGGAAATCATCAGCGCGCTTATGAGCGCGGTAACGAGGGGTGTCAGGGTTCGGGTTATTTTGCCTGAAAAGTTGGACCATAATTTCGTAAGCTGGGCTGCTGACCACATTCTGCCAAGTTTGATACACGGAGGCATAGAAATGTATAAGCAGCCAAAACCCTTTGCCCATACGAAACTTATTCTTGTCGATGAAATATATACGTTTTTGGGGTCGACAAATTTTGACCCGAGAAGTTTGAAATTAAATTTTGAATTGAATTTGGAAGTATTCTCAGTGCAATTGAATTCTTATTTGAGGTTTTTTGCGGACAGCGTTCTTGCAAGTTCTAAAAAAATCGCTTATTCTGTATTTGAAGACGGCAAATTTCCTTTCTTGATATTTTTAAAACGATTGAGAAACGCCGCAATGTGGATATTCAGTCCTTATTTATAGAGGTATGTATGATATGTTTTTTTTCTCTGGGTTCAAATTTGGGTGACAAGGAAAGCAATTTGGCTAAAGCCATTGAGCACATTTGCAGGCATGGGCAAATCCGTTTTCTTGCGAAATCTTCCATTTATGAAACAGAGCCTCAAGGTGACAAAAATCAGGGGTGGTTTGCAAATCAGGTCATTGCGGTTGATTATGATTTTTCCGTGCCTCTTGATTTAGCCGTGGATAATCTTATGAATTACCTTTTGGGGATTGAAGCGGGAATGGGCAGAGTCCGAGATGAAAACAGGCGTTTTGGACCCAGAATAATTGATATAGATATTCTTTTAGTGGGAAATACGAAAATTTCGACAAATTTGGTCGAAGTTCCGCATCCGAAGGCTTTGGACCGGGCTTTTGTTTTGGTTCCTCTGCATGAAATCGCCCCCCACATCACCATTCATAATATCCATATCGAAGACGCATTGTCACAGCTTGATTATCGTCTTAAGGAAAATAAAATTTATCAAAGTTAATGAAGCGAGGATGGTATGATTTTTAAAATTTTGATTTTCGGTATCGCCGCGTATGCTCTTTATCGTTTATTTATGAACGATAAAAGAAAAAATATTGAAAAATCTGAAAATGATGAAGCAAAAAAAGTAGCAGACGGTATTTTGGTGCGCGACCCGGTTTGCGGTGTTTATGTGGAGAAAGAAAACAGCTTTTCCGTGCGGAACGGAGATGTTGTGGAATATTTTTGCAGTGACGACTGCAGGCAGAAGTATATCAAACAAGTTCAGGAACAGCAAAAAATCCAAGAATAGTTGTATTTTTTATAATGCTGTAATAAAGGTCCTATTCGTGTTACATGCTTCTTTAACTTCATTGCTGTAAAATTTATGCCGATACGTTGATTTATTGATGACCGACTTTAAAGACCTTATGGTATCAACAGTTTTGTTATATATGAAATAAATATCACCTGTTTTTCATAAGAGGCTGTCCTCCTTTGGCGTTGGTTGACGAACACATCGAAACATGCCAAGGGAGGACAGTCTTGTATCTAACAATTTTTTGTTCCGCCGGCTGTATCAGCCGGTGGTTTTTTATGCAGTCATGAAATAAGAATTTTTATCAGGTCCGGCTGGTGATTGTCAGTCTTTTTCATAAATGGCGCCGGTTGCGGCGGATGTTACAAGTTTTGCATAACGGCGCAAAATCGGAGTTTTGGCTTTCGGAGCAGGTGCTTGGTAATTTTTAGCCCGTTCTTCCAATTCTTCTTGGCTGACCAACAGCTTCAGACTGCGTGCTTCGATATCGAGTTTTATTTGGTCTCCGTTTTCAACAAGTCTGATTGGTCCGCCTTCGGCAGCTTCAGGGCTGATATGCCC
The DNA here is from genome assembly GCF_025232395.1 of Taurinivorans muris. GTDB lineage: Bacteria > Desulfobacterota > Desulfovibrionia > Desulfovibrionales > Desulfovibrionaceae > Taurinivorans > Taurinivorans muris. The sequence continues at coordinate 440,051 of NZ_CP065938.1, forward strand.
GATAGAGGCGCCGCGGGTTGCTCCGGAAAAACGACCGTCAGTAATGAGCATGACATCTTTATCCAAGCCCATGCCTGCAATGGCGGAGGTTGGTCCGAGCATTTCACGCATTCCCGGACCTCCTTTGGGACCTTCAAAGCGAATGACCACGCAATCGCCTTTTTGAATTTTCCCTGTTAAAATGGCTTGCATGGCATCTTCTTCTTTATCGAAAACTTTGGCGGTAGTTGTTCTTGTGCGCATTTCGGCAGATACGGCGCTTTGCTTCACAACCGCACCAAGCGGAGCGATGTTGCCGCGTAAAATAGCGATGCCGCCTTGTTTGGAGTATGGATTGTCAACAGTGTGTATGACTTCCGTATCAAGGATTTTGATATTATTTTCCGTTATGTACTGTTGAACGGATTTTCCGGTGACCGTCAGTTCGCCGCCAAAGATAAGATTGTTTTTCAAAAGTTCGCTCATAACGGCGGGAACGCCGCCTGCTCTGTGCAAATCTTCCACAATATGATGTTTTCCTGCGGGGGAAAGTTTGCAGAGGTTTGGTGTGATACGGCTGACTTTATCAAAAATATCAAGGGTGAGCGGAAGGTTTGCTTCTGAAAAAACAGCGGGCAAATGTAAAACCGTATTGGTGCTGCCGCCGAGTGCCATATCAAGGGCGACCGCATTATGCACTGATTTTTCCGTAACAATATCGCGCGGGCAAATATTTTTTTCAACAAGAACCATGATTTGTTCGCCGGCTTCTTTGGCAAGGCGGATACGTGCCGCCGATGTCGCGGGAATGGTTCCGTTTCCGGGAAGTGCGAGCCCTATGGCTTCTGAAAGGCAGTTCATGGTATTGGCAGTGAACATGCCGGAACAGGAACCGCAGCCGGGGCAAGCGCTTTCTTCGATACGGGCAAGTTCTTCTTCAGCGATTTTTCCGGAATTGTATTTGCCGATAGCCTCAAAAACGCTGTTAAGGTCCGTTGCGTTCGGACCTGCCTGCATAGGACCGCCTGAAACGACAATGGCGGGAATATTCAAACGTAAGGCAGCCATGAGCATTCCCGGAACGACCTTATCGCAGTTAGGGATAAGCACAAGTCCGTCAAAGGGGTGCGCCATAGCCATAATTTCTATGGAATCGGCAATAAGATCGCGGGAAGGCAGGGAATAACGCATGCCTTCATGGTTCATGGCAATACCGTCGCAAACCGCAATGGCTGGAAATTCAATGGGAGTTCCGCCTGCGGCGCGTACGCCGGCCTTGACGGCTTCGGCGATTTTTCCAAGGTGGATATGTCCGGGAACTATTTCGTTCGCGGAATTGACAACCCCGATAAGAGGACGTTCGATTTCCTTTTTTGTAAGACCCAAGGCGGCAAGCAAAGAACGGTGGGCTGCACGTTCTTTTCCTTTTTTCATAATGTCGCTTCGCATAGTAAAAACCCCTGTAATTGGTTGAATAAATAAGGAAATCCTAAAGTCTTATTACATAAAAGGCACAAAATATACTTTTGTGCCTTTCGGGAACTGGACACCCAATAACAATCGTTACCGTTGCTTTCTTTCGAATCTGGCGGGGTTGGCGACGTTACTGCCGTCCAGTTTCCATTGCTTGAACTATAAAGAGCTATGCTTTATTTGTCAAGTTTTAGTTTAAAAGAAAAAAGCCTTATTTCTAAGGCTTTCAAAGTTTTTTACATAACTTATTCGGTTTTCGCACTTTCTTCGGCTGTATTTGCAATTGGCTGTGCGGCAGGCTGCTCTTGTTTGTCCGCATTTTGGTCAGGAAGCGCTTCCGGAGCCGGAGCTGTTTCAACAGGAATATCTTTTATTTCCGCAGGTACGGGATTTTCCGGAGCTGTTTCTTCAAATTGCACGTCAAGCACGGAAGAAACATTGTTTTTATTTGCAGTGAGAATATTATATCCGAGTGAGGTCACAACAAACATGACAGCTAAAAAAGCGGTGAGCTTAACCAAAATTCCGCCGGCGCCCTGACTGCCGAAAACGGAACTGTTTCCGCCTCCGCCGAAAATGACTCCCATTCCTTCACGTCCTGATTGCAAAAGAACAAGAACGATTAATATGATACATACCAAAATATGCAGAATTAAAATACCTGATTGCACAAACAGCTCCTTGCGGCGTCATTACACCTTTCATTTTATCACGGAAGATAATATTAACGCATATTGAAAATTTTGCAAGAAAAAAATGCAGCCGATAAAAATTATGCGCCGACGAAAATTATGCTTGGATAATTTTTGCGAAGCTTTCCGCTTTCAATGATGCGCCGCCGACCAAAAGCCCTTCCACATTGTCAAGTTCGAGAATTTCACGGGCGTTTTCGGGTTTTACGCTGCCGCCGTATAAAATCCTTGTTTGGGAAACAGATGTTCCGATAATATCTTTTAAAAGCTCGCGGATGATTGCGTGGGCTTCGATGATGTCTTCGGTTTGGGCGGTTTTTCCGGTGCCGATTGCCCAAACGGGTTCATAGGCGATAACAAGCCGTTCCGGACTGAGGGGCGTGGGAAGTTTTGCAAGGGTTTGGTTCAATTGGGTGGTAAGAACATCATAGAGTTTGCCGGCTTCCCGTTCTTCGAGTGTTTCACCGACGCAGGCGATGACATTGAGTCCGCTTGCCAGAGCGAAGCTTGTTTTTTGCCCGACAAGCGTATTTTCTTCTTTGATGATATGTCTGCGTTCGGAATGTCCGGTCAGGACCCAAGCCGCCCCTGCATCTAAAATCATGGACGGTGAAATTTCACCGGTAAAAGCACCGTCCTTGGCGGGATATACGTCTTGCGCCCCGAATTGCAGTACGGAGGAGGAAAGGGCATGGGTGCTCGCCTCCAAGCTTATAAAAGACGGGAATATGATGACTTCCCTTTTAGGGGGAAGGGAATTGTTTAAAAATGCTGACAGTTCTTTAATGGTTTCAGCGGCTTCTTTGGAGTTTTTATTCATTTTCCAGTTAGCTGCTATGATTTTATTCATACTATGCCTCCGAAGTGCAATATTGCGTAAATAGTATAGTATAGAAAAAAAAAGAATGCAATGCGATATTTTGGGCTTTAAACCTTTGACAGAGAAATGCCTAACGCTTATACTCGAATTTCGAGGTGTGTTATGCTTGAGCTTGGTTTAGAAAAGGCTGTTTCCGTTTTGAATGCCGAGGGAATTATTATTTATCCCACAGAAACGTTTTATGGCATAGGCTGTAAGATTTCTTCCGAAAAAGCTATTTCGTCTATTTTTCAAGCAAAAAAACGGCTGCTGGCTTTGCCGCTGCCCACTATTGTCAGCAATTTGGAACAGGTTTACGCTTTTACGCAATTATCAAGTGCCGTGCGAAGCGATGTTGAGGAATTGGCAAAACTTTTTTGGGCGGGACCGCTGACGCTTATTTTGCCTGCAAAGAAAAATGTTTCAGCCTTGCTTACCGGCGGAACGGGCACCCTTGCCGTGCGTTTGAGTTCGCATCCTGTTGCCGTCGCCCTTGCCGAGGGTGTTGGCGAGCCCATTGTTTCAAGCAGTGCGAATATCAGCGGAAAAGAGCCTGTTTCCGATTTCAGCGCCTTGGATGAGGAATTGTTAAAGCGGGTCAACGGTTATGTCAATTTACCGCCGAAACCGCAGGGGGGATTTGCTTCCACCATAATCAGCGTGCAGGGTGATAAGGAAATCAAAATATTGCGGCATGGGGCTGTTTCTCTTGAACAATTATCCGAACAAGGTTATAGGGCTATTTAGGTGCTGTTATGAAAAAATGTCCGATTTGCAAAAGTGATATTTCAAAATACGACAATCCTTATCCAACCGCTGATTGTATTATTTACGACGAGCAAAAAGGCATAGTGCTTATCGAAAGGAAAAATGAACCCCACGGTTTCGCTTTGCCCGGCGGTTTTGTGGAAACCGGAGAAAGCGTGGAACATGCCGCTGTCCGTGAGATGAAAGAAGAAACAGGACTTGATGTTGAGCTTATCGGCATTGTCGGGGTATATTCCAAGCCTGACCGTGACCCGCGTTTTCATACGCTTACTGTTACGTATGTGGCTAAAGCTAAAAATCCGGAGCAAATCATGGCGGGTGACGATGCTTCCAACGCCCATTTCAGAAAGCTTGAGGATATTCCGCACCTTTGTTTTGACCATGATACGGCAGTCGCCCATTTCAAAGAATATTTGCAGGGAAAAAGACCGCTGCTGCCTGTGGAATAACGGTATTTTTTGCTTTGGATTTTAAAGTGAAATCCCCTCAAAGCATGAAGTTTTGAGGGGATATTTTTATTTTCCGGCTAAAAAATTAACCGACTGTGTAGAAGTTGGCGGCAGGAGCTTTACATACCGGGCAGGCTTCAGTCATCGGGCCTTCATGGGTGTAGCCGCATACGGGGCAAATGTAGAAGTCTTTGTTTGAAAGTTCGTTGGCGGCAGCTTTTTGGTAAAGTTTTGCGTGAACTTCTTCAACAGCGTTGACAAATCCCATGTATTTAGCGACAGCGTTATTGCCTTCCGCTTCCGCGTCTTTGATCATTTCAGGATACATTTTTGTAAATTCATAGGTTTCACCGCTGATCGCGTCTTGAAGGTTAGCTGCGGTGTCACTGATTTTACCGGCATTGCGAAGGTGGGTATGGGCATGAATGGTTTCAGCTTCGGCAGCGGCGCGGAAAAGCTTGGCAACCATGGTAAGACCTTCTTTATCCGCTTGTTTCGCATAAGCAAGGTATTTACGGTTAGCTTGGGATTCACCGGCGAAAGCCGCCATTAAATTTTCTTGTGTTTTTGACATGATTTTTCTCCATATTTTGTTTCTTTGTTATTATCAGTAACAATTACTAATTAGCTTTTTTTCAGCGTTTTGTAAAGAAATTTTTTTAATTAAATAAGTTATTGATTATCAAGATGTTGCAGGTCAATTATTGCAATCTTTCCTTTTGCGGCATTGGTAAAAGCCTGAATAAAAGGTTCTGCGTTATTGCTTGGAAGATTGACGGTATACCGTATCGCTTCCAAAAAATCTTCCTGAATGATTTTCGCATCAAATAACGGCAAATGGTAGTGCAATAAATTGATATGCTCATATCCGCAGCTCAGCTGTATTTGACTATAAGGGATTTTGTCCGTGCACGGCAAAACTTCCAAGGCATGGGCGACCGAACCCTGATAGGCTTTCACAAGTCCGCCTGTACCAAGCTTTATTCCCCCGAAATACCGTGTCACCACCGCGACAATTTCACCAATATCGGAATGGAGAAGAATATTCAGCATGGGTTTTCCGGCTGTTCCGTGGGGTTCGCCATTGTCCGATTGCCCTATGCAGGCAGTGTCTTTTGGAGCGCCAACGGCGAAAGCATAGCAATTATGGGTTGCATCGGCAAATTCCTTGCAGATTTTATCGATAAAAATTTTTGCGCTTTCTTTTGAATTTGCATGTCCTATGCTTGTGATAAAGACGCTTTTTTTTATTTCTTCCTGTATTCTGAAACAATATTCGGAATTAAGAGGAAAAGGGCTTTTGTCATCAGAGAGTTTCAGATTCGGGATTTTATACAGTTCGCTTGCCATACCATAATCAAAGAAAAGCCCATTTCTGGGCTTTTGTTAAAAGGATGCCTGTTCCGGCTGAGGCGCTTCCATTTTTTCCGGGTTTTCAGCAGAAACAATCTTAATATTGAAATTTGCGGCATTTTGGGGCGGGTTATAAAAAATACACATGAACGGCGTGCTCGCGCCCGGCGCGATATTGGTATTTCTCTGCATGATGTCGAGATTGTTGTTGAGGGTTTGTTCCAATTCCTCTTCGTTCAATACCTGCAGTTGGAATAAGGAAAGGCTGGTTCCGGCAATTTGTTTTTTGTCGATGAGCAATTCGCCGGATTCGCTGTACAGCGAACATTCAACTTGAATGAAACCGCGCGGTTCGTCAAAACCGTTGACAACTTTCCCCTCAATAACGGTGAGTGTGCCGATTTTATCGTTGGGCATCGTATATTGGCGCAGCCCGTTTATCTGCAGCAATTTAACCTTTTGCGTCAACTCTTCGATACGTTTGTTTTCCGCTTCGATTTTTTCTTGAATTTTCGCCTCATCCTTGCTGAAATATTTTTCTTTTATCGGGTCAAGGTAATCGGTGAAAGACCATAATATGGAAATAAAGCAAATGGAAGCGAAAAATAAAATTGCAAAAATCCGTACAGCCAGACTTTTCTTTTTCACGGATTTATCATTTGCAAAAGGCGTGTCCAAATCTATGCGGGGTATTCCGGTGTTTGAAGGACCAGCTTCCTGGGGGCTTCCTTCTTCTCCCGCTTCAAGCTTATATTCTGTTTCACGGATGGCAAAAACCGTTTTGCAGATGGAACAGCGGAGTTTTTTGTCAATATCTTCCTGTTTGGGTAATTTAAAAACACTTTTGCAGTTTGGGCAGGTAACAAGCATGGTATGTCCTAAAATTTATATTTCAAGTTCGTTGATACTTGGAAGAGAACGGTATTTTTCAGCATAATCCAAGCCATAGCCGACAAGAAATCCGTCAAGTATGTAAAAACCCACAAAGTCGATGGCGACTGATTTTTCGCGTCTGGCTTTTTTGCTGAGCAATGTTGCGACTTTTACGCTTTTCGCTTTTCTGGCATTGAACTGTGTCAGCAGAAATTCCATGGTAAGTCCGGTATCGACAATATCTTCAACAATGAGGACATGTTTTCCCTCGATATTGATTTCAATATCCTTGGTAAAAGAAATAGTGTTTGAAGAAGTGTCGCTGTTGCCGTAGCTTGCGACACGCACAAAATCAATTTCATGGGGGCAGGTTATGCTGCGGACCAAATCGCTGAAAAAAAGGAAAGCGCCTTTCAGGGTGCAGAGAATGACAAGAGGTTCCCCTTCGTACACTTTTGAAATTTCTTTGCCTAATTCTTTAACTCTTTTTTGGATTTCCTGTTCAGAGATAACTTCTTTTAATGTATGCATGCTTTCCTCAAATATTAATGTTATTTTGTTAAACCGTATTCAATTAAATCGGACAGTTTTTCAAAAGGAATAGAGCCTGACTGCGCATAGACGGCTTTTCCGTTTTTGCCATAGATAATATTGAACGGGATACCCTGAAAATTAAAAAAACCGGAAATTCGCCCTTGGAAATCATGGTACGTTTCGTAATTTATGCCTATGTCCCGATTAAAGGAACGCATTGTTTCTTCATTCTCATCCAAATTGATTCCGATGATTTTCAATTGTTCCTGAGAAAATGTTTTTCTTATTTCAATAAGGTCCGCGATCTCTTGACGGCAAGGGGAACACCATGAAGCATAAAAATTTACCAAAACAACCTGTTTTTTGCTTGCCTGGGCGATTTCATTCAATAAATCAGTGCTTGTTTGAATTTCCTTCGCGAAACATTGGAAGCCGCTTATCAAAAGAAACAGCAAACTAAAAAGCAAGCCGGTACGAATTGTCATAAGACCCTCTTTATTTTTTTCGTTCTATAATAAGTTCTGAAAATATGCAATGTGAAAAAATGCAGTCTTATTATTTGCCTAAAAGCTCTTTCACAACGCGGACAGCCTCGACGGCATCGACGGAATACCCGTCGGCGCCTATGCTTTTCGCATATTCCCGGGTGACGACAGCTCCGCCGACGATCACCTTGCAGGAAAGATTTTTTTCTTTCACAAGGCTGACGGTTTCTTCCATTCTCGGCATCGTTGTTGTCATAAGAGCCGATAAACCGATAATTTCCGCATGGCTTGCAGCCGCTTGCTCAACAATGGTTTCGGCAGGCACATCTTTGCCCAAATCAATAACGTCATAGCCGTAATTTGAAAGCAAAAGCCCGACGATATTCTTGCCTATGTCATGAATATCCCCCTGCACTGTCGCAAGGACGATTTTTGTTCTTTCAGCAACTTGCCCGCTTTTTTCAAGCAATGGTTTCACATGTGCGAAGCCAGTCTGCATGGTTGAAGCGGAGCGGAGAAGCTGAGGAAGAAAATATTCTTTCTTTTCGTACAAGGTTCCGACTTTTTGAATGGCAGGAATAAGCCGTTCACGGACAAGCTCGAAAGGGTCTGCGCCTTTTTTCAGTTCCTCGTCGATCATGGCGACGATATGGTCCTTATCGCCAATGATGACAGCCTCTTCCATGGTTTTAGCTCCGGCTTTCGCCTGATTTGTTCCCTGGTTTTGATTTTGGCTTTGGGAAGTCCATTTTGCATAGGAATTGGTAAAATGTTCCGCATTTTCATCAAAACCCAAAAGGAGATTTGCGCTGTCAAGAGCTTCCCGAATACGTATGTTCGAAGGGTTGGCAATGCAGGAGGACAATCCGGAACCCGCCGCCATGGCGAAGAAAGAGGAATTGACCAAATCTCTCGCAGGCAAGCCGAAAGAAATATTGGATAAGCCGAGCGTCGTCGGCAAGTGTTCCTTATGACACCATTTTACCGTTTCCAAGCAGGCTGCGGGCGCTTTGCCGTCAGAAGCGGCAGTCAGCGCCAAAATATCAATCATGATCAAATGGCGCGGAATGGCATATTTTTCTGCTTTAAGAAGCAGTTGTTCAATAATGCTGATACGTTCTTTGGCAGTTTTCGGCAGGTTCGCACCTGTGAGAGGCAATAAAATGAAAGGGGAGCCCCATATTTTGCAGGCAGGGGCAAGCAATTCCATTTTATTTTCTTCTCCGCTTATGGAATTGACAAGCGCGGAGCCGGCATGGAAAGGCAGTGCCCGGATAATCGCTTCAGGATTTGAAGAATCTATGCAAAGAGGTGTTTGTACACGGGAAACCAAGGTTTCAACCAAGGAGGGAAGCATGCTTTCTTCGTGAACGTGCGGCGCACCGACATTGACATCTAAAATTTTTGTGCCCATGGCAATTTGCTCATCTGCGTATTGCAGGGCGAGGTCGAATTTTCCGGCTTGCAATTCTGCGCTGAGGGCTTTTTTTCCGGTTGGGTTTATGCGTTCGCCAATCATGATGAGGGGCTGTGTTTCACCGATTTGCACGAGGGAGGAGCGTGAGGTGAGGCGTATACCGTAAGGAAGTTTCCGTTCTGTTTTAGAAATGTCTTTTTGTATGGAAAGTACTTTTTCGCGCAAGGCTTGGATGTGTTGAGGGTTTGTTCCGCAGCATCCGCCCAGAATATGAACTCCTTCTTTCGCGATATGGCTTGTTTGTTCTGCAAAGTCTTGCGGGTCAAGCCTGAAAACGGTTTCACCGCCGATAAGTTCCGGCAGCCCCGCATTGGGTTCAGCGAAAACAGGCAGTGTGCAGCCTGCCAAAATGCGTTTGACTACGGGAAGCATTTGTTCGGGACCCGCTCCGCAGTTGACTCCGATAGCGTCAACTCCCATGTTCTGCATAGTCGCGGCAAAAATTTCAGGGCTTGAGCCGGTTAAGCTGACACCGTCTTCAAAGGTCATGGAAACAAAAATCGGAAGGTCGGTTTCCATTTTCGCTGCGGCGACTGCTGCTCTTGCTTCTGCAAGGTCGAATTGCGTTTCGATAAAAATTAAATCAACACCGCCTTTGACCAAACCGCGGACTTGTTCACGGATAGCGGAAATGAAATCCTGCGGGTCGAGTTCGCCAAGGGGACGCAGGAATTTTCCGACAGGTCCGATATCGCCTGCGATGAAACAGGGGGCGCCGGTTTCCTGTTTCATTTGGGAAACGGCTTTTTGAGCGACTTGCGCCATTTTTATATTAAACGTTTCGACATCGAGGCTCGGCGGGAGTTTGTATTTTGTGCCGCCAAAGGTGGACGTGATAATGATATTTGCGCCGGCTTTCAAATATTCCAAATGTATTTGCTCAACGATATCAGGTCGTTCCATGCAAAATTCGGCAGGGTTGGCGCCGTCCGGCATGCCGAGTTTTTGCAGCATTGTTCCCATTGCTCCGTCAATGAAGAGAGGAGTATCCGTTTGAATCAAGGTACGTACTAAGCCCATGTATAGCTCCTGATAGCATAATCCGTTTATTTGTTTTGCTTTTTTAAAACTTGCTAATATAAAAAATACAGACTAAAATAAGTTCCATTAATTATAAAAACAAATGGTACGAAAGTTATATAACAAGAATTTATTGACTATGGAAGAAAAAAATACAGAAAAAAAAATTGCAGGCGAAAAGAAAACCGACGAGAAAAACGTTGTTCTTGAAGCGGAATTGCTGCCTGATGATTTTTCTGATGAAGATACAGAACAAGATGATGATTTCGATTCTTCTGAGGACATATTAGGGCAGACGGATTTCATTGATGAAAAAGATTATCTCGATGTGATGAATTATGCCAATAATTCCATTGCGCTGGAAGAAAATCATGAAGACAATGCCGTAATGGTCGCACCCCGCCATTTGCCTGCCGTTCAAGACAATTTGCAGCTGTATCTGCGTGAGGTGAGCAAGTTTCCTTTGCTTGAACCCGATGAAGAGGTTGCGCTCGCTAGGCGTGTGCGTGACAGCGGGGACAGTGAAGCCGCGTTTCGGATCATTTCTTCACACCTGCGTTTGGTTGTGCGCGTGGCTATGGATTTTCAGCGGCGCTGGATGCAAAATGTCCTTGATTTAATTCAGGAAGGTAATGTCGGGCTTATGCGGGCTGTCAATAAATTCGACCCTGATAAGGGCATTAAATTCTCTTATTATGCCACGTTTTGGATAAAAGCTTATATTCTCAAGTTTATCATGGATAACTGGAGAATGGTTAAAATCGGCACGACGCAAGCCCAGCGCAAGCTTTTCTATAACTTGAACAAAGAACGGCAAAAGCTTATTTCCCAAGGATTCGATCCTGATGAAAAAACCTTGTCGGAAGCTCTTGGCGTGAGTGTGGAACAAGTTGTGGAAATGCAGCAGCGTCTTGATACTAGTGATTTATCCCTTGATATGCCGACGAATAGTGATGACAACAGCGGTTCGACAAAACTCGATTTTCTGCCCGCTCTGACGGCGGGAGTTGAAAACAGTTTCGCCAGTGAGGAGTTATCCGATTTGGTGCGGTACAGTTTAAAAGACTTATTGCCTGATTTGTCCGATAAGGAGCTTTTCATCTTAGAGCACAGGCTGCTTACTGACGACCCCGTGACCTTGCGTGAAATAGGGGAAAAATATCATGTGAGCCGTGAACGGATCAGGCAATTGGAAGCCCGTTTATTGCAAAAGCTGAAAACGCACTTGGGAACGAAAATAAAAGATTTTTCGGAAGAATGGATTCAATCGTAGAGGGAACAATGCGTATCATATCACTTTTATTTCTCTTATTGGTTTTACAGGCATGTGTGCATTCTGAAGATTTGCAGAATACGCCTTTTTTGTTTCCTTTTGAAAAAGCCGGTTCGCAAAGCGGAGAAAATCCGGGAATGGAAATTTCTGAAAACGGTATGCGGACTTTTGCTTATTTGGGTTTGTACGAAGCCGTAAAACGCGATGATTATGATAAAATAAAACTGTATTCTGATAAAGTTGTTGAAGAAAATCCGGAACCTTTGTTTTTGGCGGAAGCTGTCACTTGGTTTTATAATAAGGGGTATATGCAGGAAGCCAAGGTTTTACTGGAAAAATGCCTGCAAGCCATGCCTGATGAATTGCCTTTCATCCTGATGTATGCGGAGTTGTTGCAAACCATGCAGGAGGGCAATTCCGATTTGTCTCCCGCTCTTGATTTGCTGAAAGCATATATCGGAAATCATCCGCAGGATTATAATGCGTATATAGAGCTCGGTGTCATTTATTATAAACTTTTCCAATATGAAAACGCGTATTTTTCTTTCATGCAAATTCCGGAAAAGGAAAAAACGTCGTCTGTGTACGTGTATATCGGAATTTGTTTGGAAAAAATGAAGCGCTACGATGACGCCAAGAAATATTTCAGCCGTGTGTTGCGTGAATTTCCGGAAGAAAAATCCGCTTTGCAGCATTTAGGCATGATTGCGGAGGTGCAGGGAAATTATGCTTTGGCACGAAAATATTATTCCCGTTTGCTGGAACTGGATAATTCCAATTATGATTACCTGCTGCGTTTGATTTCCATAGCGTTTAAAGAAGGAAATCATCAGAGGGCTTTCAATATCGCAAAAGAACATTTTAATTTTGATTTCATTGTTTCTGTTTCCTCCATGCTTATCCAGGAAGGCAGGCTTGATTTGGCTGAGGAACTTCTCAATAATCTCGGAACAATGGAAAATGCCCCGCGCGAATTGTTATATTTGCACGGTGCGCTGATTTACGAAGCGGATAAAGATAAAAAGCGAGCGTTGCCTTATTTGGGGCAGCTTACGGAAGATGACGAACATTATAAAAACGCCCAAGAAATCATTACCTATATCCATTTGGATAACAACGAGTTTGACGAGGCGCTTCCGTATATTAAAAATCTGCAGGTTCTTTCTCCCGATGCAAAAAATTATAAGATATTGGAATATCAAGTGTATTTGTTTCAGGAACAATATGAACAGGCGTATGAAATCCTCTATGAATTTTTACAGGAATATCCGGAAGATAACCGTGCGAAATTTCGCTTTGCCTATACGTGCTTTCATCTGAACGAAAAAGAAAAAGCCATGCGGATTATGAAAGAGATTTTACTTGCCGAACCTGACAATTACGATGCTTTAAATTTTGTGGGATATACTCTTGTCGAGCAAAATAAAGATTTGAAACAAGCGGAGGAGTATCTTTTAAAAGCTGATAGGTTAAATCCTAACCATGGGTATATTAACGATTCTTTGGCTTGGCTGTATTATAAAAAAGGCGATTACGCAAAAGCGCTCGAATTTATTGAAAAAGCTATTTCATATTCCAAAAATATCGCAAAAGAAGATGCGACCATGTGGGAACACTACGGCGATATTGCGCAAAAGCTCGGAAATTTTGACACAGCCCGTTCCGCTTATGAAAAATCTTTAAAAATCGAAAAAAACAGCGATGTTGAATTAAAACTTAATAAATTGCATTAAGGAATTTTTAATGAAATTTTGGTTAAAATTTTTATTTCTTATTTGGATTTGCGTGCAGATGAGCGCATGTGCCGCAAGTTCCGTGAGTTTGCCGAACATGGAGGAACAGGAAGGCAGGTGGAAAAAGTTCATTCAGCGGAGCATAGAGGAAAAGCCGTATGCCTTGCAGGGAAGTTTTCGCTTCGGGGACAGTAAAAATACCAACCGGGTCAATTATATTTTTTGGAGCAACGGTGCTGTGCCTTTGCGTTTGGATGTCATGGCCGGAGTCGGTGCGAGCATTGCAAAAATTCTTGAAAGCAAAGAACGGATTTTAATGTATTTTGTTCAGGACAAGCAAGCTATTCTCATGGATAATTTTGATGAAATAAATCCGCTTGTCAGCCTTGGCATGCCTGTTCCTTTTTCTTTTTATGAAATGTCGCTTTTGCTCCGCGGTGGATTTAATCAGGTTTTGCAGGATATTCATTTGGATAGTGTTAAATCCAAGAAAGCAAAAACTGATTATAAGAAATATACCTATTATTTCAGTAGCTTGAAAATGGATGGTTTGGTGCAGCTGAATAAGGACGGTTTGCCTGTGCACTGTGAAATTAACAACGAATGGGCTTTTGACATAGTGTATGACGATACCGCCAAACTCCCTTCCCGGGTTGTGATTTCATCGCTTCTTGATGATTACAGAGCGATTTTGCTTGTGAAAGAACGGAGTTATCCTAAGGAGTATACGGAGGAAGATTTGCGGTTTCCTTTGCCTGACGGTACGGAAATTTTAAATAATTAGAGGTGGATATGGCTAAAAAGGTTTTTATTGCTTCAGACCATGCAGGTTTTTGTTTAAAGCAGATTCTTGTGCGGCATTTACAGGAAAAGGGGCATGATGTCTTTGACTTGGGACCTGAGCAAGCGGTAAGCTGCGATTATCCCGACAGTGCGTTCAAAGTAACGGATAAGCTGCTTGAAAACGAGGGAGCTTTCGGCATTCTTATTTGCGGAACCGGTATCGGTATGAGCATGGCTGCCAATAAAGTGAAAGGAATACGCGCGGCGCTTGCGTCCTGCGAGTTTCATGCCCGTGCTTGCCGTGAGCATAATAATGCGAATATTTTGTGTCTTGGCGAACGGGTAACCGGTGCGGGGCTTGCTGTGAATTTGGCGGATATTTTCCTTGAAACGGAATTTCTTGAGGGCAGGCATTTGCGCAGGATAGAATTATTCAATATGAAATAAAAAAGATAAGGGTAAGAATTTACCCTTTTTCTTTATGGTTTTGATGGGCTTTTCTGTGGTGCGACGGCATGGCGGATTGTTCCGTATTTTTTGTCCAAACATACGGTCCTGTGCCGGATATGTTTTTATTGATGATTTGTTCAAATTCCTCTGTCACATGCCAAGAAAAAAAGTATGCCGTAAGTTTGTGATTGGTATAATTGGAAGTGACGCAAAATGCGTTATCCGAAATGTTTTCTTCAAGTATTGCTTTAGGTATTTTAAACGTTTCGGATATTTCAATAAGAATGCTCTGCCTTGCCACGTTCTGCTTTTCTTCCGCTGATGACGCATTGTCAAAAATGATGGTATCAATGCCGAAATATTCCCATAGGGTATTCCAAAGTTTCTGATTGGTCCTTTGCCGTAATAATTCCTCATTGTTGCTGTTGGTTATGATACAAAAACTGGCGAGAACGGGAATTATTTCTTTTTTCGCTTTTGGTACCGGGCGTTCCCGCTCAAGATTGAGTTTTTTGCTTTCACAATAGGGAACAAGAGGACAATTTGCGCATTGCGGAATTTTTTTGCAGACAAGGGCGCCCAGTTCCATCAATGCCTGATTATAGGTTCTTGCTTTGCCGTGCGGGAGCAGTTCCTGCGCCAAGGGCTTGACCGCTTTTTTTAGATTTTTGTCAGTGCAGTTGAAAAGCCTTGCAAATACACGTTCGACATTTGCGTCGACAACAGCATAATCTTTTTCAAAGGCTATGCCCATGATAGCAGATAGCGTATATTCGCCTATTCCTGCGAGGGAGCGGATTTTAGCTTCATCGCAGGGGATTTTTCCGTTGTAAGTATTGCTGATGATTTTTGCGCTTGCGTAAATGTTTCTCGCTCTCGAATAATAGCCAAGTCCCTCCCAAAGCTGCAGGACTTTTTCAAGAGAAGACTCCGCAATGGAATCAGGAGTCGGAAATTCCTGCATCCAGCGGTTAAAATACCGCACGCCCCTTTCCATTTGGGTTTGCTGCAGCATCATTTCCGAAATCCAGACATGGTAAGGGCTATACGTCTTACGCCAAGGCAAATCGCGTTTATTTTGTTCAAACCAAGAAAATAAACTGCATATGAAATTTTGTTTGTCGAATAAAATTTGCTTGCTCATTGCAAAAAATTTAACGTATTTTTTTTATAAATTCAAGACTTGCTTTTTTCACGGCTTTTCGACACAATAAGAAAAATTTTATAAAAGGAATAGGTATGAGCAATCCGATTATTTTAATGGAAACTTCTTCCGGGGATATTTTATTGGAATTATTTGAAGATAAAGCACCCGTCAGCGCTGCGAATTTTTTAAAATATGTTGATGAGGAATTTTACCAAAACACTATTTTTCACCGTGTGATCAAAGACTTCATGATACAGGGCGGCGGCTATACCGTGCGTTACGAAGAAAAGCCCACCCATGAGCCTATTCGCAATGAAGCCGGCAACGGCTTGAAAAATTTGCGCGGCACGCTTGCTATGGCGAGAACCGCCGATCCTCACTCCGCTTCCGCTCAATTCTTTATCAATACTGTTGACAATCCGGATCTTGATTATCAAAGAGACGCGGATGAAGAATACGGTTATTGCGTGTTCGGGCAAGTGATTGAGGGCATGGACGTTGTGGATAAGATTCAGAAACTGAAAACAAAGCCTCAAGGCGAACACGATGATGTGCCTGTTGATATGGTCGTCATTACCGGTATGAGTCGTTTTGAATAAAAAATACACATAAGAAAAAAAGCCTTTTTTTCTTATGTGTTATTTGCCGCTTTCAAGCTGTTCAAGCTTTGTATCGGACTGGTTTTGGTGAATATGAATATCCGTTTGCGGAAATGGTATTTCAATGCCCTTTTCTTTAAAGGCGTTATTGATGGCGAGGCGCAGTTTTGCCATAATTCCCGCAGCATTGTTCAAATCAGCCACCCAAATCCTGAGTTCGAAATCAAGGGAGCTGTCCCCGAAGTTCGTAAAAAGAAAACTAGGTTCGGGATAAGAAAGCACATCGGGATTGTTTTTCACTACCTGCATGACTATGTCGGTCACAAGATCCAAATCTGTGTTATAGGCGACATTGATCAAAATGGTTTTTCTCACCATTTTGCCGTTATGCGTCCAGTTGGTGAACGTTGAAGATAAAAAGGCGGAGTTCGGCACGAAAATAACGGCGTTTTCAGCGGTTTTTATTTGGGTAGCCCTCAGGCTTATTTTTTGGATGACGCCGCTTATGCCCGCAACGTCGACAACGTCTCCTTCACGGATATTTTGTCCGAAAATCAAGGAAAAACCGCTGAAAATATTTTGAACGAAACTTTGCAGACCAAGACCGATACCGACAGAAAGACCCCCGGCAACAACTGTGATGCTCGTCAGGCTGAAACCTAAGATGTTGAGGGCGTAAAGGAGAAAAAGCGCCCAACAGCCGAAGTTTATCGCTGTTTTTATAGGCGTTGTCAGGCTTGAAATCGAATTGTTCGTATTTTTATCCAGATTGTTGTCAATGAAGTTGTTCAAAACCTTGATAATGGATTTTGTGATGTAAAAGGCGATAAAAATAGTGAAAATTTGCAAGGTGTTGACAGAAACCGTGCCGAAATTGAAATCAAGGTTGCTGAAGTTTTTAATAAGGTAAATTCCGCCGGGATAAGCGAATATCCAAGTAAACGGAGCAAGGAGGCAAATGAGCAGGAGAACGGGAAAAAGAAATGCGTAAGCCAATTCATAGGCAAAGGTGTTTGTTGTCTTCGCCTGCAAATAATCTTGGGTGATTTTCGCCAGATGAATAACGCCGAAAGCGAGGTATATGCCGACGCCTAAGCAAATGTACAAAAGCGTGATAAGTATGGAAAGTCTTGCGAGACCGCTTGGCGTAATCAGAATGCCGATAATGTTGACAATTAAAAATCCCCCCATGATGTATTGGCATATTTTGGATTTTGATTTAGGTGTTTTTATCAGCGTGTAGACGGTGACAAGCAAAATAATGGTCCAAATGAAAGAAAGGGTCAGGATAAGGGGCGTAAAAGTCAAAAGGGCGAGGCTCGCGAAGAGGACAGGCACGAAAATCCGTATGGAGGGTTTGGAAGGCGCTTCAGGGTCATGCAGCGTATGCAAAATAAACGCGAGCCGAATGAGGCCGTGGCACATTAAAACAGCGCTTATGCCCATGCTGATTTGATAAATCGTATGGTTTTGAAGCGAGCCGTAGTAGAAAGCTATGCCCAGCAAGATATAAGGCATGCCTTGTTTTAAAATGCGTTTCCATGCGTTGTGAATGGTTTCCGGAAGTTTTTTGGTGAATTTGACGGAAGAATACAAAGGCACACCAAGGATAATGAGAACGGTAAGCACCCGGATAGTGAACAAAATCCATGCTTCCGAGGTATTTGGCAAATCATTTCTGAGTGTTCTTGCCGTCGTGCTGAAAACATCTTTAAAATTTTTGATTTCGTTTTGCCAGACAAGGGAACTGAAAAGGTTGTCTGTTGCGTTCAGATAATAATCAAGCCAAAGTTTAGGCAGGATTTCTTCGAAATTATTGGACAGTTTATTAATATCACCCAACAGTTCCTGAGTTTTGGGCAGTTGCTTGGAAAGGGTTTTGTTAAGTTCCTGATAATCCGCAAGCAGATTTTGCGCTTTTGCGTTTAATTCTTCAACATTCGGAGAATCGATGATTTTAAAATTCGTAATGATGGAATTGAGCTGGGCAATTCTTAAATCAATGGTTTTCTGCGCCTCTTCAAGAGGAGTGTAATGGGCTTTGAGTTCTGCATGCAATTCATTGATTTGTTTTGTTAAAATAGAACGCGCATTAGGAGAGAGCGAACCGTTTTCAAAAATACTTGAAAGGCTGTGGAAATTGAGCGATATTTCATTTGTCTTATTCGTCAAATCAAGCAGGTTGTTGTTTAAATTTTTCTGCAATGCTTTGTATTCATCTTTAATTGTGTCAATTTCTCTTTTTTGGCTTTCAATCAAAGAAAGAACAATGTCAGAAACCTGTTCGGCTCTTGCGTTGGCTGTGAAAGCGAATAACCATGCAAAACAAAGAAGAAGAGAAAGTAATTTCAATTGTTTTGTTTTCATACGTATACCTATTTTGTAATGTTGAATGTTAACCAAATGCTTTGCTCCGTTTTGTCAGGCAATGGGGCATAAACCACTTCCTTTGTCAAAACGCGCAAAATTTCGCCATCAAGAATTGTGTTTGCTGAACTTTTTGTTATGGCTGCATTTTTTAATTTTCCTTCAGCCGATACGTCAATACGGGCAATGACTTGGTGTTTGCCTTGCACGTTGGAAGGAATACGAATTTTGGGAGAAGCCTGCCTCAATATGTCCTGTGAATAGGTTTGTATAAATTGCGCAGGGTCGGCTAGATCTTTAGAGGGCGGCTGCAAAGCTTCTTCTCTGGAAATGACCATGGTCTGAGGCTGGGGTTTGGTTGCCAAAGGCAGAGAAGAGGCGGTGTTTGCCGCTGCGTCCGTTTCCGGGTTTTGCTTTTGAACTGTCTGATTTATTTTGCTTTGCCGCGGCAGGGCATTTTCATCCGTAATTGCGCTTTCATCAATATTGACTTGGGCGTTTTTTTGGATTTCGTGAATGGGATTTTCAATCGGGTTTTTTATTTTGTCAACTTGTTCTTTGCCTGATATTGTTTGTTCCGTCGCATTAACAGTCTGTTTTATGTCCTGTTTTGCCGCTGCGGGCAGAAAAGGCTTGTCGTCATGCACGAAGCTTAGGTAAATTTCTCCTGTGTCGTTTGCTTCCAATGGTGGAAATTGACCGATTTCCGCAACGGTTCGGCAAATGGAATTATCCGTATCGGGCGAACTGGAATTATGCCTGATTTCGCAGGAATAGGGTCTGCCGTCTTGTGCCATGCGTATTGTTATTGCTGTTACGCCCGTCACTTCGATTTGCGGTTTTTTCCATTTTGTCAAAATGGTGTTTAATATTCTTTCACCATAATTGGCGGCAAGAAAAGGTTTTGTTTCTGAAGACGCCGTGAGGGCATTGGCGGAATGATATGGGATCATGCCGAGGAATAAAGCAAAAAATAATGTTCTTTTCATGGTTAATTTCCTGCTAATTCTAAAGAGTTAAAGGAGATGATTAAATCTTGCTGTTCCTTTGTGGGAGGTTTGGGCAGCGTTTTCGTCCTAAGAACCGCATTGACGGCGGAAGCATCAAAATCGGCCCGTCCTGAACTTTCAACTATCTCAACTTTCATGACTGTTCCTGCCAAATCCAATTTAATGCGGACTTGCACAACCAAATTTTGGCGGGAATAGGTGGGCATGCTCCAGTTGGGCTGGACCGCGAGAATGACTTGAGCCGCATAAACATCGTAAATCCCGCCGCCGCCGTTGCCGGAGCCCGTGCCGCCGCCACCGCCGGCTTCATGCATCTGTTCAAGCTCCGCCAAGGCGCTGAGGGCGGAAGAAGCTTTTGATTTTTCTTCGTTTTGAGCGGCTTTTAATGCATCGCTTATGGAATTATTTTTCTTAGGCTGCGGTTTCGCTTCCTGTTTAGGTTTTTCTTTGGGTTCCGGTTTTGATGCTTGGGCTATGTCTTTCGGAGGTTCGGGTTTCTTTTCGGGATTTTTGGGAATTGGGGTTGCGGCGGGCATTTCCTGTAAAACTTCGTGTTTCGGTGTTTCAAGAGCATTGCTTGCCTGTTTTTTCGTTTCTTGCGCCGCCGGTTTCGCTTCCGGCATTACGGAAGGAGTCTTGTCCTGCGGAGGACGGATACCTGCAACGGGTGAAGGCAAATTTTCACCCCCCATATCGCCGATGACCATGCTGACAAGATATCTTTCAGTATCCATTTTTTTGGGTGCGGACGCAGGCCAAAAAATAATCGCCAAAAGCATGAGGGTATGTAGGACAAGTGATATTAAAAATCCAAAAGGTTGCATAATTATTGAACTTTATTGTTGTTTTCTGCTTCATCGCTTTGCGCGTCGGCTTTTAAATCATCGGCAGTAATATCGGAAGGATTTGCGACAATGCCAAGATTTTCAATTCCGGCAGACTTTATTCTTCCCATGATGTCGACAACAACGCCATAAGGAACGTTGGAATCGGCCTTGATGAACAAGGCGCGTGATTTTTCCGTCACCAGGATATTGACCCGTTCCTCAAGCTCGTTTAATTGCACTTCGTAGCTATCTAAAAAAAGTTTGCCGTTTTTTTGGATAGTGAGAACCAAGTGTTCGACATCATTGGGTAAAACTTCAACCTCTTTTGTCTGAGGCAAATCTATTTCGACACCTTGGTCAAGCATGGGTGCCGTAATCATAAAAATAATCAGCAAGACCAACACAACGTCGACAAAGGGGGTTACGTTGATTTCAGATTGATATTGTGCTTTATTTTTGCCAGCCATAGTATTCTCAAAATCTCATTTGGTTAATTGTTGCTGGTATTGAGTTCCCGCTGTACTCGATTTAAAAAAGTTCCTGCAAAATCCACCATCAGATTTTCCACGTAATTGATTTTCCCAAGGTAGATATTAAAAGCGACAGAAGCGGGAATGGCTACAAACAAACCAAGCGCCGTGGCGATAAGCGCTTCCGCTATCCCGGGAGCGACCGTCGCAAGGGAAGCCGATTTCATCGCTCCGATTGCGCTGAATGTGTTTAAAATGCCCCAAACCGTACCGAATAAGCCGACAAAGGGGGAAGCGTTCGCGCAGGTTGCCAAAATTGAAATGGAATGGTTGAGCTTTGCTGTTTCATTGTTGACCCCTTGGTGGAGCGAACGTCTGACGTTATCGGCAATAGTTTTGCTGTTGACTTGGCTTTCTTTGCCTTTATTAAATTCATTCACTCCGTATTGGGCGACGGAAAACAAGGGGGAAGATGTGTCACGACCCAGTTTTTGAACCGCTTCGCGTAAATTGGGTGCGTTTTCAAAATCTTTGACGCCTTCCAGAATTTTTGATTTTGATTTTTTTAAAAGCAGGGCTTTTGAAACTATGATGCCCCAACTATATACAGAAGCGATAAGAAGCAATAGCATAATGATTTTAACAATAATACCGGCAGAAGCAATAAGTTGTAAAATATCCATAGAAACCCCGTGAGTTTTAAAGTTCAATTTTAATATACCTAGCACATAGCGGCTGTCAAGTGCGCAAATTTGCATTTTTTCCGCATGCTTTACAATTTGCTTTTTATAGTGTAACAAAATAATGCATATCATGCTTTTCAGGTTTGGAGATTTTATGAAAAAGCTTAGTTTATTTGCTTTTGGTTTTGTTTTATTCGGTACTCAGGCTTTTGCCGCGGAAACAACATATACGATGGAAGAGGCCGTTAAGAAAGCGCTGCTTGACAACAGAAGCATCATTTCTGCGCAAAAATCGGCTGAAGCCTCTAAATCCGCCCTTTATTCGGCAAGGGGGGCTTTCGGTCCGAGCGTGACAGCAAGTTACGCCGTTTCGCACGACCCTTATTCCGATTTTCAGAAATCATTGCTGCAAGGCAAGGATTTGGATGAAACGACATATACTTTCGGTGTGGAAGTCAGACAACCCTTATTCCAAGGTTTTCAGCTTCTCAATAATGCCCAAAAAGCGAAACTGCAGTCCGAATATGATGAACTGCAGCTGAAAAAAACAAATATCGCTGTCGCCAATCAAGTTCAAACAGCGTTTCTGCAGTTCCTTATGGCGGAAGAAAGTGTGCAGAGCGCGGAAAAAGCGGTGCGCCGCGCCGACGAGCAAAGGGCTATTGCGACGGAAGGCTATCAAATAGGCGTCAGACCCAAAATCGATGTTTTGCAGGCGGAATATGAACTTTCTTCTTCCGAAGCAAGACTTATTGAAAATGAAAACAATTTAAACAGCGTCCGTGCGCAATTAAATTCATTCTTAAATTTGCCAGTTGAAAAAGATGTTGATTATGTGGGCAAGTTGGATTCCGTTCCTTTCATGATCACGTTTGAAGAAGCCGTGAAAAAAGCGTTTGTACAGCTGCCTGATGTGAAAATGGCTGAAAAAAGCATGAATATGGCGGAAAAAGACATGGGCATAGCTCTTGGCACGTTTTTGCCCCGGATTGACGGTATCATCCAATATATGTCAACCGGCAGGAACGGCATGACAGATGAAGATTTGAGAAGTCATGGCTACGACCCCTCCTTATATGTCACAAGTCCTCTTGAAAATACGACGATCGGGCTTCAAGCCACTATGAACGTCTTTAACTCCGGACAGGATTTTTTCAAAGTCCGCCAAGCGAAACACGGTGTTGACGCATTAAAGGCGCAAGTCGAACTTGCCTATAACAATGCGGCGCTCAACGTGAAAGTAAGCTTGCTGAAACTGCAGGACGCCGCGAGAACCGTCGATGTTTCAACCCGTGCTTTGGATTCCGCCCGTCAATCTTATGATGACGCCAAGACCCGTTATGAATATCAAATCGGCACCAACCTTGAAATGCTGACAGCCCAATCCGATTTGGCGGATGCGGAGCTTGCGTATATTTCCTCAAAGGCTAATTATCTTATTTCCTTGTCCAATTTATATGCGGCTTTGGGTGAAATCAACGCCAGTCTGAATACGAAATAATTTTTGCAATTTTTATCATTCAAGAAACAGAGATAGCTATGGATTTACATGATACACTGCATGACAAAGCCATGTGCGGCGCTTTGCTCGGCAAATTGAAAAATAGTCTTGAACGGTATGGCAAGCCTATCCGTTTTATGGAAGTATGCGGAACCCATACGGTTTCTATTTTTCAAAGCGGGCTGCGTTCCATGCTTCCGGAGGGGCTTACGCACTTGTCAGGTCCCGGCTGTCCTGTTTGCGTGACTCATGATTCGGAAGTAGCAACGTTTTTAAAGCTGGCGGAAAAAGAAAATGTTTTATTGGCTACTTTTGGAGATTTGATCCGGGTGCCTGCTCCTGACGGCAGAAGCTTAAAAAATGCCATGGCTTCGGGGGCGAATGTCCAAATCGTGTATTCTCCTATGGACGCAATAAAGCTTGCAAAAAACAATCCGCAAAAAGAAGTTGTTTTTCTTGGCGTGGGGTTTGAAACAACAGCTCCGGCTATTGCGGCGACCGTTGTATACGCGAAGAAAAACGCCATTAAAAATTATTCCGTTTTTTCATGTCATAAGCTTGTTCCGCCTGTTTTAAAAGTTTTGCTTGATAATAACGTGCATGAACGGTATATTGACGCATTTCTGCTGCCCGGGCATGTGGCATTGGTTTTAGGGCTCGGACCTTTTGCGTTTATGGCGGATGAATATCGGTATCCCGCTGTTGTCGCGGGATTTGAACCTGCTGAAATCATTCATGCTTTGTATATGATTTGCGAGCAAAAAAGAACGGGACGAATCTGCGTTGAAAACGCATACACCCGTGCCGTTTGCTATGAGGGAAACGAAACTGCGAAAAATATCCTGAACACTGTTTTTGATGTTTGCGACACGAAATGGCGCGGACTTGGCGAAATACCGAAAAGCGGCTTGAAAATCCGGTCAGATTTTCAAGAGTTCGACGCCTTGGTTAAGCATGATGAAAAATTGGTCCAAACAAAAGCTTTGGCAGGCTGCAAATGCGGAGAAGTTTTGCAGGGAAAAATCACTCCGGCACAGTGCCCTTTGTTTGCAAAAGTCTGCACTCCGCAAAATCCGACGGGACCGTGCATGGTCTCAACCGAGGGCAGCTGTGCCGCATGGTACAATTATCAAGGTTTGGAATAGAAGGTTGTTATGAATATCTTACTTGATGCGGGCAGCGGCGGGCGTGCCTCCATGCGTTTGATCCATGAATTGTTTTTTAAATATTTTGAGAATGATATTTTGGTTAAAATGGATGATGCCGCCTATTTGGAAATGAAATCGCCTCTTGCCATGAGCACGGACAGTTACACTGTGAGTCCCCTTTTTTTCAGGGGCGGTAATATCGGAACGCTCGCTGTCCATGGTACTGTGAACGATGTTTCCATGCTTGGCGCAAGACCTCGGTATTTGAGCTGCGGCTTTATCATTGAAGAGGGTTTTTCTTATGAAGAACTCGAAGAAATAGTGAAATCCATGGCGGAATCCGCCAAGGAAGCCGGAGTGAAAATTGTTACGGGCGATACAAAAGTCGTCACAAAAGGCGCTTGCGATAAAATTTTCATCAATACGACCGGGATCGGTGAAATTATTCCTCCCCGTTCGAAATTTGGTTCTCCGTCCGGGGCGAATGCAAAAGCCGGAGACGTGATTTTAATAAGCGGGACAATGGGCGACCATGGTCTGACAGTAATGGCGGAGCGTGAAAATCTTTCTTTTGTCAGTGATGTTCAAAGCGATAGCGCTTCATTGAACCATATGATTGAACGGCTTATGCTCGAAGTTGGCGAAGTTCATGTACTTCGTGATCCAACCCGCGGAGGCGTTGCGACCACGCTGAATGAAATTGCGGGGCAGTCAAAAGTGCGCTGCGTTCTTTTTGAAGAGAATTTGCCTGTTCGTGAAAATGTCCGTTCCGGAGCTTCCATTTTGGGAATTGACCCGCTTTATCTTGCCAATGAAGGAAAGTTGCTGTGTTTTGTGCCGAAAGAGGAAGCGGACAAAGCGCTTGCGATTATGAAAGAAGATAAAAACGGGAAAGAAGCGGCGTTAATCGGTGAAGTTGCCGAACTTCCGGAAGGTAAAAACGGGCAAGTCGTTTTGCAGACAAAAATGGGGGGCATGCGTCTTTTAAACATGCTTGAAGGGGCTGTTTTGCCTAGAATTTGCTGAAAATTCGCTGTTTTTTTGCTTGTATTTTATTTTGCTTTGTGGGAAAAAGAAAACATGAAAGTATTTTTTTGTTATTTTTTCTTTTTTTGCTTGCCGTTCGCTCTCCATGCTCAGGATTACGACAGTTTTGTTTTGAATTATCAAAGCGTGCAGGTTCTTAAAGATAAAATCCGCTTTGAACTTGTTTTCGAGCAGCCAAAAAAACATAAAATCGCCAATGTATTGAAAAAAGGTGCGATTTTAAAACTTATTGTCGATACGGAATTACAGCAAAAGAAATTTTTGAAAAATACGGTGCTTTCCTCCCATTCCCTTATGTATTATTTGCGTTACGACCCGCTTACAAAACAATTTACAGCAATGCAGGATTCAAATACCATCGCCCGCAATTCGGATGCGGAATTTTTGTTAAACCTTCTCATAAAAAATATTGTGTTTGAAATTCCTTGCCGTATTGAAAAAAGAAAACAGTATGTGCTCAAAACAAAAATTGATTTAATTCAGTCCAATGTTCAATCGTGGTTCGGGGTTGCGCAGTTGCTCGAACCCGACAAAGTCATCCAGCCTTTAGCATTTGAATATGATTTTTCATCATAACCGTTTGGGCTCGCTATGAAAAAAAAATCGGAAGAAAAAGAATTGGATGCATCGGATACGGAAGAAAAGAACGGTTCCGATACGTCTTTTGTTGAAAAAGTTTCTCTTTCCGAAGAATACAATTCACGAATGGGAAAAATAAAAAACAAGCAATTGCTTGAGCTTTTTTTGATTATCGCAATAACATCGCTTGTTTTTTTGGTGACGTGGGGGCAGCTGAACAGCTTTAGCGCCAATACATGGGTATTTTTCGTATTGATCAATATCAACGCCATTTTAATGCTCGTTGTTCTTTTTTTGGTCGCCCGCAATGTCATCAAGCTTATTTTGGAAAGAAAACGAAAAGTTTTCGGCGCAAAGCTGAGGACCAGACTTGTGTTCGCTTTCATTTCCGTTTCGTTTCTGCCTATTGTCTTAATGTTTTTGGCAACCAATAAAATCATCACCACCAGTGTTAATTATTGGTTTACGTCCCAAGTTGAAAATTCCATGCAGGCGGCGCTGGATGTCGGCAAAAGTTTTTATAATACCGCTGTGCTCAGGCTTAAAGCCAATGCCGATTTGATAAGCGACAAACTGTCCGTTTTGCCGCAAGAAGATTGGCAAGATGTCGTCCTGCGGAATAAAAAGGAAAATAATCTCATTTTGCATGGCATTGTTTATTTTGCGGATGAAGGGAACAATTATGTTTCCTATCAGGAAGATGTGTGGTTTATCAATCCTGAATTTGTTCCCATATGGAAATTGGCACTGCCTTCCATCAATTTCGTGAATGCTGCCGCCAACGGGCTTGAACCGCTTTTATGGGGTGACGACAACGGCGATTATGTGATTAGTACCGTTCCATTGAAAGGGTACAAGGGATATTTCATCATCAGTGCGGAATTGATTGGAAAAGGGCTTATCAACCAACTTGGAAAAATTTCTGACGGATTTGAAGAATATGAGGCTTTAAAAAATTTAAAACAGCCGCTCAAATTTTCCTTTTCATTGATACTCGGCTTATTGAGTTTGATTGTTTTGTTTGCGTCAGTTTGGCTCGGATTCAGGCTTTCAAGGGAAATTGTCCAGCCTATTTTGGCATTGTCCAAAGGAACCAAGCAAATTGCTGAAGGGGATTGGAATACGCAGGTTGAAGACAGGGGCAAGGATGAATTGGGCAAATTGGTGGATTCATTCAATGCCATGGCGAAAGAAGTTTATCATAATCAGGAAAAATTAAAAATTCTTAATACGCTTATTGAAAATCAAAATAAAAGCTTAATGGACAGAAACCAATATATCGAAGCTATTTTGGAACACGTTACCGCAGGTGTTATCACGCTTAATAAGGACGGCGTGCTTATTACCATGAATAAAGCAGCCAGCGATATTTTTCAAATCCGCCCTGAACGCTATTTGGGTTTGTCCGTGCGAACCGTGCTTGGCGGCAGTTATACCGCAATTATCGATGAAATGTATGCCTATGTTGAAAATAATCCTGCAAAGACATGGTTTAAGGAAGTCGAAATAATACGGAAGGGAAAGTATTTGAAAATCCTTGTGCAGGCGGTTCCGTTAAATTCGTTTATTGAGAATATCCCTAAAAATATGGGAGATTCCGGTTATGTCGTGTATGAGGAAACGCCCGCTTTGTATGGCAGTTTGGTTGTCGTGCTTGAAGACATAACGGAATTGTCGCAGGAGCAGAGGCTTGCGGCATGGAAAGAGGTTGCCAAACGTATCGCCCATGAAATAAAGAACCCTTTGACGCCCATAAAATTATCCGTGGAACGAATTGAAAAAAAATTCGGGGCAAGCATTGACGATCCGGTTTTTAAGCAGTGTACATCGCTTATTATTAAAGAAGTGAACAGAATACAGAATATGGTTTCCGATTTTTCCGGTTTTGCCGTCATGCCCAATATTGATTTGAAAAAAGACAGTCTTTTGCCTTTATTGCAGGACTTGTTGGAAGTTTTTAAAATCAGCCATGCGAAAATTCAATGGCGGCTTGAGATAAGCGGCGATATTCCTGACATCATGCTTGATAAAAAATCCATGCAAAGAGCTTTGTATAATATTTTATCAAATGCGGCGGAAGCGATACTTGCAAAAAATTCTCCGCCAAATAATTCTCCGGCAGAAGAGGGTATTGTTCTGATACGTGTTTATTGTTCCCATTCCTTGAGTGAAACGTTTGTTGTGCTTGATATTATCGATAACGGCAAAGGTTTGGATGAAGAGGAAATCGCAAGGCTTTTTGAACCGTATTTTTCCAAAAAGCCCGCAGGAACAGGGCTTGGGCTTGCTATCGTGCAGTCCGTGATAACGGACCACCACGGAACAATTTCAGCCAAACAGGAGCAAGGCAAAACAGTTATTGAAATCCGTTTGCCTTTGGCTCAATGAGATGAACATGCTTTATACCGTTGAAAATCTGTCCATACGTTTTGCCGAAAATTATGTTGTTAAGGATGTGGGCTTCACGCTTGAAGAGGGCAAAATTTTTTGCTTGGTCGGGGAATCAGGCAGCGGAAAGAGCCTTACGGCGCTTTCTTTGCTGAAATTATTGCCGGAGCAAGCCCATTGCACGGCGGATAAATTTGATTTTTCAGGCACGAATATCTTAAAAGCAAGCGACAAAGAATTGCATGCTTTGCGCGGAAAAGAAATATCTATGATATTTCAGGAGCCTATGACAAGTTTAAATCCGGTTTTCAAAGTGAGTTCGCAAATTACGGAATCGCTGCGGTACCATTTGAACTTGTCTAAACAAGAAGCACGGGAACGGTGTGCGGAGCTTTTTAAAAAAGTAGGTATTCCGCTTGAAAAAATGGACGAATATCCCCATAAGCTTTCAGGAGGCATGCGCCAGCGGGTAATGATAGCGATGGCGCTTGCCTGTTCACCCAAACTGCTTATTGCCGATGAGCCGACAACGGCGCTTGACGTGACTATTCAAGGGCAGATTTTATCATTGCTGAAAAAGCTTGTGCTTGAAAATAAAATGGCAATGCTTTTTATTACGCATGATTTGGGCGTTGTGAGTGAACTTGCCGATATTGTGGGGGTCATGTATGCAGGGGAGTTGGTGGAATGTGCTCCGGCAAAAGATTTTTTTACCCGTGCGTTGCATCCGTATTCAAAAGCCCTTATTTCCTGTTTGCCCAAATTGACAGGAAATCCCAAACGGTTAAACGCGATTTCCGGCACTGTTCCGAAACCGAGCCCCGATAGGGAATATTGCGCTTTTATGGACAGGTGTGCGTATAAAGTCGAGAGTTGCGCAAAAAAACAAGTTTTACAAGCGCATACCCCGCATCATCTTGTGCGTTGCGTTAGGTATGGGCATTTTTTATGAGCATGTATTTACATAGACGGCAAAATAATTTTTTCCTTTTGGAAATACTTTCCCGTTTGCTGGCATAATATTTGGTTAATAAGCATAGCACTATGGCGTTTCAGTGAATTCTGATTGAAGCCGTTTCAGAAAAAACTCTGCCGCTTTTGAAAATATTTGATTTTTTTTCCAAACGATATATAAGTTCGCTTCCAGCTTCGGCGAAAGCGGTCTAAAGCATAATTCACTGCTGCCAGTCGTATTTATAAGCTTATCCAAGGTAATAATGTATCCTAATCCCGCTTTTGCGAGCCAGGAGGCATTATTGACCAAGTCACAGCGGCGCAAGTTATTTTGCGTTGGAATTTGCAAAAGGGAGTTGTTGTCATTCCCGGAACGGGCAATCCTGATCATATTAAGGAAAATCTCGATTTATTCGGCTTCGCTCTTGGCGCTGATGATATGGACAGGATGAATGCTCTTGACAGAAATGAAAAGCATGATTGGTATTAAAACAGCATAAGCCCTCTGGTGAGGGCTTATGCGCTTATAGGGGGTGGAAATTTTTGGTTTGTTATTTCCACGCGTTGAGCATTTCTTGATATAAGTTTTCAAAATCCGCTTTATAATTCTCAGCACTGATGGAAGATTTCTCACCGATTTTACGGATTTTTGTTTCGATAACGCCTTTTTCAAGGCTTTTTCCTCCGACGATAAGCTGCAAAGGAATACCGACGAGATCCGCATCCTTAAATTTTATGCCGGGGCGTTCTTCCCTGTCGTCATAAAGGACATCGATGTTTTTTTCTTTCATATGTACGTAGAGTTCTTCACATTTTGCATTAACAGCCTGATTTTTAGGGTCAAGGTTGATGATGATGATTTCATAAGGAGCAAGCGGAGGCGGGAACATAATGCCGTTTTCGTCATTGTTTTGTTCAATGCATGCGGCAACGACACGGGAAACCCCGATGCCGTAACAGCCCATGATGATGGTGTTTTCTTTACCGTTTTCGTCAAGATACACAGCATGCATGGCTTCGCTGTATTTTGTGCCGAGTTTGAATATATGCCCGACTTCAATGCCTTTTTTCAGCTCAAGCGGTTTGCCGCAGTGAGGGCAGACATCGCCGGCTTCGGCGTTTCTGATGTCGGCATACCGGGTGATTTTGCAATCTCTTTGCAAGGATAAATGCAATACGTGGGTATCGCCTTTATTGGCACCTGCGATCCAATCGTTTGCAGTTTGCAGTTCATAGTCCGCAATAACCGTATCCACGCCGATAAGGGAATGAGGACCGGCAAAACCGACAGGAGCGTTTGTGAGCTGCTGAACCTGTTCAGGAGTTGCGAATTCAAGCTCATCAACATCGAGTAAGTTTTTGAGTTTGATAAGATTGAGTTCTCTGTCTCCGCGCAAAAGAGCCGCAACCGGTTTGCCGTCAGCCATGAAAAGAAGCGTTTTGAGAATATTTTTTGTGCTTACGTGTAAAAACTCCGCAACTTCTTCAACCGTGTGGCTGTTAGGCGTCGCCACTTCTTCCATATCGGGGCAAGAATCGGAATTGATTGTTTTGGGAGGAAGAATGGCGCAGCGTTCCACATTGGCGGCGAACGTGCAGTTCGGCCAATTGGTGCAAGCTGCGATGGTATCTTCGCCTGTTTCCGCCAGCACCATGAATTCATGGGAGAAATTGCCTCCGATAGCTCCGGTATCAGCTTCCACGGGACGGAAATTTAAAGCCATATTGGTAAAAATTTTGTTATAGGCTTCAAACATGTTTTTATAACTTTTATCGGCGCCTTCATCATTGCAGTCAAAAGAATAGGCGTCTTTCATCAAAAATTCGCGTCCGCGCATAAGTCCGAAACGGGGGCGGATTTCATCACGGAATTTGGTTTGAATTTGATATAAATTGAGAGGAAGCTGGCGATAGGAACGGACTTCACCCCGAAGCAAATCGGTGATAACTTCTTCATGGGTCGGTCCCAAACAGTAATCCCGCTCGTGCCTGTCTTTAAAACGCAGCAGTTCTTTACCGTATTTTTGCCATCTTCCCGATTCCTGCCATAAATCGGCAGGCTGCACGGAGGGCATTAAAATTTCTTGAGAGCCGGCATTGTTCATTTCCTGACGGATGATGTTCGCCGCCTTGTTCAAAGCTCTTAAACCGAAGGGCAGCCATGTGTAAATGCCCGAGGTTAATTTTCTGATCATTCCCGCGCGCAGCAAAAGTTTGTGGCTAATAACCTCCGCTTCGGCAGGAGCTTCTTTCAATGTGGGAATATAGGAAGAACTCCAACGCATACTGTCCTCTTCATACTTTTTTTAGCTTGTCCAATTCAGCCATGAATGTTTGTAATAAATTTTCTTCACCTTGTATAGAGTGAATAACGGTTCCTTTTTTAAAAATCACGCCTTTGCCTCTGCCGCCCGCAAGCCCTATATCCGCCTCTTTCGCTTCTCCCGGACCGTTGACGACACACCCCATAACCGCAACTTTCAAATTGTCGGGCAATTCGATAAGTTTTTCTTCGATTTTTTCGGCTAAGGCTATGAGGTCGATCTCAGTCCGTCCGCATGTGGGGCAGGAAATAAGTTCCGCTCCGATTTGTCTTGCGCCGGATGAACGCAAAATTTCTTTGGCAACAGCAAGTTCTTCAACGGGATTGGCAGTCAAAGACACGCGTATCGTATCACCGATTCCCTGCAAAAGCAAGCTGCCTATGCCTAATGCCGATTTTACGCTGCCGCGTATTGGCGTGCCCGCTTCCGTGACGCCTAAATGAATGGGATAATCCGTTTTTTCCGATAAAAGCATATTGGCTTTTATGGTATCAATGACTGAAGAAGATTTTATGGAAACCTTGATTTGAGTGACACCTCGTTCTTCCAAATACGCGGTGTGGCGCAAAGCGCTTTCAACAAGCGCTTCTGGGCTCGGATGTCCGTATTTGTCCAATAAATCTTTTTCCACGGAGCCGGAATTTACTCCCACACGGACAGAGGCATCGCAGGCAAGGATTTGTTTTGCCAGCACATCGATAGGTTTGGTGTCCAAAATATCTTGTTCGTTTTTTTTCAGGATATTTCCGGGATTAATCCTGAGAGCGGTGAAACCGGCGTCAAGAGCCATAAGCGCCAGCCTGTAATCAAAATGAATATCGGCGACAAGCGGAACGGGGCTTTGCCTGTTGAGCTCGGAAAGTTTTTTTCCTGTTTCCATATCAGGAACGGCAACCCTGACAATTTCGCAGCCGTTTTCCGCTAATTTGTCGATTTGTTCAAGCGTTGCTTTAATGTTTTTGGTGGAAGTATTGGTCATACTCTGAATACGGATAGGATTTTTGCCGCCGATCAGGTATTGTCCGATTTTTACTGTGCGAGTTTTTTTTCTTGGTTCAAACATAGGCTAGCGCACCTTTTTGTTTTTATAGAGCATGTCAAGGGTATAAATGAGCAGTGCAATCCAGACAAGCGGGAATGTTATGTAATCCGATGTTTTTATCGGTTCATGGGTATAGAAAACAGCCAGCAGGAAATTGATACTCGGAGCGGTGTATAAAATGAAACCGATGGTTGTGAACCGTACCGTTACGGTGGCGAAACTGAAAAGCATAAGCGGTATGCCCGTGTAAAAAACAGTCCCGGACAACAGCAAATAATGCTTGAGCGGATAGTGTATGAGCCCGTAGTCCGGCTCGGTAAGAAAAAGCCATGCAAGGCTGAAAGGGAGAAGTATCAATGTTTCGGCACATAAGATGGATATTGCGTCCGCATTGATGATTTTATGCAGAAAACCGTAAATTGCGAAGGTAAAGCCTATGGCGAAACCATAATAGGGAATGTCGCCATAGGAAAGAATGCCGTACGCAACGCCGCAAAGAACAATGGTAATGGCGATAAGCTGATTTTTATTTAAAATATCATTGAAAAATATTCTTCCTAAAGCGATACTCATAAGGGGAGTCAAATAATATCCCAAACTGACTTCAATAGCTTTGCCAGAGTTTATCGCATAGGTATACACACCCCAGTTTCCGGCGATGAATGCGGAAGCCAAGATAAGGTTGGTGAGGATTTTTTTTTCCGTAAAAAGGCTTTTTACAAGCCGAAACCGTTTTGTATAGGAAATAAGGATGATTGCAAAAACAAAAGAACAAATAATACGCAGGCTTAAAATGCTCAGAGTATTTAAATACGCAAGTAGGGGCCAGAATAAAATTCCCGATCCCCATAAGCCTTGAGAGGCGATGCAAGCCAAAAGTCCTTTTTGTTTTTTTGAAAGCATACGTATTGTTTAAAGATAATAAAAGCGACCGAAGTCGCTTTTATAAAGAAAAAGATTAAGGTTTATTAAATGGGTTCAACCCGTGAGAAATTATTGCCGAGCATGACTTTTACTTTTTGTCCGACAACAAGTTCGGAACTTGGACTTTCAACAACGGAAAGGGTTTGTCCTTGATCTGTTTCAATAATGATTTCAAGGGCTTTTCCGTTTATTTGTTTGCCTGTGTAAGCGCCTGCCAATAAACCTGCCGCACCGCCGATAACTGTCGCGATAGTGCGTCCGGAACCGCTGCCGATGGCATTGCCGAGCACGGCACCTGTCGCGCCGCCGATAACACTGCCTAAAGTTTGTTCCGTTGAGTTATCAAGATCGACTTCATGGATACTGGTGATTTTTCCATAATACACATGGTAAGCCTGTGACTGGCCCACTCTTCCGCGCTGATTTGCCGTAGTGCATGCGGAAAACAGCAATACTGCCAAAAACATGGTCAATATAGCGAATTTTGTTTGCATAGGTACCTCGAGTAAAATAGAAAATTAATCTCTGACTGTTATGTTATTCCTTTTTAATGCTGATTTCAAGTCTTTTATTGTATACATTCCATAGTGGACAATAGATGCGACAAGAGCTGCCGAAGCTTTGCCCTTTGTTACTGCTTCGTATAAATCTTCCGGTTTTCCTGCGCCTCCCGAAGCGATGACAGGAATTTGCACAGCTTCGCAGATCATTTTCGTAAGATTGATTTCGTAACCGTTTTTCGTGCCGTCCGCGTCAATGGAATTGACGCAAAGTTCTCCCGCTCCGGATTGTTCGCATTGCTTCGCCCAAGCGATTGCGTCAATTCCGCAATAGGTTCTGCCGCCATGAATGACGATTTCATAGCCGGAAGGAATTTTTTCAGTTTTTTCAACTTGTTTTATATCCATACCCACAACAATGGCTTGAGAGCCGAAGGCGTTTGCTCCTTGTTCAATGAGTTTGGGATTTTTAACCGCGGCGGAGTTTACGGATATTTTTTCAGCTCCCGCCAAAAGCACAGCCCGCATGTCTTCAACGGAGTTTATGCCGCCGCCGACACAAAAAGGAATGAAAATATTTTTTGCGACATTTTCAACGACTTCGAGCATTATGCCTCGTTTTTCGTGGGACGCCGTGATGTCGTAAAAAACTATTTCGTCAGCCCCTTGTTTATAATATTTTTTTGCCGTTTCAACAGGGTCGCCGATATCGATATTGTTTTCAAATTTAATGCCTTTTGTCAATCTGCCGTCACGAACATCAAGGCAGGGAATAATTCTTTTACAAAGATTCGCTTTCATAATAAGACCTTATAGCGTATGATTCTGCATGCAGTATTCACTGAAATTTTTTAGGATTTGCAAGCCTGTTCCGCCGCTTTTTTCCGGGTGGAATTGTATCGCCCATAAGCCGTTGAAACCGTAAACGGCTGCAAATTCCTTGCCATAGGTCGAGGTTGCCAAAACAAGATTTGCGTCGGCAGGTTCGGGATAATAGCTATGGACATAATAAACCGTCTCGTTTGACCGGACATTTTTTAAAATAGGACTTTCTTTTTTTATATTGATACTGTTCCAGCCCATATGCGGAATACGGATTTTTTCGGGATTATTGTTTTCGTCCGTGCCGTCTGTCCAATTTTCATTGAATTTTTTGCAGGTGCCTTTAATAATGCCCAGTGTTTCGGTATTGTTTTCCTCACTGTGTTCAAGAAGGATTTGACAGCCTAAGCATATTCCCAAAAGGGGTTTGTGATTGGCGGCAAGCGTTTTTAGAAGTTCGTCCTGCTTATTCTGCATAAGCCTGTCCATAGCTTGTTTGGCAGCTCCGACTCCCGGAAAAATCACCCCATGGGCTTTCATAATGGTATCGTCGTCATCGGTAATGCGGGCTTCTATGTTTAAAAATTCCAGGGCGCGCAAAACGCTTGTTTGGTTGCCGGCTTTATAATCAATAATCGCTATCATGGTATCCTCAAAAAAATCTGTATGGCAAAAGATTATCCTTGCTAATGTATTAAGTAAAGGATAAAATGTACGGGTAAACTTTCGGAAAACCGATAAGAGATTATTATTGATAAGGGATTGTTCCCTTAAGGAGGCTATTGTGCTTGATTTGAAAATTATGCAAAAAGAACCTGAACGTGTTGCAAAAGCGCTTTCTGACAGAAATTCAACAATTTCCATTGATGAATTTCTGAAACTCGACTCCCGCCGCCGCGCCGCCCTGTCGGAAGTTGAAACGCTGAAAAGCAAACGTAACAGCGAATCCGCACAAGTAGCAAAACTGAAGAAAGCCGGTGAAGACGCGAGCGCCCTTATGGCGGAACTTGGCAAATTGTCCGATAAAATCAAAGAATTGGACGCAGAAGCAGAAGCTATTAAAGCGGAACAGGAAGAATACATGCTTTGTGTTCCGAATATTCCGGATTCTTCCGTGCCTTACGGCAAAGATGAAAATGATAATGTGGAAGTCCATCGTTTCGGCGAACCGGCAAAATTTAATTTTCCGATAAAGGACCATGTGGACTTGGGTGCTCCTTTGGGACTTGATTTTGAAAGGGCTTCAAAACTTTCCGGGGCTAGATTCGCCGTTTCCATCGGCAAATTGGCACGTTTGGAAAGGGCTATCATGAATTTTTATGTGGATACGCAAACGTTGGAATTCGGGCATACGGAAGTCAATGTTCCTTTGCTTGTAACAAGAAACAGCATGAGAGGAACAGGGCAGCTTCCGAAATTCGAGGAAGATTTATTCAAAATTCAAGGTTGGGAACATTTTCTTATTCCCACAGCAGAAGTTCCTTTGACCAATCTGCATGCGGGGGAAGTGCTTGAGGAAGACATGCTTCCTATCTGGTATACCGCCGCAAGTTCTTGTTTCCGTTCGGAAGCCGGGGCTTACGGCAAGGACACCCGCGGTCTTATCCGCCAGCACCAATTCACGAAAGTTGAAATGGTGCATTTTTCCCATCCTGAAAAATCATGGGAAGACCTTGAAAAAATGCGCCGTTTTGCGGAAATTCTGCTTGAACGTTTGGAACTTCCTTATAGAACCATTACCCTTTGCACCGGAGATATGGGCTTTAGTTCCGCAAAAACCTATGATGTTGAAGTTTGGGTGCCTTCTCAAAACACGTACAGGGAAATTTCTTCCTGCTCAAACTGCACGGATTTTCAAGCCCGCCGAGCCAATATCAAATTCAGACCGAAGGGCGGCGGCAAACCTGAATTTGTGCACACTTTGAACGGTTCCGGACTTCCTACCGGCCGCTCACTTGTGGCTATTATGGAAAATTATCAGCAGGAAGACGGTTCTATCAAAGTGCCTGACGTATTGGTTCCGTATATGGGCGGATTAAAGGAAATCCGCTGAAGCAGGCGGGAATATGAGAAAGCATATAAAGCTTAACTTGACTTTTTAACTAATAATGATTATTATTTATTAATATCAATTGGAGGAAAAAAAATGAATCAATTGCATGACGTTTATAAGTGTGTTCACTGTGGCAATATCGTAGAGTTTGTTAATCCCGGCAAAGCCCCTCTCATGTGCTGCGGTGAAAAAATGAAACATATGGTTGAAGGCACAAGCGACGGCGCTAAAGAAAAGCATGTTCCCGTTCTTGAAAAAACCGCCAACGGTTACAAAGTGACTGTCGGTTCCTCTCTTCATGCCATGACGGAAGAACATTACATTGAATGGATTGAACTTATCGCCGACGGCGTAAGCTATAAAAAATTCTTGAAACCAGGCGACGAACCTATTGCGGAATTTTGTCTTGAAGCAAAAAACGTTTTCGCACGCGAATATTGTAATTTGCACGGTCTTTATAAATCTGTGTAATATCATAAATGGAGAAAAAATATGGAAAAGTATGTATGTGACGTATGCGGTTATGAATATGACCCGGCTCTTGGCGATCCGGACAACGGCATAGCTCCGGGAACCGCATTCAAAGACATTGATGACAGTTGGGTTTGCCCAATCTGCGGCGCACCTAAATCCCAATTCAGCCCTGCATAATGAATAATAAGAGATTCAATTTTGTTGAATCTCTTATTTTTTAAAAAACAATTTTTTTGAGGATAGCATGAAACCTGTTTTATTGAAAGATGATATTTACTGGGTCGGCGCAGTTGATTATAATTTGCGTAATTTTCACCGTTACAGCCGTTCCCCGCAAGGTTCGACCTATAATGCCTATATTGTGAAAGATCAAAAAAACGTTCTTTTTGACACTGTTGATGAAGAATATTGCGATGAACTTTTGAAACGTATTTCTGAAATCATGGACCCGACAGAAATTGATTATATCGTATGCAACCATATGGAAAAAGACCACGCAGGCAGTATTGAACGCATTGTTGAAGTTTGCAGGCCTGAAAAGATTTTCTGTTCCGCAATGGGTGAAAAATCCATGAAAGCGCAATTCAATACGGAAGGCTGGCCTATTCAGGTCGTAAAAGACGGTGAACGTCTGAATATCGGCAAACGGAACATTACCTTCCTTGAAACCCGTATGCTGCACTGGCCGGACAGCATGGTTTCTTATTTGGAGGAAGATAAGGTCTTGTTTTCAAACGATGCGTTCGGACAAAACGTTGCGACAAGCAGCCGCTTTGTTGATGAATATGACCGTACTCTTTTGTCACATGCGATGAAAGATTATTATTACAATATTATTTTGCCTTATTCACCATTGGTTTTGAAAACAGTGGAAAGAATCGGCAAATTAGGCTTGCAGTTCGATATTATCGCACCGGATCACGGGCTTATTTTCAGAACGCAGGACGATATTAAATTTCTTTTTGACACCTATGTCGAAATGGCGACGCAGCCGTATAAACTTCGTGCTGTCATCGCTTTTGAATCTTTGTGGGGTGCAACCAAGAAAATGGCTTATGCTGTCGGTGACGGTCTGCAAAGCGTGGGCGTTCCGTTCACTATTATTGACGCGCAGGAAAATCATTGTTCAATGGTTATGAACGAGCTTGCCGATTCTTCCGCCCTTATTTTAGGCTCTTCCACAAGAAATAACATGCCGCTCGTGAATATGCTCGGCGTAATTGCGAATGTCAAAGGCCTGAAACCTAAAAACCTTGTCGGGGCTGCTTTCGGCTCTTATGGCTGGTCAGGTGAATCTCCCAAAATGATTAATGATGAACTTGTCGCCATGGGGGTTGAAGTTGTCGCGGAACCGGTAAAAGCTTATTTCGGACCAAACGAAGCTGAATTGAAAGCTTGTTTTGAATTGGGACAAAAAGTTGGTTTGGCTCTTAAAGAAAAAGTGAACGCATAAGATTATCCCGTATTCTTATCGTAAAGATAGGAATATGGGATTTTTATATTATTTTACGGAGGCATTATGGATGTAGTTCTCCTTTCAAGGCTGCAATTCGCTGTTGCTGTGTTTTTCCATTTTATTTTTGTTCCCCTTACTCTCGGCATAACGGTTTTGCTTGCCATCATGGAAACAGCGTATGTGAAAACAGGCGATGAAATGTACAAAAGAATGGTGAAGTTTTGGGGAAAACTCTTTATCATTAATTTTGTGCTCGGTATTGTGACGGGTATAACGTTAGAGTTCCAGTTTGGTACCAACTGGTCGAAATACAGTACTTTTGTCGGGGATATTTTTGGCTCCTTGCTCGCCATTGAAGCGACTGTCGCTTTCTTTTTGGAATCGACTTTTGTTGCCGTATGGATTTTCGGCTGGGAAAAAGTGAGCCAAAAAGTGCACTGCGCCGCTATTTGGCTTGTTGCTTTTGCAAGCAATATTTCTGCATTGTGGATTATTTTGGCAAACGGTTTCATGCATAATCCCGTCGGTTATGTGATGCGTAACGGCAGGGCAGAACTTGAGGATTTCGGAGCCGTGCTTTCCAACCCTTATGCTTGGGGGCAATATTTCCATACGATTTCCAGCTCTTGGATGTTGGCGGGTTTCTTTGTCCTCGGTATTTCCGCATGGCATTTATTGCGTAAAAACGAAGTTGATTTATTTAAGGCTTCCGTAAAATTCGCAGCTCCTTTTACCCTTGTCCTTGCTTTGCTTGTCGCTCTTTTTGGTCATCACCAAGGCAATAATGTTGCGGTTTATCAGCCTGCCAAGCTTGCGGCAATGGAATCCCATTGGGAAACGGCAACGAATGCTCCTATGTTCGCGCTCGTATGGCCTGATGAAGAAAATGACAAAAACGCCGTTGAAGCGATAAAAATTCCGGGCTTGCTCAGTTTCTTGGCTTTCAATGATTTCAATGCGGAAGTGAAGGGCTTGAACGCTTTTCCTGAAGAAGACCATCCGCCGGTTTTAGCAACATTTTTATCTTTCAGGTTCATGGTCGCCATGGGCGGTCTTTTCATTCTTCTGGCGTTTTTCGCTTGGAAAAAAAGGGAAGATTTGGCAAGCAATCCTTTGCTTTGCAAAGCCTTGATGTATGGCATTCCTTTACCGTATATCACGATTATGGCAGGGTGGCTCATAGCGGAACTCGGACGGCAGCCTTGGATCGTTTACGGGCTTATGCGTACATCCGATGCCGTTTCACCTGTTCCTGCCTCTAGCGTGGCGATTTCCTTGTTGAGTTTCATTGTTGTTTATACTGCTCTTGGTATTTTGGATATTTATCTTCTTATTAAATATGCTCGTAAAGGTCCGCAACCTGCTGATCAGGCGGAAATTACCGAAGAGAGCGAAGGAGTTGCATGATGAGTTTGGAATTCTTGCTTGGTGTTTGGTTCTTTTTATGGGCTCTTTTGTGGGCTGTTTATTTCATGCTTGACGGTTTCGACCTTGGGGCTGCGACGCTCATGCCTTTTATCGCTAAAAATGATGATGAAAAACGCACCGTGTACAATTCATCAGGTCCTTTTTGGGACGGCAATGAAGTATGGCTTATCACAGCAGGCGGCGTAACCTTTGCCGCGTTTCCTCTTGCTTATTCCGTGATGTTCAGCGCCTTATACGCACCTTTGCTTTTATTGCTGTTCGCTCTTATTTTCCGTGCTGTCGCATTTGAATTCAGAAGCAAAATCGATACGCCGAATTGGCGTAAGCTCTGCGACATCGTGCTTTTTTTAGGTTCGTTCGTGCCCGCTTTGCTGCTCGGCGTTGCGTTTGCGAACCTTTTTATGGGTATTCCTATTGACGCGGACGGCGTTTATCATGGAAATCTCCTGATGCTGCTCAACCCTTACGGCTTGGCAGGCGGAGTATTTTTTGTCTGCATTTTCTGCATGCACGGTGCTTTGTGGCTCCGCTTCAAAGCGGAAGGGGAACTTGCGGAAAGAGCAAGGAAAGCCGCCCATATCTTGTGGTATCTCGTGCTTTCCCTTGTTATCGCTTTCTTGGCATTGACAGCGCATTATACGTTCATTTTGGACAATATTTCCAAAAGTCCTTTTATTTATAGTTTCCTTGTTCTTGCCGTGCTTGCTTTGCTTGGCGTCCGTTTCTTCATGGTTAATGGAAAAAGCCCTGTTTCAGCTTGGTGTTGCAGCGCCTTGTTTATTGTTGCATTGACGCTTTTTGCGGTTCTCGGAATGTTCCCTAATATCATCATTTCAAGCCTTGACCCTGCATACAGTATTACTGTTTTCAACGGCGCTTCCAGTCATTTGACGCTTACGATCATGTTTATCGTGGTGCTTCTTGGCGTGCCTTTGGTCATTTGTTACCAAGCATGGGTGTATTGGGTTTTTTCCCATAAGGTTACGGCAAAAGAATTGGCGTCCGACCATGCTTATTAGTTCTGTTTTGAACTTTGAACATGGAAATATGATTTCGATTTGTTAGATAAGCCCCCATGCGGGGCTTATTTTATGGTTACGGTTTCAGCTTGGTGTTGCAGGCTTTGTTCATTGCTGCATTGACGCTTTTTGCGGTTCTCGGGATGTTCCCTAATATCATCATTTCAAGCCATGCCCCTGATACGGTATCACTGTTTTCATCGGTGCTTCCAGCTAGCGATTGAACGTGAAAAACTTTTCCATTCATAAAAAAACATATATTAGTAAAAATTTGCTTGACTAAAAAGATTTTTTTAGGCAAATTCTTTTCATCGGGGTTGTAGCTCAGTTGGGAGAGCGCTTGAATGGCATTCAAGAGGCCAGGAGTTCAATTCTCCTCAGCTCCACCAGATTTCAAAGGCGTATATGAACTAAGTTCTTACGTCTTTTTTTGTGCTGAAGTGACAATAACTATATCAGATTTTATAAGATTATTTTTTGAAAGTAATTATTATCGTCGTTATATTAGAGAAATAGTACAAGGAACAATGATAAATAATATGAAAGAAAATTATATTACAGAGTTTTTATTTCCTCTTCCATCACTTAGGGAACAACACGGCATAACACAAAAATTAAAAGAAATTTTTACTTTATGTGAGAAGATTTAATAATTTGTTCTTCTTCATGAATTTGGTCAATAATTTCTTTTTTACTTGTAAAAATAGAAGACAAACTTATTATATAAAATATGGAGTAACTGATTGAAATTAAAGGAATAAACTGAATTAATATTTTATTGATTATTTCAACAGAAAGTGTAAAGTAAAAGAATAGAACTAAAAAAGAATTTATTATAAAAGAAATTAAAAGATTATTTTTTTCTTTTTTTATATTATTATAAAGTGTGTTCATTAATTTATAGTTTTTAATTATTTCATAATTATATGTTGAGATATTACTAAATACTATTGAAAAAATGATTGAAGATATTGTATATGTAAAAATTACAATATTATTATTAAAAAATCTATCAAGTTGTAATTGAAAGTAACAACTAGGAACAATAATAGTAAGTAGAATAAGTGGGGTAATGAGAAACTTTATCATTTAATTTCTTGTATAAATTTTTTTAAATCTTTAAAAATATCTTTTTCATTTTCAATAGTGTCGTCATATTCACTAATTGTTTCTAAAAAAAAGTTTTTATTATTATTTATAATTTTTCCATAATTTGTATATAATCTTATATATTCAAATTGATCAATAAATTTATAAAGATAATTTTCATTTTCTTTTTGATTTTTAGGTATGTTAAAAACAATTTTTGAGTTTAATTTATTAATTATACCATTTGTTAAAGATGGAGAAAAAGCTCTTTTTAATGGCTCAGTTATAGAAGTATTAATAAGTTCCGATGAAGAAATTTCAATTTTTTTTATTCTAGAAAGTGGTAATTTTTTAATATTTCTTTGTAATGGAACTATAGTAAAAAAAGGAAAATTTAAAAAAATTTTAATAAAATCTATAAATCTATTAAGTTGATTTCTTTGAAGAGTCACCATTATAAGATCTTTGTAGACACAAAAATAGTAATGAGAAAAATAAGATATAGAGTTATTATTTTCCTCTTGTACTATGTTTTTTAATTCTAATTGTTTTTGTAAAAATTTACTATCATCTAAAGAATCAATAGTATTAATAACGTTAAAAGTTGTTATTATTCCTGAAATACAATTATCATCTAAATCATAATTAGAAAGTAAATCAATTTGTGAGTAGTCATTTGTAATATTAATATCAATAGCAGAATTATTTTTAAAATATATTGCATTATCTTTTATATTGTTGATTGTATCAATTTTATATTTAATTTGTTCAAATATTGTATTATTAATTGAAAGTAGTGGGTTATCAAATTCATAATATCTATAAGTTAATTTATTATTTTTCATAATATGCCTTTTTATCATTTTTTTATATATCTTATTATTAAAAATATAAAATGTAAATTGATAACATCATAAAAATATTACATCTTCAAGCAAGAAACAGGAACAATGAAAATATCATCTTCTCGTTTATAGGCGTAATTGCCTAGTCCTGTGAGTATCATTTTAAAGCTTGGTTGTTTCATTCTTGTTGTGTCAATATCTTTAGCAAGTTTGTTGAGAGTTGCAACGCCCTCGTTAATCAGAGTATCACCGCCGAGTTTTATTTCTATCAGTCCGTATGAACCATTGCGTAAATGAATAACAGCGTCACATTCCAAGCCTGACTTGTCACGGTAATGGTAAACATTTCCGTCCAGGACTTCTGCATAAATGCGTAAATCACGCAAGCACAGGTTTTCAAAAAAAAGCCCCATTGTATTCAAATCATTGATAAGGTCTTGAGGACCAATACCCATGGCTGCCGCTGCAATGGAAGGATCTGTGAAATAACGGGTATTGGACGTCCTGATTGCTGTTTTTGAGCGTAAATTCGGGTTCCACGCAGGACAATCTTCCACGACAAATATTTTTTTGAGAGCGTCAATATAAGAGCTTACTGTGGCGTCAGAAATGGTGTCTGCTTCACTTGTGCGGACATCTTCTTTGATAGTGGGAATCTTTGTTTGTGAACCAATAAAACGGGCATAAGACTGTAAGATTTTCTTTGTCCGTTCTGGATTTCTTTCAACATTATCAACCCTTGAAATATCCATATTCACAACTGCGTCATAATAATCAATGGCTTGCTGTAAGGCTATTTCCTGATTGCAGTCAAGAGCCTTAGGCCAGCCGCCGCGGCAGATAAGATATGCAATATCTTCAATCGTAAGCTTGTTTGTTCCGTCAATTTGTGCGTTGCCTGCAAAAAGTTCTTTTATTGATACACTTCCTGCACTTTCGCCAGACTCAAATAAACTCATGGGACGCATGGTCATTCGTGCAATTCTGCCGATACCTGTGTGGGATATGTCCGCCAAATCAGCAGGAACAGCAGAGCCGGTCAAAATAAATTGGTTGAACTCGTCACGCTGGTCAACTTCAAAACGCACAGCGTCCCATAGTTTAGGGGCAAGCTGCCACTCATCAATAAGGCGTGGCGTTTCACCCTGCAAGAGTTTACCAGGGGCAATATCCGCCATTTTGAG
Organism: Taurinivorans muris; assembly: GCF_025232395.1. GTDB lineage: Bacteria > Desulfobacterota > Desulfovibrionia > Desulfovibrionales > Desulfovibrionaceae > Taurinivorans > Taurinivorans muris. The sequence goes on from NZ_CP065938.1 coordinate 484,132, forward strand.
ATTTTGATTTTTCGTTGCAGGGTCTTGCATGTAAAGAATACTGTTTGCAAACTGACTTGCAGTGGTTGTTTTTCCACACCACTTAGCCCCCTCAATCAGCACTGCACCTTTGCTCTGTAATCGTTTTTGTAAAATTATATCTGCAATTCTTGTCTTATATTTATGCATAACACTGCCTATCTAATGATTATTTTTATTTATCATACTTACTAATTAGATGTTTGGCAAGTTTTTATTATGCTGTTTGGCTAATTTTTATTATAGTAATTGGCAGTTTTTTATTGTACTGTTTGACAAAAAATTTTAAATATTATTGCTGGAAATTTAATATGTGCATTTATTTTATGTAAGTCAAAAAGAAACGATATATTTTTTTAGATTAAATGTTCCGAAATGTCGCAAATGCGATAGTATGAAAAAGAATAATGTGAAAAAAAGATATAAAATTGTTTCGTAAACTGTCAACCAATGATAATGAGGAAGAAACACTATGAGCGTATCACTGGTGCTGCGAAGAGGGGCAACGCTTCTTATTCCCTGTCTTATTTATTTGTTTTTTTTGGGAGAAGAAAATCATAAACTCCCGCTTTATTTTTCACTGACCGGTATGGCTGTGACTGCCTGGATGCTCAATGTTTTTCCGGCAATCGGCGTGGCCGCTCTTTTGACCTTTGCCTATATGCTTGCGGGATTGGCGGGACCTGAAGTTGTTTTCAAGCCCTGGACAACAGTTTTGCCCTGGCTTTCTTTTGCGGCAATTATTCTTGGAATTGCAATGGAAAAAACCAATCTGGCGAAACGGGTTGCTCTTTGGTGTATACGGCTTTCGGGCGGAAGTTTTAACGGGTTGGCTTTTGGCTTTATTTTGGGAGGGCTTTTGCTGGCTACCTTTCTTTCGTCCATATTGGCAAGAATGGTGATACTCTGTACCATTGCGGTGGGAATTATCGATGCCCTGAAAATAGACGGGAAATCCCGCATGTCTTCCGCATTGATTTTTATGGCATTCATTGCAGGAAGCGGTCCGCAGTTTTTGGTGATACATTCCAGTGAATCTAATCTTTGGGCTTTTGATGTGCTTTTTAAAGGAACGGACATTCATATGGATTTTTGGACGTATGCTTTGCAATGCACACCGTTTTCCGTGCTTTATACTATATCTTCCATGCTTCTGATTTATCTTGTGAAAGGCAAAGAAGTTCTTTCCGGGGAAGACCTGAAACTGTTTTTGAAACGTTCCTATGAGGAACTCGGACCTATGAAGGCAGATGAATACAAACTTTCCGTAATGTGCGTTTTGCTTATCGCCGGGTTTGTTTTTCAGCCTTGGACAGGCATAGACCCCGTATATTTCCTCTGCGTTCTTGCCATGTTCTGCTATATGCCCGGAATCGATATTTTGGACCCTAAGGAAATAAGCGGTCTTGGCATAATGTTCCTTATTTTTGTTACGGGATGTATGTCTATCGGTTTTGTGGGCGGTGCCGTCGGAGCCAATGCGTGGATTATCGGTCATCTTGTGCCTCTGCTTTCAGGCTGGAGTGAAAATGTTTCAGTGTTGATGTCTTATGTGGTTGGCGTCATCATCAATTTTGCCCTTACACCTCTTGCCGGTTTGGGCGCGATTACTCCGTCCATCGGAGAATTGGGCAAAGCCATGAATCTGAACCCTCTTCCCATATTTTACGCATTCAACTATGGATTGGATCAATATGTTTTTCCTTATGAAACCGTATACTTTCTTTATATTTTTGTAACGGAAAGAATAACGCTTCGCCATGTTGTACCTGCACTGCTTGTCCGCATGGTGCTGTGCGGTCTGTTGTTGGCTTTTGTCGCCATTTCTTGGTGGAAATGTATTGGTCTTATTTAGTAAAGGAGTTAATCATGAGTACAGATTTTTCCGTCAATCATTACGAAACGGATTTTCTCTGCATAGGCGGGGGGATTGCCGGACTTATGGCAGCTATCCGCGCAGCGGATTTGGGAATGCAGTGTACTGTTGTCGAAAAGGCTAATGTCAGGCGTTCAGGTTCAGGAGGTTTGGGAAACGATCATTTTATCTGCTATATTCCGGAAGTGCACGGGGATTATGAAACGTTTATCGACGATGTCCTGCGTCTGCAAAACGGCGACAGGCTCCGGCAGATGGGGGCGGACTGGGCAAGAAAATTCTTTTTCAAGACCAATGAAATCGCAAAACTTTGGGAATCATGGGGAATACCCATGAAATACAATGGGGAATATTATTTTGCGGGTCATTCTCTTCCCGGCAGAACCAGGGCTTTTCTGAAATATTCCGGCAGGGACCAAAAGCTTGTTCTCACCAAAGAAGCCCAAAAGCGTCATATACAAATCCATAACAGGCGCATGGCTTATGAGTTGCTGCATGATGAGAACGGAGCGGTCAAAGGTGCTGTTGCGGTCGATACCAGAGAAAAAGTCTTGCATGTTTACCGTGCGAAAGCCGTGCTTCTATCCACCGGTCTTGTGAATAATCTTTGGCCGTTCGGCAGGCAGTCCCATGTGGGAGCAACGCCCGATATGCTCAATCTGACTGCCGACGGACGTATGATGGCTTTTAAAGCGGGTGCCGAGCTTTGCAATTTGGAGCTGCCTTCCCTGCATTCAGGTATAAAGTATTTTTCCCGCAACGGTCAGGCAACATGGGAGGGGGTTCTGCGCGATGTGACAGGACGTCCCCTTGGACCTTTTTTGGAAAAACCGGAACCGCTTTACGGCGATATTACGATGGAAGTCCGTAAAGAACTGATAAAAGAAGCCAATCAAAGCGAACGCGGACCGATTTTTATGGATATGTATGGACTGTCCGAGGAACAGATGGACACCATGCATCATTGGCTTCGGCAGGAGGGCAATTATACGCTTTTGCGTCATTTTGAACAGGAAAATGTTGATCTTATGGATACAGCGGTGGAATTTGCGACCTATCCGCTGTTAATGCCTCCGTCCAGCGGCATTGCTTTTAATGCCGATTCCGAAACCAATGTGCCCGGTCTTTACGCGGCAGGCGACGAAGGATACGGAGGCATTGCCGGAGCTTGCGTGACAGGCTGGTGGGCGGCGGAAAGCGCCGATAAATTTATAAAAGGTAAGGAACGTTGTGATGTTTCCTGTTTTGAAGAAAGGATTGCCGAAATTTCCGAAAACTTTTCCGCAATGCTTGGCAGGGATAAGGGCGCGGACTGGAAAGAAGCTTTGCAGGCTCTTCAAAATATTACATGGGATTATTGCGGTCCGGTGCGCAGTGCCGCAAGCTTGGAACACGGTCTTTCCCATTTGCGCCGTGTGCGCCAGAAAGCCAGAGAAACGTTAAAGGCGGAAAATCCGCATGAGTTGGTGTTATGTCTTGGCATGCTTAATCTGTATGATCTTGCTGAACTTGTTTTTCTTATGGCAGATGAAAGAAAGGAAAGCCGCGGCTATCACAGGCGGGCGGATTATGTTTTGCCTGATCTCAGACTTAACGGTAAAAAACAATATATACGCAAAACCCTAAACAATGAAATTTGCATGACATGGAGATAGAGTATGCCTCCGGTAATTAATTCTGATTTATGTTTGAAATGCGGCAGTTGTGTGGATGTTTGCCCTATGGATGTGTTTTATGGTTCCAAAAAGGGGGAAATTCCCATTGTCACGTATCCTGAAGAATGTTGGCATGCCGAAGCCTGTGCCTTGCACTGTCCGGCAAACGCCATAGATTTCAGAATTCCTTTGACTATGGTCGTTCCCATAAAAAAACTTCATATAGAAAAAAGCTCATAGTACTTTGACATAAAAAGTCCTTTTGGGGACTTTTTATGTTTTTTCGGGATTTTTATGGCTGTTCCGCGTTATTTTGTACTGTCGATACTGTTCTTGAGTTATGCTGTCGGAGGCGGAGGTATGGTTGCTATGAAACTCGCCCTTGCTTCCTTTGCTCCTGCTCATATTGCTTTGGCTAGAGTTTTTTTTGCAGGCATATTTTATCTGCTGCTTTAAAAAAATGGTATCGTATTCCTTATCAAAAAGGCGATTGGAAATATTTGGCAAGCATAGGGATTTTTGACCCCGGACTTTTTTTTCTTTTACAGTCTTTTGCTATGAAGTATACCACGGCTTCTCAAGGCGGGGCTATTGCCGCTAGCTATCCCGTCATCACGGCTGTTATGGCACGTATTTTTCTAAAAGAAAAAATAAATCCGCTTACAATCTTTGCCATATTTGTATGTACGGTAGGTGTTGTCGGAAATGCGTTTTTTGCTTCCGTTGGTTCTGAAGCATTAAATCCGGTACTTGGAAACAGCCTCGTTTTGCTTGCTATGTTTTTTTCTTCCTGTTATGCGGTTTGTGCAAGAAAATTGGCTGGTAGGTATCCGTTACTTAGTATTGCTGCCATTCAAACTCTTGGAGGAATGTGCATATTTTTGCCTTTGGCTTTATGGACGCCTTTTTCACAAAAAATCATTCCGCAGGCTTTATGGTCTATGGGGTATTTGGGGCTTTTTGCGGGGCTTTTTCTTTATTTGGCTATAAATTATGCGTTGCAGCATATACAGGCGGGTACTGTGGCTTTGTTCAGTAACCTCATTCTGCTGTTTGTAATTGTTTTTTCCTATTTTTTGTTGGATGAGCGGCTGACGGCGGTGCAGGGTGTTTGTCTGCTGCTGACTGTCGGCGGTGTGTGTCTGGCAATTTACGGACAGAAAAAATAACAAGTCTGTGCAAGATGTCGGAAGCTCTTTCGTATATTTTGCAATTAAAGCCTGTGTGTTGGGGAAGAAGCCAAAACCGAAAATGCCATATAATTTTTGTGGAAAAGTTAATAAATGCGTCTTTGTTTTGTGATATTGTTACAGCTCTATAAAATTTTTGTTAGGAGGTATTTTCAGATTATTTAAACCGGAACGTTTCCGCATGATATCCATAATAATTTATTAAAAATTATATGTTGTTGTCGCTTCAGCAAAAAAAAGACTTCAAGAGAATACATCGAAGTCTTTTTTTTGAAAAACTAAAAGAAGTTTTAATCTGATAATTAAAATTTCTTTTCGGACGTTTCTTATTTTTCTTTCTTTTTACGGGTTTTAAAGGAATTTTCAGCGAGCCAGCCGAGTTCGTGCAGCTCCGCATCCACGGTATGGAAAAGGGTGTTTTTAGGGAAATTGCCGGCTTTTGTGCGTTTTCCCGCAGGAATACCCGTTAAGAGTTCCAACGCCTCTGTGACGTGGCTTACGGGGTAAATGGCGAATAAGCCTTGGGCAACGGCATTTCTTACTCTTTCATTGAGCATAAGGTGTTCGATATTGTCTTTTGGAATAATGACACCTTGTTTGCCAGTGAGTCCGCGTTGTTCGCAAAGTTTGAAAAATCCTTCGATTTTGCGGGTAACCCCGCCAACAGCCATGATGTCGCCCGCTTGGCTGACCGCGCCTGTCATAGCAAGGCTCAGGTTGATAGGGGTTTTTGATATTGCGGAAAGCAGCGCCACAAGTTCGGCTCCGGATGCGGAGTCCCCTTCAATGCCGTTATAGCTTTGTTCAAAGCAAAGACTGCCGGTTAACACAAGAGGTTTATTATGGGCGAATTGGTCAACCAAATAGCTTTTTAAAATCATCATGGCTTTTGTATGTATCGGTCCAGCCAGTTCCGACTCCCTTTCCAAGTCGATAATGCCGCCGTGCCCAACGCCCACGGTGCAGGAAATTTGGTGCGGCAAGCCAAATTCAAATTGTCCCGCATAGGTAACGGATAAGCCGTTGACTCTGCCCACAGCATATCCTGAAGTCTGGATTTTTATCATGTCCCTGTCATATTCTTCCATAAACAATTCTTCAATATACGCGGAACGATACATTTTTTCTTGATATGCTTTATGGATATAGTCTTTCGTGACTGTTTCCCTTTGCTCCATTTCGGCAAGGGCGGATGCTTCAATCATGGTTTCCCGGATAAGCGGAAATTTAAGCGATATTTTCGTGTGGTCTTCGCATAACAAGGTTGAATAATCAACCAATGCCGCCAAAGCCTCTTTGTCGAAAGGGAGCAAGTCCGCCTCGTTGACAATGTGCGCGATGTTATGCAGCCAAGCCCTGATATTCGATATTGTTCTGTCTGTGTCTATGCTCATTTGAGCTTTTATTTTGAAAAGTTTGGAAAACCTGTCGTCATTTTCCAGCAATGTTTCATAGATTTGGTCAGTTCCGATGAGAATAACTTTCAAATCCAAGTCAAAAGCGTCGGGAGAGAGTGTTTTGGTTTTGATAAGTTCGTTGCTGTCGTCTTCGACTTTGCTTTTATTGGCGCGAAGGACACGCAGCAAACCGTCCCAGGCGCTTGGGTGTGCAAGAATATCCTCGATATGAAAAGCTAAAAAACCGCCGTTTGCTTTATGAACGGAACCGGCTTTAATTAACGTGAAATTCGTTGACAACGCCCCCATTTCCGATTCCCGTTCAATGCAGCCGAGCACATTGAAAAAGGTCGGGTGGCTTTCAAAAATAATGGGAGCTCCTTTTATTTCGCTGTTATCGACAAAAAGATTGAGCTCATAGCGTGATGAATTGTCTTGAGCCGTCGGAAGGACAGGGGAGGACAATTCAGCGAGGCTGAGGGGGATCGTTCCTTCTTTGACAAGGAATAAATCCATATTTTCAAGCATATCCTTATGCATGTTGTCAAAGAATTTGTTGACGCTTTCTTGGTATATTCCGGCATTTTTACAAAATTTTTCTTGAAACGGGATGAAATATTTATGCAAAACGTCTGTCATCACTTCTTTTTCAAGATCTTTTTGATTTTGTTTGAAATCACGTTCCGCTTTGCTCAATTTTTTGATGACGGTGGTCATGGTGTGGAGCAAGTGGTCACTTTTTCGTTTGATTTCAGAGCGGATATTGACGTCTAAAAGTTCAAATTCCTCATCGTTCAGCCTTTTTCCTTCAACTAAAGGATAAAGGGTTAAACTGCCTTGCTCGTCAATATCCAGATTAAAGCCTTGCTTTTCGGCAATAGTATCCATTTCTTTAATAAAATGTTCACGGATTCTTTGAAAATTGGATAAAATCGTTTGCCGTTTTTTTTCATAGGCTTCTGTTTCAAAGCGCAAAGGAATTTCTTTTTTGATCTGCTGTAAAATTTTGGCAAGTTCCGATTTTAAAATTTTTCCTTGCCCCGCGGTGACTTTTAACAGAATAGGACTGTCTGTATCTTCAAAATTGTTGACATATAACAAATCAGGAGGTGTTTCTTTTTTTTGGGCTATGGGCTTTAAAAAATTATACAGCATATAGCCTCTGCCAAGGTCGTTTTCCCCTGCCAAATAAATATTATAGCCGTTATCTTTTATGTTGACGGCAAGATTTAAAGCATTGACAGCCCGAGGTTGGGAAAAATCTTTCCGTAATGATTTAGGAATATCATCACTTGTTTCCCAGGGAATTTTGTTCGCATCCAAGGAAGAGTGCAGTTTTTCAGCCGCTAAGGGAAGAATTTTAGCCATGATTGTCCCTGTCTATTGGTTATACAAGCGTTCAAGAATTTCTTTTCCGCCATTGTTCAAAACAAGCTGCGCAAGGTTTTCGCCAAGCGCAATGTGATTGCCGATTTCGTCTTCCAAGCTGTACCGGATGATTTTGCTTGCATCGGGTTCTGCAACAAGCCCTTCCAATACTAAGGTCTTACCCTTTAATTGCGAATGGGCGGCAATGGGAACTTGACAGCCTCCGTCAAGTTTTTTGAGGAAAGCCCGTTCCGCTTCGACACAGATTTTTGTTTCGGCGTGATTGAGAAATGCTATCATTTCAAGAATATCGCTTCTTTTTTCATTTACTTCAATGCCTAAGGCTCCCTGTCCGCAAGCAGGCAAAAATTTCGGCGCCGTGAGGGGAATTTGATGTGGGACACTTAAATTTAAGCGTTTAATTCCCGCTGCAGCAAGAATAATGGCATCATATTCGCCTGAAAGCATTTTGTTTATACGGGTTTGCACATTACCGCGAAGCATTTTTACGGATAAATCGGGGCGAAGCGCCAAAATTTGGGCTTGGCGGCGCAGACTGCTTGTTCCGAGTACGGCGTTTTGGGGAAGTTCTTCCACGGACGCATAATTTTTGGAGAGAAAAACATCGTATCTGTCTTCCCGTTCCGGAACAGCGCCCAAAACCAAGCCCTGCGGAAGTTCCATAGGCACGTCTTTCATGCTGTGAACAGCCAAATCCGCAGAGCCATTAAGCAATGCGTCTTCTATTTCCTTGACAAAAAGCCCTTTTCCGCCGACTTTTGCAAGCGGAACATCTAAAATGATGTCGCCTTTTGTTTTTATGATGTTTAATTCGACTTCTAAGTCTTCGTATTGCCGGCAAAGCAAGTCTTTAATATGGTTTGCCTGCCACAAAGCCAATGCGCTTCCTCGGGTGGCGATGATGATTTTTTTCATTGATAGTCCTTACGTGTTCAAATATTAATGCCCGCAAGTAGCGCAAGAGCCGCCGGAACAGCCCGCACAGCCGCCGGAGGAAGATTGGGCAGGCATTGACGGAATATCTGCGCCGGAACTGGAATTTTTATTTCTGCAAGGTCTTGAAATGAGCTTTTCGGTCTTTGGGCTTGAGCAGTGCGGACAAGAAGGTAATTCTGTTTGAGAAAAAACAAGTTCTTCAAATTGGGTATCACAGTCCAAACAATGAAATTCATAAAGAGGCATATATATAACTCCCAAATTTTTTTATGATAATAAACGAAATTATTTTAATTTACAATATTAACTTCAAGCGTTAAAAAAAATAATAAAGATATTGACAAACACTATTATTAACCAATAATTAATACTAAAAACAAGAGGAAAAACTATGCGCTATTTGATTGTGACGGTAAGTTTTGTTTGTTCATTGTTTGTAGCTTCAGCCCATGCTTTTGACGAAAATTTGGAGTTTATGAATGTTACGCTGCCGCTTGGCTGGAGCGTTGCGGAATCCGATGCGGACCATGTTGTTTTTGAAACCAGAAACCAGGAAGCGAGTTTTGTCTATAAAAAAGTTCCGGTTCATTATGTGACTTTGGAGACCTATTCCCGCGCCTTAATGAAAGCCTATGTGGGCTATAATTTTAAAAAACGCACCGAGTCCATTTATTATTTTGAATATTTGCACGGCGATAAGCGTGCATGGACGTTGGTAACGTATTTTAAAGGACGCAAAGATACTTTTGCAATTCAGACAGGAATAGGGGAAAGTTCCGATTTCATTTCCATTATGGAGTCCATAGAACTTAAATAAATTACAAAATTGTAAAAAAAATATATTCATACGATAGTTTTTCCTGTATGGTTTGAATGCGTTCATAAAAAAAGTTTCCTGCGGTTCATATTTTTATGGACAATGATTGGCAATTATTTTATATTGACCGCAGTTGAGGGGATTTTTCAATTTTGAAAAATTATTTTGTATAACATTAACGTTACTTGTTTTGGAGTTGAAATGAAAAAGATTTTATCTTCAATGTTTCTTGCTTTATCTTTGATTGCCGGTCAAGCTCAGGCTGCTGATGACGAAACCATTGTGATTGCCACTAACCCAACATGGCCGCCAATGCAGTTTATCGACATGGATAAAAACATTATCGGCTTTGAAGTTGATCTTCTTAATGCGATTTGTGATGCTGCAAATCTCAAATGCACATGGAAAAATGCTGCTTGGGAAGGTATTTTCGGTGAAATTGAATCTCACAATGCTGATGTTATCGCTTCTTGCGTAACCATTACTGAAGCCCGTCAAAAGAAATATCTTTTCTCCGAACCGGTATACAATATGTATCAAGCTCTCGTTGTTCCTACCGATAGCCCTATCGCAAAGCCCGAAGACCTTAAAGGCGGAAAACGCGTGGGTATCCAAATCGGAACGACAGCTATCGAAGCTTTGAAAAAAATCGATGCTGATTATGAAATCGTAACATATGACGAAGTCGGTCTCGCTCTTGAAGATTTGGCTAATGGACGTCTTGACGCCGTTATGTGCGATGACCCGGTTGCAAAATTTTATGCAAGTCAAAAAGAAGGGTATAAAGGCAAGATGAAAATCGCATTCTCCAGCACTGACCCTGAAGTTTTCGGTTTCTTGGTATTGAAAGACAATACCGCTCTTATGGATAAATTGAACGCCGGTTTTAAAGCAATCAAAGAAAACGGCAAAGAAAAAGAAATCCTTACCAAGTGGTTCGGTGAATTTTAATTCTTGCTTGTAATAAAAATTGAAAAAGCGGCTTCTTTCGATGCCGCTTTTTTTATATGCAGTAAGGTGCTGCCCTGCAAAATCAAGAGCACTGTTGTATGCGCAGGAATTTCGATTGATGGTTTTTCATGTATGAACATGCTTTTATTGAAATTGGATTTTTATTGCAATTATCGGCAATTCAGGAGTTAAAATCCGGTTTAATTAACTTGTATTAAATTTAGAGTTAGAATAAGATTATTAAAATATGTTTAAAGCCGTTTGAACTGAAACAGGATTTAAACCAAATAATAGTATTATAAAACAAAGATAAATCGGTATGAATAAATTTATAACAACTGTTGTCTTATGCGGAGGAAACGGAACAAGGCTTTGGCCTCTCAGCCGTGAGCTTATGCCTAAACAGTTCATAAAATTTTTCAATCAAGGTTCTTTGTTTCAAAAAACAATACGGCGGAATGAACTTTTTTCCGAAGAAACAATTATCATTTCCAATAAAGATCATTATTATTTAATACAAGATCAAATAACGGAAAATTGTAATGCCGTAAATCATATATATATATATATTGGAAACAATCCCCAAAAATACGGCTGCGGCACTGGCTTTTGCATGTTTGGCTGTTGATCCGGAACGTGTTTTATTGGTCACTCCCAGTGATCATCTGATTAAAAATGATGAGCTGTATGTTGAAGCGGTAAAAAAAGCGAAAACAATTGCCGAACAAGATTTTTTGGTGACATTCGGTATAAAGCCCGTTTATCCTGAAACTGGGTATGGATATATTGAAATTGCTGAAAATTATGCTGTGCGGGCTTTTCTTGAAAAACCGACGCAAAATGCGGCTGAAACATTAATAAAAAATGAAAATATTTTTTGGAATTCCGGAATTTTTTGTTTTAAAGCAAAGACGTTGCTTGAAGAATTAAAAAAATACGCTCCGGATGTGTATGAAACTTCTGTTATCGCTTTTAATGCTTGTTTGAAAAATGATAATACGTATCGCTTACCCGTGGAAGAAGTCAAGCAAATTCCTGAAATAAGCATTGATTATGCCGTTTTTGAAAAATCGGAAAAAGTGAAATGTATTCCGGTTCAATTTGACTGGTCGGATTTAGGCGGTTTTGAAGCTTTATATAAGGAGTTTCAAGCAGACAATGAAAATACCGCCCATAATGTGAATCAGATAGCTATTAATTCGGCTGGCAATTTTATTTATCTCGCTCCTGAGAATAAAAAAGTCATCGCAACAGTTGATGTCAATGATTTGATTATTGCCGATACCGGTGACGCTCTTCTTGTCGCTCCTTTGAAATCATCGCAAAAAATAAAACAGGTTGCTGAAAAAGTAAAACAAATTTCGTCATTGCACAGGGAGCATAAAATTACGCACAGACCATGGGGAACATATACCGTTTTGGAAAGCAGCGATGGTTATAAAATAAAGAAAATCGTTGTTGCTCCCGGCAAACGGTTATCGCTGCAAAAACATTTTCACAGGAATGAACACTGGATAGTCGTAAGCGGTACGGCAACCGTGCAAATCGGGGATAAAACAAGTTTAGTCCGTCCGAATGAATCCATTTATATCAAAATGGGCGAACTGCACAGATTAAGCAATGAAGGGCTTGTTCCGGTGGTTATCATTGAGGCGCAAGTGGGCGAATATACGGAAGAAGACGATATAGTCCGTTTCGATGACGATTATATCCGATAGAAAGGAAATGAGATGGAAAAACAAAAAGTAGCATTAATAACCGGAGTGACAGGTCAAGACGGAGCGTATCTTGCTGAATTTCTTTTAAATAAAGGATATGTTGTTCATGGGATAAAACGCCGTGCTTCTTCGTTCAATACGGATAGGATAGACCATTTATTGTCTGACAGCCATAAAATCGATGTTAAATTTTTCCTGCATTACGGCGATATGACGGATTCAATGAATTTAACAAAAATCATTCAGGAAACGCAGCCGGATGAAATTTACAATTTGGCGGCAATGAGCCATGTTCACGTGTCTTTTACAACGCCTGAATATGTGGCTAATGCGGACGGTATCGGCACGTTGAGAATTTTAGAGGCTGTGCGTTTTTTGGGTTTGTCAGAAAAAACCAAAATTTATCAGGCTTCAACTTCCGAATTGTTCGGTAAGGTTCAGGAAACTCCGCAAAAAGAAACAACTCCTTTTTATCCGAGAAGCCCGTATGCGGTGGCGAAATTATATGCATACTGGATTACGAAAAATTATCGTGAAGCTTATAATATGTTCGCATGCAACGGAATATTGTTCAATCATGAAAGCCCTATTCGCGGTGAAACTTTTGTAACGCGTAAAATCACCTTGGCGGTATCTAAAATCGCAGCGGGTTTGCAGGATAAATTGTATTTGGGCAACCTTGATGCAAAACGTGATTGGGGACATGCCAAAGATTATGTGAAAATGATGTGGATGATTTTGCAGGCTCCAAAACCGGACGATTGGGTAATTGCAACAGGCAACACAAGCTCTGTGCGGGATTTTTTGATTTTGGCTTTTCGGTATGTCGGAATTGAGCTTGAATTTAAAGGCTGCGGGGTTGATGAAAAAGCGTATGTTGCGTCTTGTTCCAATCCAAAGTACCAAGTTCCGGCAGGAAAAGAAGTCGTCTGCATTGACCCTGCGTATTTCAGACCCACGGAAGTCGATTTTTTGCTTGGCGACCCTGCCAAAGCCGAAAAGGAATTGGGCTGGAAAAGAGATTACTCATTAAAAGAGCTTGTCGATGATATGATGAAAAGTGATTTGGAAATCGTTAAAAAACATAATTATTTAAAAAGCGGCGGTTTTGTGTTAAAAAGTTATTTCGGAGAATAAGATGGCTTTTGATTTTATTATTGAAGAATCACAGGAAATCAAAGGGGTTCATATCATAACTCCCAGCATATCCGAAGATTTAAGAGGAAATATCTGGACCTCTTTTTATCAGGAAGAAATTGAACAATTGCTTCCCGCCGGCTTGCATTTTAAACACGACAAGTTTTCCCAATCGCGGCAAAATGTTTTACGCGGCATACATGGTGATTTCAAGACCTGGAAATATGTGACTTGTGTTTTTGGCGAAATTCATCAGTATGTTGTCGATTGCAGGAAAAATTCTCCGACCTATCTGAAATGGCAGGAGTTTTTGATCAACAAGGATAATCAAAAAATAATCCTTATTCCGCCAAGCATGGGAAACGCATATTATGTGACAAGTGAATATGCCGTTTATCACTATAAATGCGCTTATGAAGGAGAGTATATCGACGCCGGCGAGCAATTTACCTTTGCGTGGAATGACAAGCGGATCGGTATTGCATGGCCTGCACCCAATCCCGTTTTGTCCGACAGGGATATGCTTGCGGCTGTGAAACAGAGAAAAGGAAACGCATTATGAAAGAAATCAAACTGAATGATATTGTTTTTGCAAAGCATATAACGGCTGAGGATTGGGAAGCAGGATTAAAATTTTATTCCGCTGATGATGATTTTATTCAAGTCGGTTCATGGAATTACGATAAAGGCAAAGAGCTTTTGGCGCATACTCACAATACCGTTGAAAGAATTGTGCAAAGAACGCAGGAAGTCCTTTATATCCGCAAGGGAAGAATAAAGGCAGACATTTATGATTTTGAAGATAAAAAAATTGCGGAGTTTGAAGCAGCTGAAGGTGATGTTGTCGTATTGCTATGGGGCGGACACGGATATTCCGTCCTGGAAGATAATACGCAGGTTTTAGAAGTGAAAACTGGTCCTTATGTCGGTGCGGAACTGGACAGGAGGAGAATATAGTCATGTATTACTCCCGTGCCGAACTTGTGGATATGGGATTTAAAACATTGGGTGAAAATGTTTTTATCGATAAACGTACTCCGATAGATTTTCCTCATAAAATATCGCTCGGCAATAATATAAAAATCGGCAGTTTTTGTATTTTATCCGGAAATATTGTTCTGAAAGACAATGTATTGCATATGAGTAAGAAGTACAGGTCGGATAGCCTTAATTTTTATAACGCTGAAATGCTGTGGGGAAGATGAGGAGTTAATTTGGTATGGAAGAAAATAATTCATTAAAAGTTATCATATTTTCAACACAACATGGCGGGCACGGAATTTTGGCGATCGAAAAATTGCTGTCTTCAGGTTTTTTTATTGATAATTTATATGTTGTTACGGAAAATAATGCTAAAAATGAAATGTTAATTAATTTTCTGAAATTATATCAAATTAAATATCAATGTTATGAGAAAACGGCTTTTGATTTTGCTGAAATCGTGAAAAAATTAAACGGGGTTGATATTATTGTAAGCGTTGTGAATAGGATTATAATAAAAAGCGACTGGACAAAACTTTGCACACTGGGCGCAATGAATTTACATCCCGGTTTGCTGCCTTTTTATAAGGGATTTTTTTCCATTCCATGGGCTATTGTCAATAATGAGGAATATGCCGGCTGGTCTTATCATTACATCACAGATGAAATTGACGGCGGAAACATTATTTTAGCGGATAAGGTTAAAATCGCTGCAAATGATAACTCATTTACACTGCATTTTAAAGTGCATTTGGATGCCATCAATCATATAAGCAACGCCATAGAACTGTTAAAACAAAAAATAAAAGGAAGGAAGCAAAAGGAAGAAGGAAATTATTATAAAGTGCTGCCGAATGAGGGATACCTTGATTTATCATGGTCCGATGAAAAAATACGCTTATATGACAAGGCATTCTTTTTCCCGCCATTTTTTTATTCTCTCATTAAACAAAATGACCAGGATATTATTGTTAATGATATTGAGATGTTATTGAACAACATAGATACAGAGAGAGAGAGAGAGGAAATTCTGCTGATCATTCTTGAGTATTTTTTTCTTGCTTGGGCAAAGAAAACGGCTTTTATACGTACCGTTGGATACTGAAACTATAAAATTGTGAAGGAGAACAGAGTATGAATATTCATTTAGGCTGCTGGCATAGGAACATTTCGGGATTTATCAATGTCGATTTATGCGATATGCCGCATATCCATTATAAATCAAGCATTGATAAGCTGCCCATGTTTGAAGATAACTGTGCGGATTTGATTTATTCAAGCCATTCACTTGAGTATTTTGACAGAGTGCAGGCGGCTGATGTGCTGTCTGAATGGAACAGGTGTCTGAAAGTCGGCGGAATATTGAGGCTGGCGGTTCCGGATTTCGATAAACTGATTGAAGTGTATAAAAAAACAGGTGATATAACCAAAATTTTGGGACCATTATACGGAAGAATGGAAATAACTTCTGTGAATAATGAAAAAATGTGTTTGTATCATAAAACCGTATATAATTTTGATTCATTGTCCGAAGTATTGGCAAATGCGGGATTCGGCAATATTCGCAAATATGATTGGAGAGAAACGATCCATAAGGATTACGATGATCATTCTCAAGCATATTTTCCTCATATGGATAAAGAAAACGGCTTATTGATAAGTTTGAATGTCGAAGCTGAAAAATTATAGGGGATTGTTATGGATTTTATAATGCAAATGCGTCCTTGGTTCGGTGAGGAAGAAAAAAACGCCGTTTGTGCGTATATGGAAGAAGATGGGTTTATCACGGAATTCAAGCGTACGGAAAAATTTGAAAAAATGATTGCGGAATATACAAAAGCCAAACATTGTATTGTTGTTAACAATGGCACGGTCAGTTTGACTTTGGCTGCGATGGCATGCGGCATTGCTGCCGGTGACGAGGTTTTGGTTCCGAATTATACCATGATTGCGACCCCTAATTCCGTAAAAATGTTCGGAGCGGTTCCTGTTTTTATCGATGTGGAAGAAGAAACGCTTTGCATGGATTTGGAAAAAGCGGAACAAGCGCTAACAGCTAAAACAAAAGCATTGATTTTGGTCACCGCCAATGGACGTTATCCCAAAGCCGGTATCGGCGCCTTTGTAAATTTTTGCAAAAAAAATAATCTTATATTAATTGAAGATTCCGCTCAATCCTTGGGTTCTTGTTATCCTGACGGACAGCATATGGGCACGGTCGGGCAAGTCGGAAGTTTTTCATTTTCCGCACCTAAAATTATTTCAACAGGTCAAGGCGGGGCTTTAATTACAAATGATGATGAAATAGCGTATAAACTCCGCAGACTGAAAGATTTCGGACGAAGCGGGGGAGGAAATGATTTTCATGACAGCATAGGATATAATTTTAAATTTACGGAATTGCAGGCTTGCATCGGTATTGAGCAAATGAAAAAAGTTTCAAAGCGGGTTGAACGTAAAAAAGAGATATATTCATTATATAAAAAAGGACTTGCCGGAATACGGGGAATAAAGCTTTTTGAACAGGATATCGAACATACTGTTCCTTGGTTTTATGACTGCATTTGTGATAAGAGAGATGAGTTGCAAACGTTTTTGAAAGAAAAAAATATCGGGACGCGCCTTATGTACGGTCCTATCAACAAACAAATTGCATATCAGGTTTCAGGGGAGCATAAGGTTTCTGAAACGGTTGGAAAAAAGGGCTTATGGCTGCCTTCTTTTGCGCAGTTATCCGATAAGCAGATTGAATATATTTGTATTTCAATCAGAGAATTTTATGATACTGGGAATAGGTAAATTTAAAGAATACGTATCAGTGGGATAATATGAATATATTTAAAACGCCAAAGAAAAATAAAAGCTTTTTTTCAGAAGAACAGTATAAAAAAAATATTAATAACGGCAAATTAAGATTTATTGAAAAGAGAGGCGACGGTTTTGGAGCAAGAATGGTTTCATTATTAAATGCCATGTATTGCTCTAAAAAATTTCATATACCCTTTGCTTTCGTATGGTTTGGAGATGAAAAGCTGAATGCTTTTTGCAGGACGAAACAGGTTGATAATAATCGATTGGTCGGAATATCGGTTGGAAGTCCGGAGGAAGTTTTTACGGAAAATTTTATCCGTAATTATTGTATTTCCGATGATGGTTCCAATGAAGAAATCATCAAGATGAAAGACTGGGTATATTATTTTGAACCATACCGGGATATTGCAGATTTTTGTTTTGATGATTTGCTGTACTATGAGTGCCGGTCTCCTTTAGGCTGGAATATGCCTCCCATTTTTTTGCCTGACGTATTCCAAGATATTAATAAGAATGATTATAAACGTGTTTGCAAAGAATGTTACCGTGAGATTGAATTTTCTGACGAAATAAAAGGCATAATTGAAAAGGTGGACACGGCGGTATCTGATAAAGGAAAATTTATTACGATACATGTTCGCACCGGTGATATTGTTTATTCTGTGCCTTGGCCCATGTATTTAAGAAAAGCGCTGATTGCTGAATTGGTAGTTGAAGTTATTATTAAAGAACTTCCTCATAACAATGTTGTTGTCTTGGGCGATGATATTACCAGCTTGGAAAGGATAATCCAATTTTCCCGTCAAATTATGCAGGAAAATAATATTGATTTCGGTAACCATTCTATATTATTGGCAAAAGATTTAATTGAAAACAACACGTATGAAAATGTGTTGTTAACGTTTTATGACAGTTATGTCCTTTCAAAAGGGGAAAAACTCTTTATATCCTCTTGGAGTTCTTTTGCTTTTTTCCCTTCGCTCATATCGGATACGGACGATGTCTTTTCCTGTTACAATTATTTTTCCGCACAAGAACAATATGATATCATATTGAAATATATTGAAAGACTGGATTTGCACCCGCTGCAGCGTTCTTTTTCGTATTATCATCTGATGCAGTTGTCGAAAGAGCTTGGAAAATCTTTTGAGGAACAGTTAATATTTGCGAATAAAATGGTATCGTTATCTTCGTTAAATGTTACAAAAGCGGTTTATGCATTTTTTCTTATTGAACATAGAAAATTTAATTTGTTTTATGATTTTGTCGAAGCATTATCTTCGGAAGAATTGGAAGGAATGCTCAAATTCGCCATAATTCCATGGAATTCCAATTGCTACCGCATGAATGTATTTAAACGGTTTTGCTTGGGAATATTTACGGCGGATAACGCGCGTAAAGCCCGTTTGCTTCATACGATAAAAAAGAAACTTTCTGCGCAGGAAAAAGAATGGTTCAATCAAATGTATAAAACAATCTTTTTCAGATTACATCGTTATATTTGGTTCAATAAAAAACTGCATTGATTATTGTATCAACAAGTTTAGCTGTGTTGTATCTGCGCTAATTCCAAATTTAACAAGTCATATCATCTGGTTTTATAATCAGAAATGGATAATCCGCGGTATTGGTATATATACGAACAGGTTCAATAGTCATACGCGCTGTGCCGGAAAAATTATTTTTTTTCGCTTGCTTTGGTATTCATTCCATATTTGAAATAGGTTTCAAATTCACCCACAAGGTGATGGGAGAGCAGTTCCACCAGAGTGTCTATTGAGGGCGGTTTTATGGTATCGATATTGGTATCGGGATAAAAAACGGGATAATCCCGCAAAAAACCAAGTGCCGTGTTGACAATCATGAAAGCGCTGAGCCTTGCCCGTGAGGGATTGATATTGTTCGTCGCTTTGTTGATCAAAATTTCAATATTGGTGATGAGCGGTAAAAAAACATCTCGGTAACCCGATATGCTATGGATGTTTTTTTCATTCATGTCTTGCAGCAGCAAAAGAGCATGCCCGGCGACTTGTTCCATTCCGGAAAATTTAATCGCCAACGCATTGATTTCATGGGTCAATGCTTCAAAAAGATCTTTTCCAGCCATATTTGTTTCGGCAAGGTTTTTCAAATTCTGAACGGAAGGGCTTAACATTTCTATAAGGCGCATTTTCACACGCTTGATGGCTGCTTCATATAGCCCTTGCTTGCCGCCGAAATGGAATGTGATTAAACCAAGATTACACTGCGCAGCTTCCGCAAGCGCGCGGGTATTGGTTGCTTTATAGCCATTTTGCCCGAAAAGCCGGATTGCTTCAATAACAAGTTTTTCTCGTGTCGCTTCACCTTTCAGTTTGCGTTGGTCGGTTATTTTTGTTTTGACTTGGTTTGTTTTCATAGTGAGTCCAAATGCAGAGAAATTGTTATTTTGTAAAAAATAGTTTTTTTCTCAAATAATGTCAATAAAATAATGTTAAACAATATTGTATTATTGCAAAAAAAAGATAATTGGTATAGAATAACTAAATAAAGGATAATCGTATGCAAAAAAATAATAACGCTCAAGAATTATTAGAAATAATTAAAAATTCCAAACATGTTGCCGTGCTTACCGGGGCGGGAATTTCCACGTTGTCCGGAATACCCGATTTCAGGGGCGTTGGGGGTTTGTATTCACGCAAAGATATAGATGCCAATAAGCTTTTTGATATTCATTATTTTAAAAAAGATCCGGCTTATTATTATAAAAATTCACGTGATTTTTTATATGAAAGCGCCGCAAGACCGAATATCGTGCATGAAAGTTTGGCGAAATTGGAAGAAAAAGGCTTGATAAAAGCTGTCATTACGCAGAATATCGATTTATTGCACCAAAAAGCAGGCTCTAAGACCGTTTTTGAATTGCATGGTTCCCCTAAACAACACTACTGCTTGTCATGCGGTAAGGAATTTGATTTCGACACCGTTCTTTCAATGCTTCAAAAGGTCGATGTGCCAATGTGTCCGGACTGCGGGGGAATTTTAAAGCCCCGCATTGTGTTTTTCGGTGAATCGCTGCCGGAATATGATTTGGACAATGCGGAATACCATGCCAAAAAAGCTGATTTCTTACTGGTGCTCGGTACGAGCTTAACGGTTTATCCTGCCGCCGCAATTCCCGAAATCACGCATAGGTCCGGCGGAAAACTCGGAATTGTCAATGCTTCGTCAACCTATGTCGATAATGCCTGCGTGTTTAAAGCTGCTGATTTGGGCAGTATTTTTGAAGAACTTAATGTTTTGCTTTAATAAAATTTTATAAAGGATTTGGTATGAACACTTTAACCCCCCGTGAAATTGTTGTTGAATTGGATAAATATATTGTAGGGCAAGAACAAGCTAAAAAAATGGTCGCCATTGCGGTTAGGAACCGCTGGCGCAGACAAAAGCTCGAACCGCAAATGCGTGACGAAATCGCTCCTAAGAACATTATTTTAATGGGACCGACCGGTGTCGGCAAAACGGAAATAGCAAGAAGATTGGCAAAGCTTACCGGTGCGCCTTTTGTAAAAGTGGAAGCGACTAAATATACCGAAGTGGGCTATGTCGGACGTGACGTTGAGTCCATGATACGGGATTTGCTTGACATCGGCATAAAACTTATCCGTGATGAAGAAACGCAACGGGTTAAAGCGCAAGCGGAAAAAGCCGCTGAGGAACGTCTTTTGGATTTGCTGCTGCCCCATAACCCCAGCGAGGGGAGCCGCGAAGCGACACGCGAAAAGCTTCGTAATTTATGGCAGTTGGGACATTTGGATAATCATGAGGTTGAAATTGAAGTCAAGGAAACTTCTCCGCAAATTGATATGTTCGCCATGCCCGGCATGGATCAGATCGGCGATCAGATTAAAACGCTCATGGGCAAAATTTCCCCTTCAAAAACGCAGCGGAAACGCGTAAGGACAAAAGCCGCTTTTGATATTTTGCTGCAGCAGGAATCAGACAAGCTTATTGACGAAGATAAAATGATTGAAGCCGCCAGGGAACGTGTGGAACAAAGCGGCATTGTTTTTATCGATGAAATCGATAAAGTTGCGAGCTCCGCCAATTCGCAAAGAAGCTCCGAGGTTTCTCGTGAGGGCGTGCAGCGTGATTTGCTTCCCATTGTTGAGGGAAGCACGGTGAATACGAAATACGGAATGATTAAAACCGATCATATCTTATTTATTGCGGCTGGAGCGTTTCATTTCAGCAAACCCTCCGATTTAATTCCTGAATTGCAGGGACGTTTTCCCTTGCGGGTCGAACTGCAGCCTCTTGGAAAAGATGAGTTTTACCGCATTTTGACTGAGCCTGACAATTCCCTTGAAAAACAGTATACCGCTTTATTGCAGACCGAAGATGTCCGGCTTTCGTTCACGGAAGACGGCTTACTCGAAATCGCTTCTTTTGCGGAAGAAATCAATGCGGAATCGGAAAATATCGGGGCAAGGCGGCTGTATACCATTCTTGAAAAAATTCTTTCCGATATTTCTTTTGAAGCTCCGGAACGGAAATATCAGCATATTGTCATCAATAAAGATTATGTGAATGAACATTTGGATGATGTTCGGGAAAATAAAGATTTAAGCCAGTATATCTTATAAGGCGGAATTTCTTTTCGGTCCAGCATGAAAGAATATCTGACGCTTTGTTTAACAAGTATGAGCCAAGACGGAAGAGCCGTCGGCAGAATTGAGCGGCAGCAGCCGTATCAGGGAATGGCGGTTTTTGTCGAAAACGCGCTTGCCGGTCAAACGGTTAAAGCGGAAATTCTTTCTAAAAAAAAGAATTTCATTGTTGCCCGGACTGTTGAAGTTCTTGAGCAATCGCCCTTTGCAGCAAAGGGAATTTGCATGCACCGGCAGGAATGCGGGGGCTGTTCATGGCAAAATCTAAAGTATGAAAGACAAGTTTTTGAAAAAGAGAATTTGATAAAAAATGTTTTGCGGCGGGTTGGAAAAATAGAGAATTTTGAAACTTGTTTTCATCCCCTGATTACGCCTTCGGCTGTTCAGGAGGACACGCTTTTTTACCGCAATAAAATGGAATTTGCTTTTTCTTTGCAGAATAAAAGGCTGAAACTCGGTTTACGTAAGAAAAACAGCCATGATATTGTTGAAGTTACGGATTGCAGGCTGCAAAATCCGCACGCTATGAAAATACTGGCGCTTTTGCGTACCGTTTTGAAATCGTTTCAGCACGAATTTTACCGTTATGCTGTTTTGCGGTATTTTCAAGATAAATGGACCGTTGAACTTATTACCTATCCTTTTTCCAAAAGTAACGGGCATAATGAAAAACAAAGCGTTTTAGCTTGTTATGAAGTTTTGAAGCATACTGTTTCCGGCATGGTGCACAGCGTCAGAACATCAAAAACCGATGTTGCTTACGGCGAAAACATTGTTTGTGAATACGGAGAGCCCCTGCTTTTTGAAAAATTGGCAATGCCAAAGCATACTGCGAATTTCAAGCTTGGCAACTCCGCCTTTTTTCAGGTGAATACCGCCATGGCGGAACAGCTGTACCGGGTGATTTACAATTTCGCGGCTTTGGTTTTGCCAAAGAATAGCGCCCATATTTGGGATTGTTATTGCGGCGTCGGTGCGATAGCCCTTTCGCTTGCTCCGTTAGCCGTTGAAAACAAAAAAGAATTTACTCTTGACTATATGAACGGTATTTCCGTCGCTTCGCCTGAAAAATCGTATAAAAAGCCCTTTGTGCTCGGGGTGGAAGCGGTACAAAAAGCAATTTTGCTGGCAAAAGAAAATGCCCTGTTAAATCAATGCGCATTTGCAAAATTTGAATGTTCCGCCGGCAAAGAACTGCATAAATTTTTCACCCGCTTTTCTTTGCCCAATCTCATTATTTTAGACCCGCCCCGTGCAGGTGTCGAAGATGAAGCCCTTAATGCCATTCTTGAATATTGCCCGCAATTTTTAATTCTTGTTTCCTGCAATCCTGCAACTTTGGCGCGCGATTTGGCGAAACTTGCGGAAAAGTATTCCGTAAAAGCCATACAGGGCGTTGATTTGTTTCCCCATACCCCTCATGTGGAAACGGTGGTCTTGCTCGAAAAAATTTATAAGTAGGAAGATTTGAGCTTACGTATTCTTTGCCATGAATCCTGAATGCGTTTCACAGGAATTTTCTTTTCTTGAACAAGTTCCGCAATACAGGCATGAACTTGTTCCGGAAGGTTAGGGTCGTATTTGAAATTATTGCTGAAAAGCAAAATGTCGTTGCCCGCCATGATAGCCTTATGAATGCTTTCTTTTAAGGAGTATTGTTTGACAATGGCCCCCATCTGCATGTCATCGGTAATGACGACTCCGCTGTAATTCATACGCTGGCGCAAAAGCTTCGTGATGGCGTTATAAGACAGGCTGGCGGGAACCGAGTCCAAATTTTTATGGTAAACGTGGGCTGCCATGATCATTCCGTCAAATTTCTTTTCAATGAATTTATTGTAAGGAAGAAGTTCATTGTCCTGCCAGTGCGAGGAAATATCCGTGAAGCCGGCATGAGTGTCGCTCATGGCGTTGCCATGTCCGGGAAAATGTTTGAGGGTTGGAATAATGCCGCTTTTTTTCATGGCTTTTGCATAAGCGTAGGCATGTTTGTATGTTTTCAATGCTGTTTCGTGGAAAGCCCGTTCCTTCGCACCGATAGCAGGGGATTTCGGATTATGCAAATCAACGCTCGGAGCAAAATTTAAGTTAAAACCGCATTCTTTCAATTCCTGGGCGATTTCTTTTGCTGTTTGATATGTCAATTTCTCATCATCTTTTTTCCCTAAGCTGTAAGCCGTAGGATAATTTTTAAAACCGTTTTTGCCGCTTAGACGCTGGACTTTTCCCCCTTCTTGGTCAACGCCTATCAGCAACGGATATTTGCTTGCGGAATTGAGTTCACCGATAAGGGTTTGAATTTGAGCTTTATTTGCCAAATTGTAGGGCACGATATTGCCATGCGTATAAAATAAAATAATGCCGCCTGCTTTTCCTTGCTCAAGCATTTTGCGTATTTCAACATCTTCGGCAAGACTTTGCCCGCGCATGCCGAACATGAGCATTTGCCCGATCATCGCTTCCAAATCATTATCAATTTCTTGGAATTTCATTTCGTTGTCAACCATGTTCTTTTCTTGGGCAAAACCGGAAAAAGGGAAAAACAGCGCCAAAACCATGAGCACATGCATGCAAATTCTTTTCATAACGTGTCCTGTGATGATGTTTATAAAAGCTTTCGTTTTGAGTATACTTTTTTATTGGCATTGTAAATAAACTTTTGTATACTCTCAAAGGGAGGATTTTATGAAAAATATTTTCATTTTTTTAAGTTTCGTTTTTTTGTTTCCTTTTTCCGCTTTTGCGGAAAACACGATAAAAATAGGCTCGATGCCCGCTTCCGATTCCCTTTTGCTTTACGTAGGAGTTGAAGAAAAAATTTTTGAAAAATACGGGCTGAATGTTGAAATTATTCCGTTTCAAAGTGCCATTGAACTTGGAGCCGCCATGCGGAGCGGAGCTATTGACGGGTATTTCACCTGCATTATCAATGCTGCGCTTCAACATTTAAGCGGAACACCGCAAACAATCATCGCCACTACTTCTTACGCCCGTCCGACCCAAAGGCATTTCGCCCTGGTTGTTTCCCCTAAAAAAAACATTTCAAGCTTGGAAGAACTGCGGGGAAAATCTGTTGCAATCGCAAAAGATACCATTGTCGATTTTTTGTTGACGCAGTTTTTAATAAGCAGAAATTTGAATGATACTTTTGTGGAGCGCAATGATATCCGTTCCATTGCGATGCGTTTGCAGCTTCTCATGGCGGGACAGATTGACTCCGCTCTTTTGCCGGAGCCGCTTGTTTCAACCCTTGAATCGCGAGGGGCGACGGTTTTGCTTGATGATACGAATTTGAAACTTCCTTTGGCTGTCATAAGTTTCGCTCAAAACAGACTTACGAAAGAACGGTATGATAGTTTCCGCAAAGCTCTTGATGAATGTGCTGATTTAATCAATGCCGATCCTTTGAAATATAAAGAAACGATGTTAAAATACAAATTATTGTCCCCTGATGTGAAAGATACGTATGTCATGCTCAGTTTCGACAAGAACAATACGCCGTGCCATCTTCCGACCGAACAGGAATTGGACCTGTATTTCACATGGCTTTTTGAGAGAAAGCTCATTTCAGCCAAACCAAGCGCAAACGATTTGTTGCCGCAGTTTTGACATGACTCGTACGGTTTCTTCAACTGCTGACCAATACCAAACAGGAATACATGTCCGTTCATTGTGTAAAACATTTGGGGAACAACCTGTATTGAATGAACTTTCTTTTTCCGTCTGTGCAGGGAAAAGCCTTTCCGTCATCGGAAAATCCGGCTGCGGGAAAAGTACGCTCCTGTCTGTTTTGGCGCAGTTACAGGAGTATCAGAGCGGTGTTGTGGAATTTGTCACGCCGCAAGGCAAATCTTTTATCGAAGAATATGGAAGAATGCCCAGACTTTCCTATGTATTGCAGGAATATGGGCTGTTTCCGTGGAAAAATGCCAGGGAGAACCTTATGCTTCCTTTGCAGATTGCAAAAATGGATAAGGAACGTATTCAGGAACATGTGGCGCTGATGTTGCAGGAGCTTGATTTATCGGGGCTTGAAAAACGTTATCCCTGTGAATTGTCAGGAGGGCAAAAGCAAAGGCTCGCCCTCGGACGGGCTTTGATTTCCAAGCCTGAAATCATTTTGCTTGACGAACCACTTTCCAGCGTGGACGCTATCAACCGTGAAAATTTGCAAAATTTGATCTTATCCTTATGGAAAAAATACCAATTCACTTTTGTGCTTGTGACGCACAGTGTGGGCGAAGCCGTATACTTGGGAGGAAATATTTTGTCTTTGTCGAAATTTTCTTCTGAAGATGTTTCTCAATATACCCTATATGACAATCCGTATTTTGCGGAAGAAAATATCCGCGATAAAAAAGAATATTTCGAACTCTGTAAAATTATTCATCATTCGCTGCAAGAGTAGTATGGAAAATTTAAAACAATTATGCAAATATTTGCTTACGCTTTTTGTGATTGGAGTTTTTTGGCATATCGGAGCGCTTTGCTTTGGAGAATATATTTTGCCGAAGCCTTTAAACGTTCTGTTTTTTTCTTTCGATTATTTGCGGACAAAAGAATTTTGGGGGCATTTTTTCATAAGTTCTTACAGAGTTTGCACCGCTCTTGCGATTTCTTTTTTAGCGGCTTTTCCTCTTGGTATTTATATGGGCTATAAAAAACGGTTTGACAGTTTCTTTTCTCCTTTTTTGTTTTTAACCTATCCTGTTCCTAAAATCGTTTTGCTTCCTCTTTTCTTTTTAATCTTGGGTATCGGTGATTTTTCAAGAATATTCCTTATTGTTCTGACTGTTTCCTATCAAATTATCGTTGTAACCCGCGCCAGCGTTTTGAACTTGGATAAAAAATATTTCGAATCTTTTCAATCGCTCCTGCCTTTGCATGTCAAAGGGACGCCAAAACAGCATTTTCGTATGGCAAAACTCGTGCATTTGCTCATTCCTTCCGCACTTCCTTCCGCGTTGACCGCTCTTAGGATAGCATCCGGAACAGCCATCGCCGTTTTGTTTATGGCGGAATCCTTCGCAACCCGTGAGGGGCTCGGCTTTCTTATCATGGACTCATGGGGCAGAGGGGACATGCTTCCCATGTTCATCGGCATTTTAAGCCTTTGCTTTTTAGGTGTTTTTCTTTATGAATTCTGCAATCTCATGGAAAGGCTTTTTTGCAAAGGAAATCAGCCGAATGCAAAATAAATTTATTGTCTTTCCCTGAAAATATCCGTATACTGAAAAATATTGCAAACAAAGGTGAGGAAAAAATATGGCAGTTGCTGTTGGTCAAAGGATTGAAGCCCGTTGCACACGTTGTAAAGATCTTATGGGGCATGTTGTTGTTTCAATGCTCGGTGGTGAAATTGCGAAAGTTGAATGTTGCGCTTGCGGCAGCGTGCATAAATATTATCCTCCCGCAAAGAAAAAAGAAGAAGCGCAGGCAAAGCCCGTTCGGGTAAGGGCAGGCGAAGCGCGTTCGATGGCGGTTAAGGAATCTTCCCAAAGAAGCGCTAAGATTTCCAATTTGAAAGAAAAAAGTTCCGATACGGCGAAAGTCGCCGGTTCAAAGTCCGAAAAAGCGAATTTAAAAGCCTTGGAAGAAATGCAGGCGAAATGGAAAGACAGAATGGTCAGCTATTCCGGCAATGCTAAACCGTATTCCATGGATCTTTTGGTTAAAAAGGATGATTTTGTGGAGCATGGCGTTTTCGGAGTCGGGGTTGTTGTCGAAATCTGTCCCCCGAATAAGGCGGATATTTTGTTTTCATTGGGAATAAAGAGTTTACGTTGTTTATGTGAATAATTTATTTTCCGTATTGACGGTTGCTGAAAAAATGATTATTATCTAATTGAGTGCTTACTCGGAGGATATATGTTCGTTTTAGGTAATATTTTGTTAACGGTTGCGGGAATAGCCGGTTCGCTTATCACGATATATTCGTTCGTGATTTTTATTTCCTGCATTCTTTCATGGGTCAATGCCGACCCGTATAATCCCATTGTGCGGATCATCAATACGTTAACAGAACCGGTCTTATACAGGATTAGAAAATTCTTTCCGTTCGTGATGATCGGAGGGCTTGATTTATCCCCTGTTTTGCTTATTATTTTTCTTCAGCTTTTTGACGGAATAATCATTGGCAGTCTTTATGATTTGGCAATAACCTTAAAGGTATAAAATAAACATTTTAAAGGAGTGCGCTATGCAAGCAGATGAAATTAAAAAAATTGAGGAATTGGCTAAAACTGATGCTCAAGTGAAAGAATTATATGAAAAACACTCAGAATTAAAGAAAATCATTCAAAAATTGGAAGAAAAGCCACACCGCATTCCTGCTGAAGAAGTTGAATTGAAAACTTTGAAAAAAGAAAAATTGGATGTGAAAACAAATTTATTGAGCTTAATTGAAAATAAGGCTTAAAATTATTGTAACTCTCTAAAAATATTGAACTATGTAAAAACAACACTTCTAAAAAAAAGTGTTGTTTTTTTTTATGTCTTTTGGCATAGTAACATCTTAACAATTTGGCAAATCTAATGTTTTTAATTTTTGGCTTCCGAGGTACAGTATGGAATTGACAGGTGCAGCAATATTGATGGAATGTTTGAAGCGCGAAGGGGTTGACGTTGTTTTTGGCTATCCCGGCGGAGCTGTCCTTGATTTATACCATGAAATGAGAAATCATCCTGAAATCCGCCATGTCTTGGTTCGCCATGAACAGGGAGCCGCCCATGCCGCTGACGGGTATGCGAGAGCTTCCGGCAATGTCGGGGTTTGCATTGCGACAAGCGGTCCGGGGGCTACCAATACGGTTACCGGGCTTGCGACGGCATATGCCGATTCCATTCCCATGGTGCTTATCACAGGGCAGGTGCACACCCATTTGATCGGCAATGACGCTTTTCAGGAAGTCGATATTGTCGGCATCACCCGTCCATGCACCAAGCATAATTATCTGGTGAAAGACTTGGCGCAGCTGCCAAGAATTATACGTGAAGCCTTTCATTTGGCACGTTCCGGACGTCCCGGACCTGTTTTGGTTGATTTTCCTAAAGATTTAATGACAAGAAAAACAAAGTTCATCTGGCCTGAAGAAGTGCGCATGCGTACGTATAATCCTACATACAAGCCTAATCTCAATCAGCTGCGGCGGGTTGCCGATTTGGTCTGCAAAGCGGAAAGCCCGGTTGTCATTGCAGGGGGCGGGGTGATTTCCTCCAATGCAAGCAAGCTGTTGCGCTATTTTGTTTCCACGTATCAGATACCCGTGACCTGTACGCTCATGGGGCTTGGGGCGGTAAGCACGGCGGATACGCTTTATCTCGGCATGCTTGGCATGCACGGCACGTATACGGCAAATAAAGCCGTCAGCAATGCCGATTTGATTCTTGCCGTTGGCTGCCGTTTTGATGACCGCGTCACAGGACGCTTGGATAAATTCGGCAAAAAGGCTAAAATTGTTCATATTGATATTGATCCGACCTCTATCCGCAAAAATGTCGAAGTTGACGTGCCGGTTGTCGGACATATTTATCCGGCTCTTGAGGAGTTGAGCGAAATCATGGCGACCAAGCTCGAAAATGAGCCGATAGATTTCAAAGAGAAGCACCAGTCTTGGCTGGACGTTTTGTATGGCTGGAAAAAAGCCCATCCGCTTTTTTACCATGCGCAAAAAAATGCTTTGCGTCCTCAGCAGGTTTTGGAAGCTGTACGCTATATTTTAAACGATGAATATATCATTACCACTGAAGTCGGGCAAAACCAGATGTGGGCGGCTCAATTTCTGGCGTTTAAAGAGCCGAGAACCCTTATCACTTCCGGCGGGCTTGGCACTATGGGGTATGGGCTTCCCGCCGCTATCGGGGCGCAAATAGCCTATCCCGATAAAACCGTTATCGATGTTGCGGGCGACGCTTCCATTCAAATGAACATTCAGGAACTTATGACTGCCGTGGCAAACCGTTTGCCGGTAAAAATTCTGATTTTGAACAATCAATATATGGGTATGGTCCGGCAATGGCAGGAATTTTTTTATGAGAAAAATTACGCCCATACCAATATGGAGGCGCAGCCTGATTTTGTGAAATTGGCGGAAGCTTATGGTGCTGACGGTTATAGGATTACAAATAATGATGAATTGAAAACGGTTTTGCCAAAAGCCCTCACCTCCGGCAATGCGACTATTATCGATGTTATCGTTGAACGTGAAGAAAACGTTTATCCCATGGTGCCGGCAGGTGCGTCCCTTGATGATATGCTTTTGGTTTAGGAGTTGTTATGCGCAGAGTGTTATCTATTTTAGTGGAAAATGAACCGGGGGTGCTTTCCCGTGTTGCCGGGCTTTTCAGCGGACGCGGATTTAATATTGAATCACTGAACGTCGCACCCGCTCTTGAGGAAGGTGTTTCGCATATGACCGTCACCACCTATGGGGACGAGCTGATTGTTGAACAAATCATCAAACAATTGCGCAAACTTGTCATTGTTATCAAAGTCGTTGATTTTATCGACCATACCCATGTTGAGCGGGAAATGATGCTTGTGAAAGTCAACGCGGAAGAAACGAAGCGCGAGGAAATTTTGCGTATTGTGGATATTTTCCGCTGCAAGGTTGTCGATGTCAGCATTAATGAATTTACCATAGAAGCGACGGGAACGTACGATAAGCTGCAAGCCATTCTGAATTTGCTTGGACGTTTCGGCATAAAAGAAATCGCCAGGACCGGAACGGTTGCTTTGAAACGGGCCATGCAGCTTGACTGATTCGGGTTTTGTGTGGAATTTATTGATAACGGCATTGTTTTGCGGATTGGAAAATTCCGTGAAACAGATTTATGGGTGAAACTTTTAACGCGGAATCACGGTATTACCACAGCTTTTGCTTTCGGCGGAAGCAGAAGCAGGCGGAGGTTCAGCGGGTGTTTGGACAGTTATAATACCATTGCGGCAAGAATGGCGAGTTCTAAAAACGGACAGTTTTTAAATTTGCAGGAAACGACCTTGCTGGAACAATATCAAAGACTGCGTACGGATTTCAAACGGCAGGGCATGGCGGCAAATTGCATACGGTTTGTGGAAGCGCTTGGAGTCAGTCCGGAAGACAGTGAAAAGATTTTTTTACTGACGAAATCCATGCTGCATTTGCTCAATTCCGTTGAAAACGCTTTCGCCATGCTGCCCATACTGTTTCGCCTGCGGATTGTCGCCGAGCAAGGGTATTTGCTTGATCCTAAGATTTGTCCCAAATGCGGAAAAATTTTAGAAAAAAATTCCGTATTTTTGGTTTCCGAAGGATATTTTACGTGTTTATCCTGCAAGCCTTTAGGCGCTATGGGATTAAACGCTTCAAGGGAAACACTTGACATTTTATCCGATATTCAAGAATATTCACCTGAATATTGGGTGCTGCATGCTGCAGATTCTGCAATTTTCAGAGAATTGGGAAGAATAATTGATGCCCATATCCGTTATCATGTCGGGCTGGAATGGAATGACGGTTCTTTCCGCCGAAGTTTTGCCTAGTGTGGTTTGAGATAGGGTTATTGAGGAGTTAGATATGAATTTTCAAGACGTTATTTTTACTTTGCAACAATATTGGGCGCAGCAAGGCTGTGCTGTCGTGCAGCCTTTTGATATCGAATGCGGCGCCGGTACGTTCAATCCGTCGACATTTCTCAGGGTTTTAGGACCTGAGCCTTGGAAAACCGCTTATGTTGAGCCCTCCCGCCGTCCGACGGACGGTCGCTACGGGGATAATCCGAACCGTTTGCAGCATTATTTTCAATTTCAGGTTATTTTGAAACCATCGCCTAAAAATATTCAAGAATTGTATCTTGGCAGTTTGAGGGCTTTGAACCTTGACCCTGCCAAACATGATATCCGCTTTGTTGAAGATGACTGGGAATCTCCGACTCTCGGCGCCTGGGGGCTCGGCTGGGAAGTGTGGCTCAACGGTATGGAAGTGACGCAGTTCACCTACTTCCAGCAAGTGGGCGGTATTGATTTAAGTCCGATCAGTGTTGAAATCACCTATGGATTGGAACGGTTGACCATGTATCTTCAAGGTAAGGATTCCGTATATGATATCATGTGGAATGATGAAGTGACATACGGGCAGGTATATCATCAAAACGAAGTCGAGCAATCACGCTACAATTTCGAGGAAAGCGACGCTGAAATGCATTTGCGGCATTTCAACGATTTTGAAGCTGAATGCAGCCGCCTTATCGAGCTTGGCTTGCCTCTTCCGGCATACGATTACTGCATGAAATGCTCCCATACGTTCAATTTGCTTGATGCCCGCAATGCAATTTCCATTACCGAACGAGCAGGATATATCGGCAGAGTCAGAGCGTTGGCGTCCGGAATTTCACGGCTTTATGTCGAACAGCGTAAATCTTTAAATTATCCGTTACTCAATAAAATCAATAAGTAATTTGTGAGGAAGATATGAGCCATTTTGTTTTAGAGATCGGAACCGAAGAAATCCCCGCACGTTTTTTGCAAACTACGGAAAAGGAATTGGCGGAACGTTTTACAGCCCTTTTAAAAGAAAACCGCTTGGGTTTTGAAAAAATTGAAACCCGCAGTACGCCGCGCAGGGCTATCGTGCATATATATGACCTCGAAAAAGTTCAACCGATACTTGAAGAAAATATTATTGGTCCTGCCGTAAACATCGCTTATGATAAAGACGGAAACCTGTCCAAGGCAGGACAAGGATTTATTCGCGGGCAAGGCGCTGAAGAAAAAGATATTGTCCGCACGCAAACGGAAAAGGGCGAATACATTTCTGTCAATAAAAAAAGCGGCGGTAAAAAAGCCGAAGAAGTTTTGCAGGAAATTTGCCCACAAATTATTGCCGCGCTTCCATTTCCGAAACGTATGCGCTGGGGTGAGGAAACGTTTGCCTATGCCCGCCCATTACAATGGGTTTTGGCTATGCTTGACCATTTACCCATTGTTTTTAAAGTCGGAGATGTTGTTTCATCCAATCAAACGTACGGGCATAGGGTGCATGGTTTCGGTCCTTTCGTTATCGGACATGCTGACGATCTGGAAGAAGTGCTTTATGAAAAAAGCCGAATTGTCTGTGATTCCGTCAAACGCCGCCAATATATTATCGATATGGCAAACACCTTGGTTGCCGAACTCAAAGAAGGGGCGAAAATCATTTGGAAAAACGATTTGCTTGACGAAGTGCAGGGTTTGGTGGAAAAGCCTGTGCCTGTTATTTGCAGTTTTGACGAAAGCTTCCTTGAGCTACCGAAAGAAGTTATTTTGACAACCATCGAACATCACCAAAAATGCTTTGGTATTCAAGGGCAGGACAGGAAACTTTTGAATAAATTCCTGACTGTTCTCAATATTGATCCGGAAGATATTGAAGTTGTGCGTGCAGGCTGGGAAAGAGTTGTGCGTGCAAGACTTGAAGATGCCCGTTTTTACTGGAAAGAAGACTTGAAGGACAGTTTTGAAAAATGGGTACCCATGCTTGATTCAGTTATTTTCCTTGGTCCTCTTGGCTCAATGGGAGACAAGAGCCGCCGTTTGGAACAGCTTTGCGGCTGGCTTGGTGAAAAAGTAGGGCTTGCAGGCGGGGACCATTTGGATAACGGAGTACTTCTTGCGCAGCGTGCCGGTCGTTGGTGTAAAGCAGACCTTATGTCAAAAATGGTTGGAGAGTTTGATACCCTGCAGGGAACCATGGGCAGCATTTATGCTTTGAAAGAGGGATGGGAACCGCCTTTCGCCATGGCTTTGACCGAGCAGTATTTGCCAACGGGACCAAACAGCCTTTTGCCCATGAGTGATTTGGGTGCTTGCCTTTCAATGGCTGACAAGGCCGATACCTTGGTCGGTTGCTTCGGACTTGGCAATATTCCGACCGGTACGGCAGACCCTTATGCTTTACGACGGGCGGCTTTGGGTATCGCAAGGATTTTGCTTGAGTTCGGTTATGAAATTCCGCTTTCAGAACTTTTTGAAAAAGCGTATTCTTTTTATGCGGATGATATTAAATGGAAATTTTCCAAAGGAGAAACCCTTGAAAAACTTCTTGAATTTTGCCAAGCCCGCTTAAAACATTATTTCGTCGGCGAAGGCAGCGAGACCCTTGTTGTGGACGCTGTCATGAATGGCAGGGATACCGACGGAAACCTTGAAGCGGATAATGTCTGGGCAACCGAAAAGCGTTTAAATACGTTGAAAGCGTTTATGCGTAAAGAAGATTTTACTGAAAACGCGCAGGTTTTGAAACGTATGACCAATATTTTGGCGAAAGCCGAACATTCTTTGTCCTGTGCGTATGATTCGTCTTTATTGGAAAGTGACGCGGAAAAAGAACTTGATAAAGGCATTAAAGCTTTTTCCGACGTATTCGATACCAATTTTGCCAATAATAATTTCATGCCCGTCATGGACGCCATGGCTAAGCTTCGCCCTCTTGTAGACGCCTTCTTTGAAAGCGTCATGGTTATGGCGGAAGATAAGAATGTACGGCAAAACCGTATGAATATGCTTTTTGCGGTTATGAGCCGTATGAACCGTATGGCTGATTTTGCAAACCTGCAAATATGAAGCGGTGTTGCAGGATTGTTTTAAAACATTAATTGCTTGACAATCTTGCTTATTATGTATACATAAATTTTTCACATGAGAACATATAACATTAAATGGATATGATTCCGTTTTTTTGGAGGATTTCGTGGCTGATCATAAATCAGCTATTAAGCGTCATAAACAAAGCATTAAACGTAATGCCCGCAACCGTGCCGCACGTACCCGTATGAAAAATCTCGTAAAAGACGTTCGTACCGCAATTATGAACGGTGACAAAGCTGCTGCCGAACAAGCTCTTAAAGGCGCTACTGTTGCTCTTGACAAAAGCGCAAGCAAAGGCGTTATTCACTGGAAAAAAGCTGCACGTAAAGTTTCTCGTTTAGCTAAAGCTGTGAACGCAATCGAAAAAGCTTAATTTTTTTCGTACATTCCTGACACGAAGTCCCACATGGGACTTTTTGTCGTTTAATTTTTTGTAATTACTATAAACTTATCGTATCGCCGCCAGTTCAATACTTCCCCAAGCTCCGATTTTTTCATCAATTTGCAGAAAAACACCTAATACACCGTGTTTTTCTTTTGCTCCAGAAAAAGGGTTGTCCTGTATTGCAATACGGGAGTCTTTTTGTGCCTGGGTCAAAACCGTACTGATTTCTTTCGCTGATTTTAATACATTGCCATAGCTTGTCGCAAGGGCGTCCGCCAAACTGGCATTTTTGGCTATCACCACGGATAAATCGCCTTGTCCGAAACTTAAGCTGTGTCCTATTGCTGCGGAAGAGGAACAAACAGCTAGGGGAAATTGTTCTTTGGCAAACCTTAAGCCAAGCATGCATTCTTCTTTTGGATTTGCCAGTATGCCGACAATTCTTTCTTTACTTGAATATAAATAAATATCTCCGCCATTTTCAACAATGACATCGGAACATAATTGTTTTTCCTGCAAATAAAAATGGATTTTTGCCGCAATGAATTGGGCAATCATTCCGGCAATGCAGGCGAAAGGGCCGACATGGGCGAAACTGCTTGCCTTGCACATTTCAGCGATACAAAGCGGAGCATCCGGCGGGCATTGAATTGGTTCCAAACTGTGTTGGATTTCAGGATAAAGTTTTATCCAAAACTTTATAATACTGCGAATTTCTTGAATTTCTTTTGTACAGAATTTGATTATTTCGGTTTTGTCTATATCTTTTGTCAGCGTGATGAATAAATCTGTTTCTTCGACAATAATTTGAACATGCTGTTCATCAGCATGATTTTCAGGACTATTTTGTTTGGTCCGGTATGTCCGGTAAGGGCTGGCGTAAATTTCTGTTTTCATAAAAAACTCTAGGGAACCGCTTGTTAATTCTTTACATTTTTAAAAGAAAACCGTATTATTCACAAATGCATTAAATAATATTTTATGGAAATAATCAAGTAAACCCTTTGGAGGAGAATATAATGGCAGGTAAACAAAAAGTTATTCTTGCTTATTCCGGTGGCTTGGACACATCGGTTATTTTAAAATGGCTTCAAGTCGCCCATGATTATGAAGTGATCACTGTTACCGCTGATTTGGGTCAGGAAGATGATTTGGACGGTGTTGAACCAAAAGCGCTGAAGACCGGTGCGACCAAAGCATATATCGAAGATTTGAGAGAAGAATTTGCCCGTGATTATATTTTCCCTATGCTCCGTTCCTGTGCGTTATATGAAGGCAGGTATCTTTTGGGAACTTCTGTCGCCCGTCCTCTCATTGCAAAACGTCTTGTTGAAATTGCAAAAAAAGAAGGCGCAGCAGCTATTGCCCACGGTGCGACCGGCAAAGGCAATGACCAAGTCCGTTTTGAATTGTCAATAAACGCTTTGGCTCCTGAACTCAAAGTCATTGCTCCTTGGCGTGAATGGGATTTAATGTCAAGAACCGCCCTTACTGAATTTGCAGAAAAACATGGCATTCCGCTTACTTCAAGCAGCAAGCATTACAGCATTGACAGAAATATGCTTCATTGCTCCTTTGAAGGCGGCGAACTTGAAGATCCATGGACAGAACCTGAACCGGAATCACATATCATGACCGTGCCTGTGGAACAAGCGCCGAATGAACCGGAATACATCACAATCACTTTTGAAAAAGGGGACGCTGTCGCTATAAACGGTACGTTTATGAAGCCTATGGATATTATGCTCAGCCTCAATAAAATCGCCGGCAAGCATGGTATCGGACGCCTCGATATGGTTGAAAACCGTTTTGTGGGCATGAAATCCCGCGGTGTTTATGAAACTCCTGCCGGAACAGTCCTTTATATCGCCCACCAGGATTTGGAAGGCATCTGCCTTGACCGTGAAGCGCTTGCGACACGCGCAACAATTTTGCCCCGTTATGCTTCCGCGATTTACAATGGTTTTTGGTTCTCTCCCGAAAGAGAAGCCATGCAAGCTCTTATTGATAAAACCCAAGAAGGCGTATCAGGCGAAGTCCGTTTAAAATTGTACAAGGGCATGGCATGGCCGGTCGGCCGTTTTTCACCAAACAGCCTTTATTGTCAAGACCTTGCGACGTTTGAAGAATGCGCTACTTATGACCATAAGGACGCCGCGGGCTTTATCCGTTTGCAAAGCCTTCGTATCCGCGGTTATGCCGACCGTGTAAAAAGATATTAATTTTGTTTTTTGATATTGTTAATCCCCTGTATGCAAATATGGGGGATTTTTAACCTATGGGGAATAATTATGGCAGCACAGGAAAAACCTTGGGGCGGGCGTTTTAAAGAAGCAACTTCGAAAAAAGTTGAAGCATATACCGAATCAATTTCCTTTGATACGAAAATGTATAAACAAGACATCATGGGTTCGAAAGCCCATGCGGTCATGCTTGCGGAACAAGGTATCTTGACGAAGGAAGAGGCTGAAATATTATGCAGCGGTCTTGATCGTGTTCTTGAAGAAATTGAAAGCGGAAAACTTGTGTGGAAACAAGAACTTGAAGATGTGCATATGAATATTGAAACACGTCTTACGGAACTTGTGGGCGAAGTCGGAAAAAAACTGCATACGGGAAGAAGCAGAAACGACCAGTGCTGCCTTGATTTGCGTCTTTATACTTCCGATTGCCTGCGTTTATGGGAAGAGCTTGCAAAAAATCTGATTGCGGTTTTGGTTGACAAAGCGGAAGAAAACCAAGGCGTATTGCTTCCGGGATGTACGCACATGCAGCCGGCACAGCCGGTGAGCCTTGCTCATCATCTGCTTGCCTATGCTTGGATGTTTAAACGCGACGCTGAAAGGATTTGCGCCTGTGAAAGGCGCGCGAGGATCAGTCCTTTGGGAGCCGCGGCTCTTGCGGGAACAACGTATAATCTTAATCCCCAATCGGTTGCCGAACAGCTGAATATGTATGGTGTCTTTAAAAACAGCATGGATACCGTTGCTGACCGTGACTATGTTCTGGAAGCCCTTTTTACAGGGTCGGTGATCATGATGCATTTGTCACGTTTTTGCGAAGAACTGATTTGGTGGGCTAATCCGCAGTTTGCGTTCATTTATTTATCCGACGCCCATTCAACCGGTTCTTCCATCATGCCCCAAAAGAAAAATCCGGATGTCGCGGAAATCATGCGGGGAAAAACCGGACGCACCTATGGAAATTTAATGAATTTATTGACTACCCTCAAAGGTTTGCCACTTACGTATAACCGTGATTTGCAGGAAGATAAAATTCCTTTTATGGATACGGATAAAACCGTGCGGACTTCTTTGAGCATTATGGCGGAAATGCTTCAAGGCATACGGTTCAGAGCTGATAAAATGGAAAAAGCTTTGAAAGCGGGCTTTTTAAATGCGACGGAATTGGCTGATTATCTTGTGACAAAAGGAATACCGTTCAGAGAAGCCCATCATATCACCGGACGGGCTGTCGCCCTTGCCGAGGATAGGGGAGTCGGCTTGGAAGAGTTATCATTGCAGGATTTTAATCATTTATGCGACCCTTATCATATTCAGGTGACCGATGATGTTTATGTGGTTTTAGATTATTTTACGGCTGTAAAACGGCGTAACGCCAGCGGCGGAACAGGTCCTGTTTCTGTTAAAAACCAATTGGACGAATTGAAAGTTTGGTTAGCCGCACAATGTTAAAAGTCTATATAGCCTCTTCGTTTAAAAACATCCATGCGGTGCGTTTGCTTGCAAAAAGCATGCGGCAAATGGGATATGAAATTTTGGATTGGACGCTTAAAGCGACTCCGCCTGAAGGGTTGAATGCCGCAAAACGGCGTGAATGGATGGATACCGATCATGGAGGAGAAGTCTTTTCTTTTTGTGCCGAATCCTGTAAGCAGGCTGATTTCATTATTTATTTGGGAACATCCGGACAAGACGCCGGAGTTGAGGTGGGCATTGCTTACGGTTTGCAAAAACCTGTTTTGGGAATACGCGGACCATTGGAATCCGCAGGACTTATGCTTTACGGAGCATGTACCTGCTGGGTGGAACATATAGAACACGCAGAGCAAATCTTGCAGGAAATCATCGGCTATAAAAAAGAAAATTGTTCTTGTTCCGGGGAAGCGCTGCAGGCAAGTTCCGTTTCTTTGCAGGCGCAGAAAATTTTATTGAATTTATGATATGAATGGTTTTGTGCGGATTTTACATCGTTCATTTTTATTTTTAGCTCTTTTTACCTTATTTTAGAGCGGTATTCCTTTTTAACATTTTTTTAAGGAGTATCGTATGTCTGTCAACGTTACTTGGCTGCATTGGCTTTTTTTATTGCTTTCTATTTTATTTGAAGTTGTCGGCACTTCGATAATGAAAGTTTCCCATTCATGGCAATTTTCTTTCGGGTCAGAACTTGGACTTGCAATTATGTGGGCGTGCATAGCCTGCTCGTATTTCAGCCTTGCGAAAGCCGTAACCGCATTGCCTGTCGGCGTTGCCTTTGCCTTATGGGACGCCTTGGGCTTGGTTTTTATTGTATCTTTTTCCGTAACCGTTTTAGGCGAAAATCTTGATCTTATTAAAGGACTTGGACTTGTTTGTGTTCTTAGCGGCGGTTTTTTAGTGCACTTCGGAACAGATACCCATTAATGGAGATTTTATGTTTGCAAATATTTTTTCCTTTTCTGTTTTATTGGTGTTATGCGCCGCTTTATTGGATATTATCGCCAATATCTTATTGGCAAAATCAAACGGTTTTAAAAGAAAAACCTTAGGGGTCACAGCCTTGTTTTGCGTTGCTGTGGCTTTTGGTTTTCTTTCCATTGCGGTAAAGGATTTGGATTTGGCTGTTGCGTATGCGTTATGGGGCTGTTTTGGAATTTTAGGCACAAGTTTGTCCGGTTGGGTATTGCTTGGGCAAAGAATGCATAAAAGCGCATTTTTGGGTATTGCGCTTTTAATGTGCGGAATTGTTTTACTGCGCTTATAACATATTGTGTTAATTAAAAAAATCATAAAAAAGCAGAAAAAACAATTTTTCATATGTTTTTTCTGCAAAAAATAATCATTATATAAAAAGCCTCACATTTGTAAGGCTTTTTATATTTTATAAATTATTTGTTCGGCAATTCGGCAACTTGCCAAGGCAAGCCGAATTTATTGAGCTGTTCCATAAACGGATCCGGATCCATTTGTTCCATGTTCCAAACGCCGGCTTTCATCCATTTGCCCGTAACCATCATCATGGCGCCGATCATGGCAGGTACGCCGGTGGTATAGGAAATCGCTTGGGAGCCCAATTCTTCATAGCAGTCTTCGTGCTGGCAGATATTATAGACATAATACGTTTTTTCCTGACCGTTTTTAATACCTTGCATTACGCAGCCGATACAGGTTTTACCCTTTGTCAAAGGTCCGAGGCTTGCGGGGTCCGGAAGCAATTTTGACAAAAATTGGATAGGCACTATGGACTGCCCTTTGTATTCGATAGGTTCAATGCCGAGTAAGCCGACGCCGCCGAATACTTTTAAGTGGTTGAGGTAATTGTCGGAGAATGTCATCCAAAATCTTGCGCGGCGGATACCTTTAAGATTTTGCACAAGGGATTCCAATTCTTCGTGATACATGAGATAACAGTTTTTAGGTCCGATTCCGTCAGGAAAATCAAAGCTCATTTTCCAGGAAAGCGGGTCGGTTTCAACCCATTCTCCGCGTTCCCAATACCGTCCGCGGGCGGTGACTTCACGAATATTGATTTCCGGATTGAAGTTCGTTGCAAAAGGCAGGCCGTGGTCGCCGGCATTGGCGTCAATAATATCGAGCACATGTATTTCATCAAGCAAATGTTTTTGTCCATAGGCGCAAAATACGTTCGTAACACCGGGGTCGAAACCGCTGCCCAAAAGCGCCATCAAGCCTTTTTCTTTGAATTTGTCCTGATAAGCCCATTGCCATTTATATTCAAATTTCGCAAGGTCGATTGGTTCGTAATTGGCAGTATCAAGGTAATGGACATTGCATTCGAGGCAGGCGTCCATAATGGTAAGGTCTTGATACGGCAGTGCGACATTGATAACCATTACTGGTTTGACTTTATTAATTAAAGCAACAAGTTCTGAAACATTATCAGCGTCAACGGATGCCGTATGAACAGTTACGCCATAGCGTTTTTTTACAGATTCGGCAATTGCGTCGCATTTGGCTTTTGTGCGGCTCGCCAAATGGATTTCTGTAAAAACATCGTTAGCTTGTGCGCATTTATGCACGACAACAGAACTTACACCACCTGCGCCGATGATTAAAACTCT
The DNA here is from genome assembly GCF_025232395.1 of Taurinivorans muris. Taxonomy (GTDB): domain Bacteria; phylum Desulfobacterota; class Desulfovibrionia; order Desulfovibrionales; family Desulfovibrionaceae; genus Taurinivorans; species Taurinivorans muris. The sequence continues at coordinate 524,947 of NZ_CP065938.1, forward strand.
TGCCATATTATTCTCCTTTTAGGGGTTTATCTTTCAAAATACGTATAACCGCGCATGCCATTTTCAAAAGCCTGCATAATGGAAAAACGTTCTGCGGGAGTAATGGTTTTATTTCTGACGGCTCTTTCCGCATTATGTCTGATATTTTCCAAAATTCTTCTGGGTTCGTATTCGACATAGGCTAAAATGTCGGAAATGGAATCCCCGCTGATTTCGCGGACAAATTCATAGGTTCCGTCCTCCTGCACACGAATGGAAACGACATTGGTATCTCCTAAGAGATTGTGCAGATCCCCCAGCGTTTCTTGGTATGCACCAACCAAAAATGCTCCCAAATAATATTCTTCACCGTTTTTTAAGGAATGAAGTTCCAACGTGTTTTTCATACCTTGCGTATCAATGAAATTATTGATTCTTCCGTCGCTGTCGCAAGTCATGTCCGATAAAATCCCGCGCCGATCCGGATATTCGTTCAGGCGGTGGACAGGCATGATGGGAAATACTTGGTCAATAGCCCATGAATCTGGAAGTGATTGGAATACGCTGAAATTGCAATAATAAATATCGGCTAATTTTGAATTGATCTCATGCAGTTCTTTGGGAACGGTTTTAAGTTTGTCTTTTTCTTCCGCAATGGAACGCATGATTGCCCAATAATACCGTTCCGCCAAGGTTCTTTGCCTGAGCGTCGCCCGTCCGGTGACAAAAAGCTGGCGGACTTCGTCATAATAATACAGTGCGTCGTTATAACATTCCTGCAGGCTTCTGATATTAACGTTTTCAAGCGCTTCTTTTAAATTGACAATCGGTTCGGGGGTGTCTTCCGGCAATTTTTCCGGCAGATTTCCGATTTCAATAAGACTGACATCCAAGATGTTGAAAAGCAAAATCGAATAGTACGCAACCGTGGCGCGTCCTGATTCCGTAACAATATGCGGGTGGGGGGTATTTTGCTCATCCATAATCGTCATGACGGATTCCACAACGTCGGTGCAGTATTCATTCAGCGAATAGTTGCGGGAGCTTACATAATTGGTGTGTGAACCGTCGTAATCCACGGCAAGTCCGCCGCCAAGGTCGATATAACCCATGGCTGCCCCTTCCTGCACAAGTCCTGCGTAAATTCTTGCCGCTTCCATGACGGCGGAACGGATATCGCGGATATTGGGTATTTGCGAGCCTAAATGATAATGCAAAAGTTTCAGGCAGTCGAGCATGTTATTTGCTTTCAGCGTATCGACAACATCGATGATTTGTGCGGAAGTCAAGCCGAAAGACGAACGTTCGCCCCCGGATTCCGCCCAGTGTCCCGTCGTTGCCTTGGTGCTGAGTTTGACGCGCACGCCGATTTGAGGAACGACATTCAGCGTTTTTGCACATTCCAAAATTGTATCCAATTCTCCGGGCATTTCCAATACGAAAATGCAATTATAGCCAAGGCGCATCGCATGCAGCCCCAGGTTGATAAATTCCTCGTCTTTGTATCCGTTGCAGATAAGACAAGCTTTTCTGCTTTTAACTTGAGAAACGGCGGCAATAAGTTCCGCTTTGGAACCGACTTCCAATCCATGGTGAAAACTTTTTCCGAAATCGGCGATTTCTTCGACAACTTGCTGCTGCTGATTTACTTTAATCGGAAAAACGCCCCGGTATTCGCCTTTATAGCCAAGTTGGACAATCGCATCATGAAAGCAATGGTGCAAAAGTGAAATTTGCGAATCAAGTATGTTTTCAATACGCAAAAGCACGGGCATATTATAACCGCGTTCTTTTATTTCCTGAATGATTGTTGCGACGCTTATAGCCGGACCGCCTTTGACGCCGTAAGGTTTTATGGTGACTTCACCCTGCTGGTTAATGTCGAAATATCCGGCGCTCCAGTTGCGGATACCGTATAATTCGGCTGAATCTTCAATATCCCATTTTTGCGTTTTTATTTTTGCCAATTTCTCAATCCTCACAAAAGGTGACATTGTGATTAATATAGCTTAAATCATTTCATATGTCACGGATATTTTTCAACGGGAAAAAATGGCTTTTTTCTGAAAACAATCTGTGATAGTTAGTGTTTCAGGTGAACTATGGCAGATGAACGATATATTTTGCATGTTGACATGGACGCGTTTTTTGCGTCCATCGAACAGCGCGACAATCCGGAATACAGAAATAAGCCGATTATCGTCGGCGGGCAGGCAAGAGGGGTGGTTTCCACTTGTTCTTATGAAGCCCGGCGTTTCGGTGTTCGTTCAGCCATGCCTATTTTCGAGGCTAAAAGAAAATGTCCGCAGGGGATTTTTATTTCCCAGCGCGGCAGAGTTTACAGAGAAGTATCGAAACAAATCCATGAAATTTTGCAAAGCTATTCCCCCTTGGTTGAAATGGCTTCCGTTGATGAAGCCTATCTTGATATTACCGGTTTATATAACCTGTTCGGTCCGCCTGTGGAAATTGCGCAAAAAATTCAAAAAGAAATTCATGTGAAGACAAACGGGCTGACCTGTTCCATTGGAATCGCCCCGATTAAGTTTTTGGCAAAAATCGCTTCCGATGAAAATAAGCCCAATGGCATTTTCATTATCACCAATGAAACAATGCCCGGTTTTTTGAGTGAACTCTCCATATCAAAAATTCCGGGGGTTGGAAAAAAGTTTCTGGAGGAATTAAAAAAACTAGGGATAAAAAAGTGCGCCGATGTTTTACAATTGGATAAGATTTTTTTGGAAAAAAAGTTCGGAAAAGCCGGAATAATGCTTTTTGAACGGGCAAGCGGCATTGATACGCGGGAAGTTGAACCGTATACGGTGAAAAAATCCGAAAGCGCGGAAACAACATTGAGCGAAAATGTTTATGATAAGAAAATTTTGAAAAAATGGTTGCTTATCCATGCCGAACGCATAGGAACGCGGCTTAGGAAAGATAATTTGAAAGGCAGGACAATCACCGTAAAAGTGAAATTCGCCGATTTTAAACAAATTACCAGACAATTGACACTTGAAAAAAGAACCAATGCGACAGATACCATTTTTGAAAACGCCTGCATATTGCTTGATGAATTGCCCTTGGCAAAGGCTGTCCGGCTTATCGGAATCGGCGTATCCTGTTTTGGTGACGATAAGGAAAATAAACAGCTTTCACTCTTGACATTTGCCGATAAGCAAGAAGAACAAAGGGAAAATTTGGAAATCAGGCGCAACCATTTGGACGCAACCCTTGACACGCTGCGGGAACGTTACGGAAAAAGCGCTGTCATGCGCGGAAAATTATTCACCAAAACCGAATAAGGATTGTTAACCGTTGTTTCAAGCTAAAATCGTATGCCATTTTTAAAACATGCCGAATGAAGCTGTATTAAATTAAAATACCGCCGGCAAGCAAAAAACCGCTCTCATCATAAACGGCAAGCACCTGTCCGGAAGCATAAATTTGCTTTTCTTCTGTAAATTCAACAAAAAGACGTGTTTTTTCATCTTGCAGAATATGGATGTTATCAATAATCGCCCTGGTATTTTCCGGGTTTTGAATTGAAATTTCAAGTTTTTCTTTAATGTTTTGCAAATAAACTTTGCAAGCGCTTTGTTTTTCCCGAAAGCGTGTTCGCGCATAGAGTTGTCCGCTCCATAAATACGGCGGAACAAGAAAATTAATGTTGTTCGCGGCTGCGAATTTCGTTTGCACGGCTTCTTTGTTTCCGACATAAAGAATATTGGTCCGCATATCGCGTTTTATGACATAAAGAGGTTCCGACCATGCAATGCCAAGCCCTTTTCTTTGTCCTTCCGTATACGCCCAAAGCCCTTTGTGCCGGGCGATTTTCATTGTTTCTTTCGTTTTTTCGTCAAGATAGAAAATGTCACCGGAACCTTGTGTGTCAAAGCCGAATTTTTGCCCGCAGGCTGTCAGAAAGCTTCGGTAATCATCATGGGGAACAAAGCATACTTCCTGGCTTTCTTTCGGACAGGGAACGGCAATTTTTTTTTCAAGAATTTCTTTTTTTATGTCTTCTTTGATTTTGTCGGCTAAAGGAAAAAGGGCGAAACGTAAATTTTCTATCGGTGTCAGAGCCAAGAAATAGCTTTGGTCTTTTTTTTCGTCATCGGCGCACCGAATGCAGTATCCGTAATCTTGCGTTAAAGAATTTTCAAAAAGGGAAAGTTTGGCATAATGCCCCGTGGCGAGCTTTTCCGCTCCCAATTCCTTCGCTTTTTTCAGCAATTCACCGAATTTCATGCTTTTATTGCAGAAAGCGCAGGGGTTTGGCGTTCTGGCATTTTTATAGTAATCAAAAAAAGGGAATATGACTTCCTTATTGAATGCTTTTTTTAAATCAATGCAATGGAAAGGAATATTTAAAATTTCGCAGGCTTCGCGCAATTGCGGGACAACATCATATTCGGTTTCAATAAAACGTGCGTGCAGAGCAAAAACATCATGACCTTGTTCCTGCAATTTGATAAGGGCATAAAGACTGTCTATGCCGCCGCTGACCGCAACTGCTGTTTTCATATTCCGAATATAGCTTATTTTGTTTTATTCCGCAAGAAATAAAGAATTATATCAAAAAAAATTGATATATTTAACTTGACTGTATAAGGATATTTGAATATAAACAATCAACACTTTTGCTTTATAAAAAGGGTTGGTATGAAAAGTAATGATATTTTGAAAAATATCAAAGCATTAGCCGATGACACAAGACTGCGTTTGGCTTATATCCTATGGCACTACGAGTTGTCCGTCAATGAGCTTGTCGGTCTTTTGAACATGGGACAGTCGCGTGTTTCACGCCATTTAAAAATTTTGTCCGATGCAGGATTGCTGCAAGCCAGACGCGACGGCTTATGGGTTTTTTATAAAGCGGTTGAAGAAGGGGAAAACAAGGAGTTTCTTTCTTCGATTTTTTCATACCTTTCCAAAGATATACAAAATGATTTGGATGTCGCTTCCCGTATCATCGAGGAACGCGCCATAAAAACAAGGCAATTTTTCAATAGTATCGCGGATGATTGGGATGAATTGAACAAAGAGGTGCTGGGTGCGTTTTCTCTGCCTTTGGAAGTGCAGAAATCTGTTCCTGCCGATTGTGACATTGCGGTTGATTTGGGCTGCGGAACAGGAGAGGTTCTTGACAAGCTACTTGAAGCAAGCGGAAGCGTTATCGGGGTTGACGGTTCGCAAAAAATGCTTGATTTGGCAAGAAGACGTTTTACGGACAATATCGCGAAGCTTTCCCGCTTATCTTTGAGAATCGGAGAACTTGATCACTTGCCTTTGCGTGATAACGAAGCGAGTTTCGCTTGTATCAATCTGGTGTTGCATCATTTGTCGGAACCTAAAATCGCACTTTCGGAAATCGAGCGCGTGCTCGCTCCCAAAGGGATTTTGTTCATCAGTGATTTTTTGCAGCACAAGGAAGAAAAAATGCGCAGCAATTACGGGGACAGATGGCTCGGATTTTCCAAGGAAAGTTTGGAAAATTACATGCAGGAACTGGGTTTTAAAATTATTCAATATGAAACACAAAAAGTGAAAATGGGTTTACAGTTACATTTACTCATTGCACAAAAATCATAGGAGAAAAAAAATGGCGGCAAAAGAATTGGATTATAATTTGGCTTATAAAGTTGCTGATATGAGCCTTGCTGAATTTGGAAAAAAAGAAATGCAGTTGTCAGAAAGGGAAATGCCCGGGCTTATGGAACTCATTTCCCGTTACGGCAAGGAAAAACCTTTGAAAGGTTTTAAAATCACAGGTTCTTTGCATATGACAATCCAAACTGCTATGCTTATCAAAACCTTATATGAACTGGGTGCCGATATCCGCTGGGCTTCCTGCAACATTTTTTCGACCCAAGACCATGCGGCGGCTGCCATTGCCGAACAAGGCTATGCAAAAGTTTTCGCTTGGAAAGGCGAAACATTGGAAGAGTATTGGTGGTGTACAGAAATGGCTTTGACATGGCCTGACGGTTCCGGTCCCAATCTCATCGTCGATGACGGCGGCGACGCCACGCTTCTTATCCATTACGGCATTCAAGCGGAAAACGACCCAAGTTTCTTGGATAAGAAATGCGGCAGCAAGGAAGAAGAATGCATTATGGAACGCTTGAAACTCGCCTATAAGAACGATACCAAACGCTGGCATAAAATTGTTCCCGCTATCCGCGGCGTTTCCGAAGAAACCACAACGGGCGTGCACCGTTTATATCAAATGGAAAAAGAAGGAAAACTCTTATTCCCGGCAATCAACGTGAATGATGCCGTAACCAAATCAAAATTCGATAACCTTTACGGCTGCCGTGAATCTTTGGCGGACGGTATCAAACGCGCTACCGACATCATGATGGCGGGTAAAGTTGTCTGCGTTTGTGGTTACGGAGATGTGGGCAAAGGCTGTGCGCAGTCCATGCGCGGGCTTGGCGCGAGAGTTCTGGTAACTGAAATTGATCCTATTTGCGCATTGCAGGCGGCAATGGAAGGGTATGAAGTCGTAACCGTTGAGGACGCTCTTCCGCTTGCCGATATTTTTGTTACAGCCACAGGCAATTACCATGTCATTACCGGTGAACACATGAGCAACATGAAAGACGAAGCCATTGTTTGCAATATCGGACACTTTGACAATGAAATCGATATGGCATGGCTTGAAAGCAAATCAAACAGCAAAAAAATGCAAATCAAGCCTCAAGTGGATAAATGGACTTTGCCCGGCGGAAAATCAATCATCATTCTTGCTGAAGGCAGACTTGTGAACTTAGGCTGTGCAACAGGCCACCCAAGTTTTGTCATGTCCAACTCCTTCACCAACCAGGTGGTCGCCCAACTTGAGCTTGCAAGCAAAAAGCTTGAAACAAAAGTGTATACTTTGCCTAAAAAGCTTGACGAGGAAGTCGCAAGACTGCACCTTGCCCGTCTTGGAGTGAAACTGACCACATTAAGACAGGACCAAGCGGATTATATCGGTGTCGCTGTTGACGGACCATATAAACCCGATCATTACAGATATTAATGGAAAGGCTTCTTCGGAAGCCTTTTTTTATAAAAAAACGAAATTCTTTTTTTATAAAAAATAGCAAAAAAAAAACTTGACGGTGCAAAGTATTTTTATTATAAGTGGCTATCAATTGTTAATATAGGCGTGTGGCTCAGGGGTAGAGCACTTCCTTGACACGGAAGGGGTCAGCAGTTCAAGTCTGCTCATGCCTACCATATAAATGAGAAAAGGGGGCTAGACCTCCTTTTCTTATATCAGTTTTTTGCAGTGGAGTTTGGTATGAAAATCGCGCTTGATGAAAAAGAGATTGAAGTCGGAGAAAATGCCCTTATTTTTGATGTGCTGAAGGAAAATCTTTCCGGAAAAAAATTTAAAACCTGCATAGCCGCCAAAATCAACGGCGAAACATTGCTTGACTTATCTCAGACGGTACCAGCCCACACAACAGCCATAACCCCCGTAACCGCCGACAGTGAAGAAGGATTGCAGATTTTACGCCATTCGGTTTCCCATATCATGGCGCAAGCCGTGCAAAAACTTTTTCCCAACACAAAGGTAACCATCGGACCTTCCATTGAAAATGGCTTTTATTATGATTTTGATGCGGAACGTCCTTTTACTCCCGCCGACTTTGAAAATATTGAAAAGGAAATGCATGCCATAGCGGAACGGAATTTGCCTTTTGAACGTTCCGTCATGTCCAAAAATGATGCAATAGAATTTTTCAAGAAAAAAGGTGAGCTGTACAAAGCTGAAATCATTTCAGAAATTGAAGCCGATACGGTTTCTTTATATAAACAAGGCGATTTCATCGATCTTTGCCGCGGACCGCATATTCCCAACACTTCCTTTGCAAAGGCTTTTAAACTTATGTCCGTTGCAGGGGCTTATTGGCGCGGTGATGAAAAAAATCCTATGCTTTCCCGTATTTACGGAACCGCTTTTGCTGATGAAAAAGAATTGAAAACCTATCTGAACAGACTTGAAGAAGCGAAAAAGCGAGACCATCGGAAACTTGGAAAAGAACTCGGACTTTTCACGTTTTACGACGATGTCGCCCCAGGCATGGCATTTTGGCTGCCGAAGGGCATGATGCTCAGAACCATATTGGAAGATTTTTTACGCCGCGAGCATTTGAAACGGGGCTATGAGCTTGTGCAGGGCCCGCAAATCATGCGTAAGGAATTGTGGGAGAAATCTGGGCATTACGACCATTACCGCCAAAACATGTATTTCACCGAAATTGAAAACGCCGTCCATGGGGTCAAGCCTATGAACTGTGTCGGGCATCTTCTTATGTACAACAACAGCTTGCATAGCTATAAGGAACTGCCTGTCCGCATGTTTGAACTCGGGCTTGTGCACAGACATGAGATGAGCGGCGCGTTGCACGGGCTTTTGCGTGTCCGCCAATTCACTCAGGATGATGCGCATATCATTTGCACCCCTGAGCAATTGGAAGATGAAATTATCAATATCATGAACTTTTCCGCCGACTTAATGGCTCTGTTCGGGTTCAGTTACAAATTATTCATTTCAACCCGTCCGAAAGACAGCATAGGCACTGACGAAGCATGGGAACTTTCCACGCAGGCTCTTATCCAAGCTGTGAAGAAAGAAGGAAAAGAGTATCAAATCAATGAAGGTGACGGTGCTTTTTACGGACCTAAAATAGATATTAAAGTTACCGACGCTATCGGACGTGAATGGCAGCTTTCAACCATTCAGGTCGATTTCAACTTGCCGGAACGCTTTCAAATCGAATATGTCGGACAAGACGGCGAAAGACATAGACCCGTTATGGTGCACCGCGCGATTTTGGGTTCTTTGGAACGTTTTATCGGAGTGCTTACGGAACACTATACAGGCGCATTCCCGACCTGGCTTGCGCCGGTTCAGGCAAGAATTTTAAATGTTACCGACGCCCAGCTTGATTTTACGAGAGAGGCCGTGAAAAAATTACAAGCTGCCGGAATACGCGTCGAAGCTGATACGAGAAATGAAAAACTTGGCTTTAAAGTACGTGAAGCCCAGCTTGCAAAGATACCTTTTATTCTCGTCATCGGGGATAAGGAAGTTGAAGAAGGTGGCGTAAATATTCGCCTTCGCACGGGGGAAAACTTAGGTTTGCAATCACTTGACGAAACTATTAAAACCATCCGTGACGATAATGACAAACCATTTAAAACTGGAGGAATGAGCTATAGCTTCGCCTAACATGAAACCACGTCGTGAAGTGCCTCAGCAAGACGGCACAAGACGCAATGAACAAATCCGAGCTCGTGAAGTTCGAGTTATCGGTGCGGAAGGGGAACAAATTGGTATTCTTTCAAAACAAGAAGCGATAGATCTTGCAAAAGAACATGGTCTTGACCTTGTGGAAGTTGCCGCGACGGCAGATCCGCCTGTTTGCCGTATCATGGATTTTGGTAAATTCAAATACGAACAGCAGCAAAAGAAAAAAGAACAAAAGAAAAACCAAACTGTTGTTCAGATTAAAGAAATTAAAATCCGCCCCAAAACAGATGATCACGATTATGAAACAAAACTTCGCCATATCCGCCGTTTCTTGGAAGATGGTGATCGCTGTAAAGTCACTGTGTTTTTTAGAGGACGGGAAATTGTTCATAAAAGCCGTGGACAAGCGATTTTAGACCGCATTGTCGAAAATACGAAAGATCTCGCCAAGGTCGAAGCAGAACAAAACGTTGAAGGCCGCACCTTGCAGATATTGCTCATTCCCCTTGGGAAAAAATAATCGAAAGCCACATACGTGGCTTTTTTTATAATCTTTATCCGAAAGTAGACATTCGTTTTATTTTGATATACATTGCACAGATACATTAATTATAAAGATAGGATACTATGGCTGTTTCAAAAGATCTTGTAATTGGCTTGGCCGGGCTTGGCACTGTCGGCTCCGGGCTGGTGCAGTTATTAAAAAACAATGCGGCTGAAATAGAACAGAGAACCGGAAAAAAAATCTTTGTCAAATATGTTGCCGTTCGTAATATCGATGTCAAGAGAGAAATTCCGAAAGAGGCGCAGCTTATCAATGATCCTCTTCTTATGGCGGAAGATCCTGAGGTTCAAGTGATAGTTGAATTAATCGGCGGAACGACTTTGGCAGGAACACTTATAAAGAAAGCTTTAGAAAACGGAAAATCTGTCGTAACGGCAAATAAAGCGCTTCTTGCCGAAAAAGGCGAAGAGCTTTTCGCCCTTGCGGAAGAAAAAAATCTCTTCTTAGCGTACGAAGCAAGCGTTGCAGGTGCTATTCCCGTTGTTCAGACAATAAAAGACAGCTTGGCGGGAAATAAAATTGAAACGATTTTCGGTATTTTAAACGGTACGAGCAATTATATTTTATCGGAAATGTCTTCACATGGCACCGAGTTTGACGAGGCTTTGAAAATGGCACAAAAACTCGGATTTGCCGAGGCTGATCCGACTCTTGACATTGACGGATTTGATGCCGCCCATAAGCTCAAATTACTTATCCGTCTTGCATGGGGCGTTCATTATCCTTATGAAAAGCTTTCCGTGCAAGGTATCCGCAATATCAGCGCCATGGATATTGCTTTCGCGCGAAGCCTCGGATATTCCATAAAATTGCTGGGGCAGGCAGGACGCACCCATGATGAGATAGAAGCTGCCGTCAGTCCGGTACTTATTCCTTCGTCTGCAATGCTCGCAAGGGTTGACGGCGCATTCAACGCCATTCATATCAACGGCAATGCTGTCGGTTCTCTGTTTTTGCATGGGCTCGGGGCCGGAAGCCTGCCGACCGCAAGTGCTGTTCTTGGTGATATCATGTCGCTTATGAAAGATATTTACGACAGTACCGGTTACGTCATGCAAAAATTACCCCTCGCTTCAATGGCTAAACCCGAAGATTCCGTTTCATCATGGTATTTGCGGCTTATGGTGCATGATACCGTAGGGGTTTTGCGTGACATAGCGGGAATTTTTGCAAAACATTCTATCAGCATTGCCCAAGTCATTCAAAAGAAGAAACAGGAAAACGGCGTGCCGCTGGTTTTTATGACCCATGAAACAACGGTTGAAGCAATGAAAAATGCATTGCAGGAAATAGAAGCGACAAAAATTTTAAATTGCAAACCTGTTGCATTTCGTGTGCTTGAATTACTTTAGAGAGGAAATTATGGCTGTAAGCATTAATGAAAATCTTTGCTGCGGAGATAAACTTTGTATCAATATTTGTCCTTGCGAATGTATTGAATTGAATGGTGAAAATAAAGCCGTTCTCAGCCGTAAGGGAAGTTTAACCTGCATTTCCTGCGGGCAGTGCATTGCTGTTTGTCCCAAGGGAGCCATCTCTCTTGAAATCAATGACAATGTGGAAAAAGGAGAAAGCATTTCAGGTTGTTATCCTTCTTTTGACACGCTTAAAAATATGATACAACTGCGCCGTTCCGTGCGACAATATAAAGAAAGCCCTATTCCCAATGAAGATATTGAAAAAGCCCTTGATATCGTGCGTTTCGCCCCAACGTCCAAAAATAAGCAATATGTAAAATGGGTCGTTATCAACGGCAAGAAAAAAGTCCGTCAATTAGCTGATTTGGTTATAGATTTCATGCGAAGCATACCCTCCGCGAAGCGAATGGTCGCAAGCCATGAACACGGGGAAGATCCCATTTTCCGCGGGGCGACTTGCGTAATTTTTGCATACTGCGATAAGGAAATCGGTGAACGTTTCGGCACAATTGACTGTACCATTGCCGCGAGCTATTTGGAATTATTGCTGCCAAGCATGGGCATTGGAACGTGCTGGGCGGGGTTTGCTATCGGTGTTGCAAGACAATACGCGCCTATCAATGAATTTTTAGGGCTTAAAGATACGGATATTGTTGAAGCGGGACTTATGATCGGTTATCAAAAAACAAAATACAGAAATATCCCCCCGCGCAAAAAAGCGGAAATTCTTTTTGTATAGCACAGGCTCGGCTTTTTTTTGTAATATTGGAAAATAGAGCATAAAACTATTGAAAGGATTGACATGTTCAATCCTTTTTTTATTGCCGTTTCAACACAAAACATACCAGCTTTGCTGGTGAGATACGAAAAATTTTCAGACATAAGATTGTTAAATTTATTCTGAAAGAAACAGAATTTTAAGGAAACAGACGTTATGAACGCGGAAGCTAATTACCGTATCAGTTGAAAAATATTATATAGTTACGCATGATAAGACTAAATGGAACAAAATTTAGGAGCGGTTTGTCAACGAAGTGAGATTGGCAAATCCGTTTAAAAACGCCTTAACTGTAAATCAAATACCTTTTGAGCACTGAGAAAGTTCAGCAGTTAATCCAACGCCGTCGATTCATATTTTAAACCAAATCCATGAGCGCGTAAGTAAGCTGCGCTGTGATAAAATCGGAAAGAACGCTGTCTTCACGTGGGGCAAGTTCAACAACATCAAAACCGATGAGCGTTCTGTTTTCAACCGCTTTTTTTGCCAAGTTGAGAGCTTGATACCATTGCAATCCGCCGGCAACGGGCGTTCCCGTATCCGGAATGACGGAAGGGTCCAAACCGTCCACATCAAAGGTGATAAAAACTTTATCCGGAAAATTCTTTGGAAGAAGATTTTCAGGAATGGCGTTTTGGCATAAATATTCAGCGTCCCAGCTGACAACACGGTGTTTTTTTCTTGCTTCATATTCTTCCAAACAATATGCCCTGTTGCCCAGCTGCACAAGAGGCAGACCCAAATCGTCGACAGCACGCCGCATAACACTTGCATGGCTCCATTTCGTTCCGGAATATTCATTGCGTAAATCGGCGTGCGCGTCAAACTGCACAATACCGAAATTTCCATATTCTTCCTTGAGCGCTTTTAACGCGCCATAGGTAATGCTGTGTTCGCCGCCAAGCAAAATGGGAAATTTTTTAAGAGCAAGAACATTTTTGACCGCCTGGTAAATATTTTCCATGACAACTTCGGCAGATTTTCCGCAGTCAACAGGAATATGGGTGAAAATTCCTCTTTCTCCGGGAGAGCTATGCCCGTTGAAAAGTTCCAATTGGTCAGAGGCGTCAAGAATTGCGTCGGGACCTTTTGCCGTTCCCCCGCCATAGCTTACGCTTGCTTCATAAGGAACCGGAATGATATGATAAAAACAATTCTCCGCATTTTTCGCTTCCACTTCCGAACCTAAAAAACGTTTTGCATATTCTTGCATGGAAAGTCCTTTTTATTGTTTTAATTCTTGCAGAATTTTCTGGCTTATGCTTTGGCAGGCAATATCGTCTTCTTTTTGATTTTCAATGATACTGATAATTTTTTCCTTATATTCAGGCATCGCTTTTGCAAAAATGCCGACAGCTTCATAACATGTCAGGCGCAGGGGAGCATGGTCGCAAAAATTGCTGTCGCCTTCTTTGTCGTGAATATAGGAAATAAGCACATTTCCATAAATTTTCGCAAGTTTTTCGCTATGCGCCAGGCTTTGGGCGAAGGCAAGGGGAATACCCCAGCCGATATTGCCGGATTCTTCATTCATGTGCCACATAAAACGGCGCATGCAAATTTGCGCTTGTTCCTTATCTTTTTCAAAAAGTTTGGCAATGCTTATCCCTATTGCCAGGGCTGCTTTGTCCGCAATATTCTTTTCCTGCGGCAGGCAGGCGAAAAGGGCGTTGATGACTTCCATTTCCGGAACTTCCATCAACTCGGGAGGCAAGTAATTTGTATCATCAATTATATTGTTTTCAAACCATGTGCGGATGAGCTTTTTGTTTGTTCTGAACGTTGACATATCGCAATCCTTTTTATTCGGTTGTTTTTATGGTAGCAATGATTTGGCATTAGTCAAGCCGTTCTTTTTAAAGAAAATTTAAATTTTTCCAAAAAATCGCTTGACTTTATTTCAAAAGCAAGTGAAAAGACTGTGTTGTATTAAGAAAATCACAACAAAATTTAATAATATAGAAATATGTGTCAAGGACTATGGAGGTCATAATGAGTACACCTGGAAAAAACTTAGAAGGTGCTGTAAAAACCGCAAATGGTGTTGAATTGAACGGTGTTCTTTTGCAACCTATTACCGAACAATGCAATGGTTGTGATCGTATTCGCACATTTGAAGGTCAAGAATTTTGCAGTAGTTATGCTATTCCTTCTAAGAAGTGGACTCTTGGAAGATGCAATTTTGCAACCCACATTAAAGTTGAAGTTGTTGCAAAAGCTAAAGTTAACCCACTTAAAGCTTCTAAACGTGCTGCAAAAGGTCGTTAATAGACCGAACATTTTTTCTAAGCCCTCGCTGAGGGCTTTTTTTTTACCAATGTATTCAAAAGGAAATGTCATGAAAGAGAAAATATTGTCTGCCTTGTCAGCTGCCCGTGACGAGGTGATTTTTTTACAGCAGTCGATGACGAGATTTCCGGCTTTCGGTCCCAATGAAGGGGGAATCGGTGAATTTCATAAAGCCGAATGGATAGAAAAATTGGTTCGTTCCTGGGGCGTAAACGCCATTGAACACTATGATGCCGCTGATGAGCGGGTTCCGAGCAAAATCCGTCCCAATATGGTGATAAGACATAAGGGAAAATCGGAAAAAACGCTTTGGATTGTCGGACACATGGATGTTGTGCCTCCGGGAAACGAAAGTTTATGGAAGACTTCTCCTTTTGAGGCTGTGCTTGACGAAGATGACAGTGATATCATCAGAGGCCGCGGGGTGGAAGACAATCAGCAGGCCATTGTTTCGGGACTTCTTATCTTGCACGAGCTTGTCAAAAATTCCTATGAGCCTGATTTGAGTTTTGCTCTTTTGCTGGTTTCCGATGAAGAAACACGAAATACGTTCGGTATCAATCACGTTTTAAAAGAAAATCCAAATCTTATTAAAAAAGATGATTTGGTGCTGGTGCCTGATTTTGGAACAAAAGAAGGAAATTTAATTGAAATCGGCGAAAAAGGCGTCTTATGGCTGAAAATTGAAATTGAAGGCAGGCAATGCCATGGTTCAACACCCGATGAAGGCATTAACGCATTTGTGGCTATGAGCGATATGGTCTTGCAAATAAAGAAAATAGAAGATTTCTTTACAGAAAGAAATGAACTTTTTTCACCGACAAGGACAACGATTGTACCGACACGCCATACTGAAAATGTTCCCAATGTCAACACCATTTCCGGAAAAGAAATTTTTTATTTGGATTGCAGGATATTGCCGGAGCATGACACGCAAACCGTTATCGGCAAGGTACGGGAATTAAGTGCGGAAATTGAAAGGAAGCATTCTGTTTCCATACAAATTTCCGTTGACAATTTGGAGGAGAGTTCTCCGGAAACAAATGCGGATGCCGAAGTTGTGCAAAAACTTAAAAAAGCGATTTTTGAAACATACGGACTTATGTGCAAAACCGGCGGAGTCGGCGGTGCGACTGTCGGCTGTAAAATACGGAGTTTAGGTATTCCGGTTGCTGTTTGGTCAAGCGCTATTCCCAATTATCACCAACCGAACGAAGGTTCCAGAATTTCAAACGCCATCGGTGATGCAAAAACTTTCGCCCGTTTGCTTTTTAATTAAATTTTCTTCCTGCATTTATTATTGCTTTTTTTTGTATTTTGGCATATTTTTAATCAATACCCTAAAGTGATACGATATGCGGACTATACAAATAATCAATTGTAAATGGTATAATGCAACCTTTTGGTATGCACTCTATTTAACAAAAATACTTAATGAACACGGGCATGAAAGTATTCTTGTCACTATTCCGAATAGTTTAGGCATTCAAAAGTTGGAAGAGTTGGGTATCGATTATACGGAGCTTCCTTTAAATTCTTTTTCACCTGCGGATATTTATGCTTCGTATCGGGGATTTTCAAAACTTTGCAGGGAATTTAGACCTGATATCGTCAACTGTCACCGTGGGGAAGCGTTTTATCTTTTTTCTTTCTTAAAAAAAGTATACGGGTATAAGCTTATCCGCACACGCGGCGATCAAAGAAAGCCGAGCGAAAATTTCATCAATAAATTTTTGCATAATTCGGTTGCGGACGCCATCATTACGACAAATTCCGATATGTCGGAATATTTTCATAAAAATTTGCATGTGCCTGAAAATAAAATTCATACCATTTTAGGCGGGGTTGAAACAAAAAAGTTTTTTCCGCAAAAAGAAAACCAAAATGCATTCAAAACCCGATACGGTTTTAAAGAAGATGATGTTTTGCTTGGCATTATCGGCAGATTAGATGCCATAAAAGGTTTTCATGAAACAATTCTTGCTTTTCACAAGGCAGCCGGGCAATCTGAATCAGCCTGCAAAAATCTCCATTTACTTGTCGCCGGTTTGGATTGCGATTTTACCATAGAAGATTTGAAAGACTTTTGTAAAGAACATGGAATTTCACAGGAACATATACATTTTTATTCTTATCTTGCCGATATGAATGCTTTTATGAACATGCTCGATGTTGGTGTTGTCGCGTCCCTTGGTTCTGAAACCATAGCCCGCGTCGCTTTTGAGCTTATTGCCTGCCATACCCCAATTATCGGCTCCCGTATCGGAGTTATGCCTGATATTCTTGAAAATGAATATTTGTTTAATGCCGGACAGATTTCAGAAATGACGGGACTTTTTATTAAATGTTTGGATAAAGGGTATCGGGAACGGCTTTTGCGCTCGTGCTTAAATAATTTTTACGGCAAAAATACGGAAACAGCGTTGTATGGCTGGTCGTTGGAAGATTTTTATCAAAAAACGATACAGGTTTATTCACAGCTTTTTTAACCGGTATAACGAAAAGAGGAAATAGTATGATTACAGCTTTTGCCAGTGACAACACCGCAGGCGCTTCGGAAGAAATAATGCGTGCCATAGCCGATGCGAACAAAGGGTATGCGGTTCCTTACGCCTTGGATGATTTCAGTAACCAATCCGATGAGATTTTCAGCAGGATTTTCGGCGATGTCACTGTTTGCTACACATTGAGCGGAACCGGCGCCAACGTCGTGGCGCTCAAAGCCATG
The DNA here is from genome assembly GCF_025232395.1 of Taurinivorans muris. GTDB lineage: Bacteria > Desulfobacterota > Desulfovibrionia > Desulfovibrionales > Desulfovibrionaceae > Taurinivorans > Taurinivorans muris. The sequence continues at coordinate 541,954 of NZ_CP065938.1, forward strand.
CTCAGACCATGGCAGGGGGTTATCTGCGCGGATGTTTCACACATCAATACGGAAGAAGCCGGAGCGCCGGAAGTGATAACGGGCTCTAAACTTCTGCCGGTTCCATCCTATGACGGCAAAATTAAAACAGAAGATATCGCAGCGTTTCTGCACGACAAAGACTCGTTCCACAGAGTGAGTCCGAGAGTTGTTTCCATTACGCAATCAACCGAAAAAGGCACGTTGTACTCCATAGGGGAAATTAGGAAAATTTGCTCCTTCGCCCATGAAAACGATTTATTGGTCCACATGGACGGATCCCGCATCGCCAATGCCGTGGCGGCGTTGGATTGTGATATAAAAGCCATAACGAAAGATGCCGGAGTTGATGTCTTATCGTTCGGCGGTTCAAAAAACGGTTTGGTTTTCGGCGAAGCCGTTGTCTTTTTCAATAAAGCGCTTTCACGGGATTATATGACCATGCGCAAACAGTCGCTGCAGCTTATTTCCAAGATGCGTTTTGTGAGCGCACAATTCAATGAATTTTTTAAAAACGATTTATGGCTTAAAAATGCGCGCCATGCCAATGAAATGGCATATTACCTGGCGGAAAAACTGCAAAGTAATAAGGCGCTTTCAGTACAAAAACCCTGTGTTAATGCCGTATTTGTCCGCATGGACAGAAGTTTGATCACCAAACTTTCAAAAGAATTTTATTTTTATGTCACAGACTCCGCTGTGAATGAAGTCCGTTTCATGTGTTCGTTTCAAACCACAAAAGAAGAGGCGGATTATCTTGCGGAACGGATCAACACTTTGACCAAATAAGGAAAAGCATATGGCTGACGAAAGAATTTCCTGGACTGAATATTTTATCAATATCGCTTACATGGTTGCGGAACGCTCAACGTGTATCAGAAGAAAAGTCGGCGCCGTTGCCGTGAAAGACAAACATATTTTGGCGACAGGCTACAACGGCGTGCCGAGCGGAGTGGAGCATTGCCTGAATGCGGGCTGTCTGCGGGCGAAAATGAATATTCCTTCCGGTGAAAGGCATGAGATTTGCCGCGGTCTGCATGCTGAACAAAATGTCATCATCCAATGCGCCGTGCACGGCATAAGCCTTGACGGAGCAGATATTTATTGCACGACGCAGCCTTGCTTTATTTGCACGAAAATGCTTATCAATTGCGGTATCAAAAGAATTTTTCATGTGGAATCCTATCCCGATGAATTAGCTTTCGCCATGCTTGAAGAAGCGGGCGTCGAATTAATACAGGTTGAAAGAAAGAAATAACATGCAGACTTTTTTCATGAGGCGCGCCATTGAACTTGCTGGAAAAGGCAGGTATAAAACCGCACCCAATCCGTGTGTCGGGGCTGTATTGGTTCATAAGGATACCATCATAGCCGAAGGGTATCATATGGAATACGGCAAAGCTCATGCGGAAGTCGAATGTCTTGCCAATGCGGTAAAAAAGGGAATTTTTTTTCAAAAAATCAAAAACCGTTCCCTATCTTTTTCCAATCCGTATTTACAGGAACAGGTTTTGCAATTTCAACATATTGAATATGAAAAAGAAATCAATATGGAAGAGTGTTCCTTGTACGTGACTTTGGAACCGTGCAATCATTTTGGCAAAACTCCGCCTTGCTCACAGGCTATTTTCGAGGCGGGAATAAAAACTGTTTATGTCGGCTGTTCGGATTTGAATGCAAATGCAAGCGGCGGCGCTGATTTTTTGCGTTCCAAGGGTGTGAATGTCGTAACCGGCGTATGCCATGATGAATGTCTGGAATTGATTGAGGATTTTATTGTCTGGCAAAAAGAAAAACGCTCGTTCTGCATTTTGAAAATGGCGTGCACGCTTGACGGTAAAATAGGTCCCGCCACCGGGCACAGTCACAGCGTTTCCGGTTCGGAATCCAAAAAAGTCACAATGAAAATGCGGAAAAACATGGCGCTGAGTCATAGCGCCGTCATGGTCGGAGGAAACACTTTTTTTGAAGACAATCCGAAACTGACCGTCAGGGATATGCAAACGGAAAGCCAGCCGAGGGCATTCATTGTCAGTAAAAGACTTCCGCCTCTTTCCGGCGGCAAGACAGGATATTTTTGTTTGGATCAAAAAAAAGACACTGTTTTTTTTACCGATATGAAAAATCCGGAACTTGTGAAACAGTATGCTGAACACGGAATACTTCTCGAATGCATTGAAACAAGCGAAAATAAAAGCTTGAACTTGAAAAAAATATTTGAACTTGCGTACCAAAAATATTATTCTCCCTATGTCTTTTCCGAAGGAGGGGCTAAACTCGCGCAGTCATTGCTCAAAGAAGGGCTTGTTGACATATTGATTGTATACATCGCCCCTTATGTTTTGGGCGACGATACGGCGAAAAATGTTTTTAGCGGAAATTTTGTCCAGACGATGCAGGAAGCATACAAATTCAAAATATTCAAAACAGAACGGATAGGCAGTGATTTGCATGTTTATTTAAAAATGGAGAAAACATGTTCACAGGGTTGATTGAAGGAATCGGAGAAGTTGTTTCCGTTCGGAGATTGGGCGGAGATTTGCGGCTGGGCATACGCCCCGGTTTTGCGTTCCCTAATCCCGTAATAGGGGAATCCGTCGCTGTCAATGGCACTTGCCTTACGGTTGAAACGGCTGAAAATGGAATTTTGAGTTTCTATGCCTCTGAGGAAACTTTAGCTTGTTCAAATATTTCTTTACTGGCAAATAAAAGCAAAGTGAATATGGAAAGGGCGCTGGCTCTTGGCAGCCGGCTCGGGGGGCATTTGGTCAGCGGGCACGTCGACACCATGGGCACCGTGCGGTCCATTCAAAATATCGGGCAATCCCGTGCCGTTAGCATACATTTTTCTGATGAATGGGCAAAATATATCATTCCTAAAGGTTCTGTCGCCCTTGACGGAATTAGCCTTACTGTAAATACTTGCGATTTTGATTTTTTAACGGTAAACGTAATTCCTGAAACATGGAAAGCAACAACCGTTGCGGATTGGAGTGTCGGACAAAAAATCAATATTGAAACGGATATGATAGGAAAATACATACTTCGTTCTCAATTCATAGAAAATAATAAACCTAAAAAGAGCGCGATTGACGAAGATTTTCTTCGTGAAAACGGCTTTTTCGCATAAGGGGTGAATATGGGTATCTGCAAGACTGAAGAAGCGATTGAAGATTTCAAGCAAGGAAAAATGATTATCCTTGCCGATGACGAAGACAGGGAAAATGAAGGTGACTTGACTATCGCCGCTGAATTTATCACTCCTGAAATAATTAATTTTATGGCGAAATACGGCCGAGGGCTTATTTGTTTGCCGATGACGAATGAAATGGCTGATAAATTGGAGTTGCCGCTTATGACACAAAGAAACGGCTCGAAATTCGGCACGAACTTCACTGTTTCCATTGAAGCCAGAGAGGGAGTTACCACGGGTATTTCCGCTTTTGACAGGGCGCATACCATTTTAACGGCGGTCAATCCCAATAGCAAAGCCAGGGATATTGTTACGCCGGGACATATTTTTCCCCTCAGGGCGAATAACGGCGGCGTGTTGATTCGGGCGGGGCAAACGGAAGGCAGCGTTGATTTGGCAAAATTGGCTGGGCTCACTCCGGCGGCGGTTATTTGTGAAATCATGAATGAAGACGGCACAATGTCAAGAATGCCGGATTTGGAAAAATTTTCCAAAGAACATGATATTAAGATTGCGACCATTAAGGACCTTATCCAATACAGATTGAAAAAAGGACAAGTCGCCGTTAAACGTGCCGCGGAAGCGAGCATGCCGACTGCTTTTGGCGATTTCAAAATTATCGCTTATGAAAATTCTTTGGATAACCAAACACATATTGCTTTGGTCAAAGGTGATGTCACAACGCCCGAACCTGTACTGGTCCGTGTGCACAGCGAATGTCTGACCGGAGACGTTTTCGCGTCCATGCGCTGCGACTGCGGAGGGCAGCTGCACAGCGCCATGGCTCAAATCGAAAAAGAAGGACGCGGAATTATTTTATATATGCGTCAGGAGGGGCGCGGTATCGGGCTTGCCAATAAAATAAAAGCTTATGCTTTGCAGGATGAAGGCTTGGATACTGTCGAAGCGAACAATATGCTCGGTTTCAAAGCCGATTTGCGTGATTACGGGCTTGGGGCGCAAATTCTTGTTGATTTGGGCGTGTCAAAACTGCGCATTTTAACAAATAATCCCAAAAAAATTATCGGGCTTGAAGGGTATGGCTTGGAAATAGTCGAACGCATCCCTCTTGAGCTGCTGCCAAGTCCTTATAATGAAAAATATCTGCAAACCAAAAAAGAAAAATTAGGTCACTTATTCGGTAATAGCTGCCGGCATATTCACGGCAATTACGGTGATTTTTAAAGGAGCGTGCAATGTACCATATCAAAACCGTTGAAGGATTAATGGAAGCAAAAGGATATAAAATCGCAATTATCGCTTCCCGTTTTAATGATTTTATGGTAAATTCCCTTATTGGCGGCGCTGTCGATTATTTGGTCCGGCACGGTGCGGATAAGGATGATTTGACTATCGTTCGGGTACCGGGGGCGTTTGAAATGCCTATCGTTGCCAAAAAACTCGCCGAAAGCAAAAAATATGACGGCATTGTCGCCGTTGGCGCCGTAATCCGCGGTGCCACGCCTCATTTTGATTTTGTCGCTGCCGAAACAACAAAAGGGCTTGCCCATGTTTCGCTCGAATACGGCATTCCTGTCGGTTTCGGTTTATTAACCACCGATAATATGGAACAAGCTATTGAGCGCTCAGGCAGCAAAGCCGGCAATAAAGGTGTGGAAGCCGCTTCCGCTCTTCTTGAAACTTTGCAGGTTCTCAAACAATTATAACATACTGTCAGGAAATTTATGCAAACTACGAAAAGCGTTCCGCGCCGTTTATCCAGAATTAAAGCCTTTCAATTTCTTTACGGTCTTGAATTTGCCGAAATACAAGATGTTCAGCGCCTTGAAAACAATTATAAGAATTTTCCGACCCAAGAAGGTGATGAAGAAAATATCTGCGAAGGGTTCACATGGGAACTTATCCTCGGTGTTTGGCAAAATTCCAAAGAGCTTGATTTCATTGTTCAGCAATATTCCAAGAAATGGCGTTTGGACAGAGTGGGAAAAGTGGAGCTTTGCCTTCTTCGCCTCGCCCTTTTTGAAATGAAATTCAGGGATGATATTCCCGATAAGGTTGCTATCAATGAGGCTCTGGAATTGAATAAAATTTTTGGCGAAGAACGCTCGCAGGCTTTTATCAACGGTATTTTGGACAATTATTCAAAATCGAAAAACGAAAACAAATAAGTGTTGAGGTATAATATGGCATTGCCAAATCGTTATGATGCAGAGTCCATTGAATTAAAATGGCAGCAATATTGGGTGGACAATAACAGTTTCAATTGTGAAATCGATGAAACACGTCAAAAATATTATGTTTTGGAAATGTTCCCCTATCCCTCTGGCAATATTCACATGGGACATGTGCGGAACTATTCCATCGGTGATGTTGTTGCGCGTTTTCGCCGCATGCAGGGGTATAATGTCATGCACCCCATGGGCTGGGATGCTTTTGGTCTGCCAGCGGAAAACGCCGCTATTAAAAACAATATCCATCCCGGTTCATGGACGTATTCCAATATTGACAACATGCGTAAGCAATTGAAAAGATTAGGATATTCATACGATTGGCGCAGAGAAGTCGCAACTTGCCACCCTAAATATTACAAATGGGAACAGGAATTTTTCTTAAAGTGGCTTGAAAAGGGTTTGGTCTACCGTAAAAAAGCGCCTCAAAACTGGTGTCCGAACTGTCATACCGTTCTTGCCAACGAGCAGGTGGAAGACGGTAAATGCTGGCGCTGCGACACTCTTGTCGAACAAAAAGAATTAACGCAGTGGTTTTTGAAAATCACGGATTATGCCGATGAACTTTTGGCAGACTTGCAAAAATTATCCGGTGGCTGGCCCGAACGCGTTTTATCCATGCAAAATAACTGGATAGGCAAATCAATAGGCGCTGAAGCCGTTTTCAAATTGGAAAACGGAAAAGGCGAAATCAAAATTTTCACAACCCGCCCCGATACGATTTTCGGTGTTACGTTTATGACTTTGGCTCCGGAACATCCAATTGTGGACAGCCTTATTGCCGGTGTTGAAAACGAAGCTGAACTTCGCGCCTTCATCACCAAAATCCGTAATATGGATAAAATCGCCCGTCAATCCGATTCCAACGAAAAAGAGGGTATTTTTACCGGTTCTTACGCCATCAATCCTTTTACGGGCGAAAGAATACCTATTTGGCTTGGCAACTTTGTTTTGGCGGAATACGGCACCGGTGCCGTCATGGCTGTTCCCGCCCATGATCAAAGGGACTTCGAATTTGCCAAGAAATATTCTATCCCGTTGAAAGCCGTTATTTCAAAAGACGGTGCGGATTATGACGCCGCCGGTCTTGAATGTGCCTACACGGAACCCGGAATCATGATAAATTCCGGCGAGTTTTCCGGTTTATCCAATGAAGAAGGCAAAGGAAAAATTATTGAAGCCCTTGAAAAAAACGGCTTTGGCAAAAAAACGGTCAATTTCCGTCTGCGTGACTGGAATATTTCCCGCCAGCGCTATTGGGGGGCTCCTATTCCTGTTGTGTACTGCGAAGATTGCGGAATGGTGGCAGTAAAGCAGGAAGATTTGCCGGTTCTTCTTCCTCTTGATGTGAAAACCCATGAGGACGGACGTTCTCCTTTGCCGACTTTTGACGCTTTTGTGAACACAACTTGTCCGAAATGCGGAAAACCCGCAAAACGTGAAACTGACACCATGGATACTTTTGTGGAATCTTCCTGGTATTTTGCCCGCTATACGGACGCCAGAAACGATGAAGCTCCTTTTTCCGGGAAAGCGTTATCATATTGGCTTCCTGTCGATCAATACATCGGCGGCGTCGAACATGCCATTCTGCACTTGCTGTATTCCCGTTTCTTTACGAAAGTTTTGCGTGATTTAGGGTATATGCCGAAATCCATTGATGAACCTTTCAGCAATCTTTTAACGCAGGGAATGGTGCTCAAAGACGGTTCAAAAATGTCCAAATCAAAAGGCAATGTCGTTGATCCCACGGAAATGATCGCTCAATACGGAGCGGACACTGTCCGTTTATTCTGCTTGTTTGCCGCCCCTCCTGAAAGGGATTTTGACTGGAGTGAAACGGGAATTGAAGGTTCTTACCGTTTCCTGCAGCGCGTATGGCGTTTGTATCATGAAGTGCGCCCGAATATTTATGGTGTAAAAGCCTGTTCGTCCACTAAGGAACAAGCCGATTCCGCTCCGGCAAAAGCTTTGCGTCTGCGTGAGCATTCAACGGTGAAAAAAGTTAGCGACGACATTGGCAGCAGATATCAATTCAATACCGCCATTGCCGCTATTATGGAACTTGTGAATGAAACTTACGCGTTAAAAGACGAACTTGCAAAAACAGAAAACGGCAAAGCGATTTTATCTTCCGCCATGGCAACCGTTATCACCTTGCTTGCGCCGATTACTCCCCATGTTTGCGAAGAGTTTTGGAGCGATTTGGGCTTTGCGGGAACCGTCAGTGCCGAAAATTGGCCGCATTACAAAGAAGATGCTTTGGAAAAAGACATTCTTACCATTGTGATACAAATTAACGGCAAATTACGCGGTAAAATTGATGTGCCTTCTTCCGCAGGCAAAGAAGAGCTTGAACAATTCGCTCTGAACGAACCTAATATCCAAAAACATCTGGAAGGGCTGACAGTGAGAAAAGTCATTGTCATTCCTCAAAAACTTGTCAATATCGTTGCGAATTGATATGAGAAGATTTTTCTGTTTATTGATTTGCTCCCTTTTTATCCTGAGCTCTTGCGGGTATAAGGTTCACGGAACAAGGCAAACCGTTCCGAATTCAATTTTCGGTAATGGCACAAGTACTGTCGCCATTACCAAGATTGAAGACCCTTCCTTGTATCCGTGGATAAATTATTACCTCACAAACGCATTCCATACGGAAATGAATTTTCGCAAACTCGCAAAATGGGAAGTTTCCGAAAAAGCGGATTATCATATTGAGATTATTCTGCATAAATTCGATACTTCCGCCAGTCTGACCGATGAACAGGATAACACGTTGCTGAATACCGTTAATATTCAAATGGAAGTGCGTGTTAAAAATATACGTGAAAATACGAATTGGTCCACAGGCATATTGTCTTATTATGAATATTTCCAGCTTATTACGGAAGTGGAAGCCGTGCGGGAAATTTTACAGGAACTTGTTTATTTGTCTTTTAACGCTTTTGAAAACAATTTTTAAGAGGGGTTATGGAGCAAATAGCCGGTTTTTATTTTTGTCATTGCCCAGATATGCAGCTGGCGAAAGAACATATTGAGAATACGTACATACGTTCTTTTGGCGATGCATGGATAAATGCGGAAAGGCATATTGTCTGGACCGATGAAATCAATGCCTTTTTAGCAGGACTTGACGCCATCGGTTTTGAAACAAAAAACAAAATATACTATCTGCGTGATTGCCATGAATTGACTTTGGAGCAATGGAAAAAAATTTCATTGGCGCTGGCGAAGCCGAGAACAGATGTTTTTTCCGTTTTTTTTATCCACAATGCCCTTGATAAGGGCAAATTAAAATTACCGCAGGTCATTCAAAAGCAGAAATGTTTTGAATTTGCACAAAAAAAAGGCTGGATATTTGAATCTGTCGGAATAACGGAAAAAAATTTTGTTCAAACTATCAAAAATGAAGCGAAATTGAAATACGATCTCAATCTCAGCAGCGATGTTTTGAATATTTTGAAAGAAATTTTATCTCCTGATTATAACAGTATCAATAATATATTGGCACAACTCAGCCTTTTTGCGGGACAAGCCGGACAAAACGAAATTTCACCGTCCATAGTCGCGCAACTGACCAATTATACGCCAGAACTGGTCTTGTTTGACGTGATAAAAAAAATCGAAACCGGTAGCAGCCGCGAAGTTTTTAAACTGCTTTTTAACGATGCAAGGCAAATTGAAGACAGTTATTTATTCGCGTTTATCGCCCTTATGATGCGGGAAATGAGGCTGTTATGGAAGATTAAGGCAAAAGAGCAAGTTTTTTTGCCGTCAAGCCAAATCAAACCCAAAACGGATATTGCGGTCCGATTGGGGTTCACCAATATTTCAAAAATAATTTCCTTATTATGTTTTGCTGAATTTGCCGTGAAAAGCGGCAGAAAAAGTCCTTTGAACACGTTTGAAGAATTGATAAAAGATATTCTGAAAATTTATAAAAAAGATACTCATCAATTATCAACCCTTTATTCACAAAATATCGGAAATTGATATGACCGCTGACGAACAACACTATCTCGGACACAGACAAAGGCTTAGGGAACGCATTTTAAAAAATCCGCAGGAAGCGGAAGCCTATGAACTTTTGGAACTGCTTTTGGGATATGTCCATAAACGTTCCGACACCAAACCCTTGGCAAAGGAATTGCTGAAACATTTCGGCTCGGTTTGGGGCGTGCTCAATGCTCACCCCACGGAACTTGAAACGATCAAAGGTTTTGGGGAATCTTCAAAAATTTTTTTTATTTTATTGCGCGAAATTGTCGCAAGATATTTTATTGAACCGATAAAAGATAAGAAATCCGTAACGTTGGATGAAATTGCAATGCTTGCCCGGTGCAGGCTTGACGGTCTTTGTCATGAAGAAATTTGGGTTGCCTTACTTGACAATAACAATAGACTGCTTAGTTTTGATAAGGTACATGCAGGAACAATGGATGCGGCATTTTGTTCACCCAAAATGATAGCTGAAATCGCCATAACCAAAAAGGCGACAGCCCTCATTCTTATCCATAACCATCCGGGAGGCGTCACAAAGGCTTCTTGGGCGGACAGGGAAACAACCTTGCATATTCAAAAGGTGATGAATTTAATGGGAATACGGTTTTTAGACCATTTGATTATTGCTGACGGAAAAGTTATCAGTTTGGCAAACAATCATCTTTTGGATGAAAATGAAATCATTTTCAATGATAATGATAAAAGCATAGTATAGAAAACAGGATAGCGTAATGGTAAAGAAAAAAGACGACGAAAATTTTGAAATCGAAGATAAGCCCAAAAAAAGGGGCAGACCTAAAAAAAGCGCTGCAAAAGAAACAAAAATAGTAGATTCCGTTCCGACTGAACAAGAGGAAATTTTTATTAATGAACAAGCACTGCTCAATGAAGTTCCTCATGAAATCGGTCTGTTGTCTTTACGTGAAAATGTGCTTTTCAATTCAATGATCATGCCCATATACGAAACGCGTGAAAGCGGCATTGCGGTTATAGAAAAAGCGTATAACAGCTCTAAATTCATTTTTATCACCGCACAGAAAGACAGTTTTGTCGATGAACCGAAAATAAACGATTTATACGCTATCGGAACAGTGGGACTTATTTTGCGGATGGTGAAGCTGCCGAACGGACACATCAAAGCCCTCATACAGGGAATAAGCCGTGCCAAATGTTTAGGGGAAATCGCCAAAGCGGAATATCCGCAGGTATTTATTGAACTTATCAAGGAAAAAACCGCCGATATCAACCCTGAAGTTACGGCAAGGATACGGCTCGCCCGTGAATACAGCGAAAAAATCCTGCAGCTTCGCGGTGTGCCTATTGCTGAAATCATGGCGATTTTAATGCAGGTTGACGAACCCGGAAAATTAGCGGATTTAATAGCGTCAAATATGCGGATAAAAGCCGATGAAGCTCAAGTCATGCTTGAATGTTTAGACCCTGTCGAACGTTTGAACATTGTTATAAAACACCTTTTAAAAGAAGTCGAAATTGCCGATTTGCAGGCGAAAATTCAAAATATTGCCCGCGAAGGCATGGATAAAGCTCAAAAGACCTATTATTTACGTGAACAAATCAAAGCCATACGTTCCGAACTCGGCGAAAATGCCAATATGGACGAAGAGCTTGACACGCTGCGGGAAAATTTGGAGAAAATAGGGCTCAGCAAAGAAGCGAAAGCGGAAGCGAAAAAACAACTGTACCGTTTGTCGAATATGGGTGTTGATTCGGCTGAAGCCAACGTCGTGCGCACGTATTTGGACTGGCTTGTCGAATTGCCGTGGAAAAAGACCACAAAAGATATTTTGGACATCGCCAAAGCCAAAAAACTGCTTGACGCCGACCATTATGGACTAACTAAAATAAAAGACCGGATTTTGGAATTTTTGAGCGTGAGAAAATTAAATCCGCAGTCAAAGGCGACGATACTTTGTTTCGTAGGTCCTCCGGGGGTGGGCAAAACTTCCTTGGGTCGTTCCATTGCCAAGGCTATGAATAGGAAATTTCAGCGTATTTCCTTGGGCGGTATGCGGGATGAAGCTGAAATCAGAGGACACAGGCGAACCTATGTCGGTGCCATGCCCGGTCGGATCATTCAGGCGATGAAAAATGCAGGTACCAAAAATCCCGTGATCGTGCTTGATGAAATCGATAAATTGGGCAATGATTTCAGAGGGGACCCAAGTTCTGCTTTGCTTGAAGCACTTGACCCCGAACAAAACAGCCATTTCAGCGATCATTATTTGAATGTCGAATTCGATTTGTCAAAGGTTTTGTTTTTATGCACAGCCAACAATATTGATTCTATTCCGCATGCGCTTCGTGACAGGATGGAAATCATACGTATTTCAGGTTATACCGAACTTGAAAAACTTGCTATTGTAAAATCGTATATTCTCAAACGGCAAATACTTGATAACGGTCTTACGGAAAAACAAATAAAAATCACGGATAATTCCATTAAAAAAGTAATCCGTGAATATACGCGTGAAGCCGGCTTGCGCAATCTGGAACGGGAAATCGGGGCGATTTGCCGCAAAGTGGCAAGGAAAGTGGCGGAACATGAAATCACATATTGTTCCGTTACGCCTAAAATGATTGAAGAACTCCTCGGAGCTCCAAGATTTTTGGAAGAAGAACGTGAAAAAAAATTGCTCCCCGGTGTTGCGACAGGGCTTGCGTGGACGCAATCGGGCGGCGATGTGCTTTTTGTGGAAGTTTCAAAAATGAAAGGAAAAGGAGCTGTTCAGATTACCGGACAACTCGGCGATGTTATGAAAGAAAGCTGTCAAGCCGCTGTTTCCTATATACGCAGCCATGCGGACATCTTGAAAGTGGAAGAAGATTTTTATGAAAAATACGATTTGCATATCCATGTTCCGGAAGGAGCGACTCCGAAAGACGGACCTTCCGCGGGCGTGACATTGTTTGCCGCCATTTTATCTTCTTTGCTCGATGTGTCGGCAAAATCCGAATACTGCATGACGGGGGAAATAACCTTGCGCGGCAGAGTATTGCCGGTTGGCGGTATTAAAGAAAAAATCCTGGCGGCTGTTACCCGAGGCTTGAAAGATGTGATTATTCCGAAACAGAATATGAAAGATTTGGAAGATATTCCTGCCGAACTATTGGAAAAAATCACGGTGCATCCGGTAACGCATGTTGATGATGTGAGAAAATTGATTTTTTAAATATAACAGCCTTTTTTGATTTGGATATTTTTTCCAGTTCAAAAAAGGCTTTTTTTAATTTTGAAAATATCCGTAAATTTCTTGTTTGTCCGTAATGCCGCTTGCCAAAAGAACAGCCATTTTGATACGGGCTTTTTTTGCGGAATAATCGAAAGCCGGAATTGCCCCATATCTGATTAATTTTCCAAGCCCTCCTGAAAAATCATAACAATCGGCGACACCGCCGTTTGCACAGTCAGAAGTGATTATGACATAACAACCTGAATTGATAAGTTTTTCGATGTTCTTGGCAAGTTCTTCGGTTACATTGCCGCGCCCGAACGCTTCTATGATGATGGCTTGGTATTTCAATTTTTCATAATAGCCGAGTATGTCGCCGGTGCAATTTAAACTTGCTTTGTAAATATCAATATTGGCAAAAGGCGGTTTTATCTTAAAATATTCCTGTTCACGGGGAACTTGCGCGATATGCACATTTCCTCTGTCGACAGTTCCCAACATGCCGTAATATTGAGCTGTGAACGCCTGCAAAAAATGCGTATGGGATTTATGGACGTATTTGGGCATGAAAAGCGCCTGATTAAAAAGAACGGTCACACCTGAATTTCGGATTTTTTCTGAACAGACAGTCCAAACCGCATGCTGCAAATTGGAAAGGGCGTCGCTTCCGAGTTCATCACCGGAGCGCTGGGAACCGGTTACGATGACCGGTCTGTTTTCATTTTCAGGATAGCACAGACTTAAAAAATAGGCGCTTTCTTCCAATGTGTCCGTACCATGGGTTATTATGATTCCGAGAGCGGCTGTATTGGAAAATATTTTATGAACATGCTCAGTTATTTCATATACCAAATCGAATGTCATCAATGAGCTGTCAATGGCGGCTATTTCATGATAAACAAGTTCGCAGGAAAACGGAATGTCGAGTTTTGATGCAAGATTTTGTATCGGGGTTTTTCCAAGTTTCGCGCCGTGTTCGGTTTGTTTGGCTGAAATTGTGCCGCCGGTTGCAATGATGTGGATTTGCTGCATAATTCTTTTATTATTGGTGTGGTATTATAAAATTATTCTTCGGTATTCAGTATGGCTGCTTTTGTACGCGGCGCATTTTCCCTGAACAGTTCCACGGATAGCGCCATTCCGGTTTTATCATCCAATTCCATCAATAAGCCGTTTAAAGCTCCCTGACCCACAGCGCGTTGAAAACTTGAAGGCCGTTTTGTCAAAAAACGGGGCAATACCGATTCAAAACTCATTCCCAAACAAGACTGTTCGACCCCGCACATTCCCAAATCAGTCATATACGCAGTGCCGTTCGGTAAAATTTGGGCATCAGCGGTTTGAACATGGGTATGCGTGCCAAAAACAGCACTTACTTTACCGTCCAATGCAAAACCCATTGATTTTTTTTCACTTGTCGCTTCCGCATGAAAATCGACAAAACGAAAAATGATTTCATCATCCAGTGAATTGACAAAATCAAAAGCAGCCTGAAAAGGACAGGGAAGCGCGTCCATGAATGTTGTTCCTTCAATATTCAAAACCGCGATTTTTCTTCCGTCCGGCAAAATGAAAATATTTGCCCCCCGTCCCGGCGCAGGTTCCGGATAATTCTTAGGGCGCAGCACTCTTTGTTCGCTTTCAAATTTTCCGTAAACTTCACGGTTTTTCCAGCTGTGATTGCCGCCGGTTATGCAGTCGATTTTAGCATTTAAAAGTTCATTTATCGTTGATGTGGTGATGCCGACTCCGCCTGCGCTGTTTTCACCGTTCGCTATGACAAAATCAATGTTCAATTCTTCTTTCAAATAAGGGATACGGCTTCTTACGGCTTGTCTGCCAATGCTTCCGCAAATATCGCCCAATGCTAACACTCTCATTTTTTATCCTGACAAATTTGTTTTGCCTACCATGCAAAAATATGAAATTTTCGTCAAGCAGGACTTTTGCCCCCTTGCAAATTTTTATAAAAAAAACTAGACTGATTACATTGAATTTAATGGATATTTTTTATGAGTGAACAAACGCAAAACCAGACAAAAAAATTTTTTCTCGGAAATATGTTAGCCATGGCGGCAACCGTTATTTGGGCGGGGAATTTTATTGCCGCCAAAATTCTCGCCAATGCCTATTCCGGTTTGGAAATGAGTTACTGGCGGTGGCTTATCGCGATGATTTTTGCTTTTCCTTTTGCAATGAAACATATGAAGCAGGATATTCCGTATATTTTCAAGGAATGGAAATTAATGCTTTTTTACGGCGGTATCGGTTGTTTTTTCAGCAACTTGCTTCTTTATAACGCACCTCATACCGCTCCTGCTGTCGATATGACTATTTTAATGGCGACTTCGCCTTTGCTTATGATGTTTTTATCATGGATTTTTTTCAAGGAAAAAATAAATCCTTTTTGGATTATGGGTTCAATTATCGCATTGATTGGTGTTTGCGTGCTTTTGACAAAAGGAAATTTTAAAATTTTTCAAGAGGTGAATTTTACGGTAGGGCATTTTTGGACTTTGGGGTGTTCTTTCTTTTTTGCTTTATATTCAATATCATTACGTTTGTTTAAAGAAAAAATCAATATTTGGGTATTTTTGGAAACAACATTCATCATTGCGTTCATGACAAATTTTTCAAGCTGTCTGATTTTCAATCAGGCGCTTCCGGTCATTCATTCCCTCAAAGATTTTGGAGCGGTTCTCTATATTGGAATTTTTTCTTCTTTGGTGGCGTATATTTGTTGGAACAAAGCCATTGAACTTATCGGCGCCGTCCGTACGGGAATAATTTACTACCTTGTTCCTGTTTTCGGCTCATTCTTTGCCGTTATTTTAATAAATGAAACAATCGGTATTTTTCAGCTCATCGGCGGAACAATGGTTCTTGGCGGGGTTCTCATCTGCACATGTTTCAAAAATCATTAATGCACAGTTCTTTGTTTATCATGGATTGAAAAATTCGTATATCTTGTCCGTCAGGCAAAGACGAAAGAATGGCTCGCAAATATCCTTGCCGGCTGAGCAGTTTTAAACTTTCCTTGAAATGCAAACCGAATATCCAGCCGCACAGCAATATTTTAAAATCGTTCACATAAACAAGATCGGTATACTTTATCGGCATTTTCCGTATCGCCAAATCCAAAATATGTTCGGAATACGCTTCCGGCTCATCTTTCACATGCAAAACGACGCTGTCTTTTTCCGGCAAGCTGTGCGTGAAATTTTCAGCCATGACAAATATGATGTCCAGTTTGTCGGCATCCTGGATTATTTTGGCAAGAACAAGTATTTCTTCAGGCAATTTTTTAGGAAATTCCAATTTGTTGTGCAATATGATTGCGGATAAGATTTTTTTTCGTATGGTTTCAGGCTCGTTATCCAGCATATTGTATTTTTTCAAAACCTGTATTGCGATATGCGCATGGTTTTTACTGGCGCTGTCAAGAAAGGTCTTATAGGTTTCGTATTGCAAAAATCTGCCGATATCGTGATATAAAGCGATCAATCTTGCGCAATACCGGTCTTCTTCGGATAAATCCAAGCGGTTGATGATATGTTCCGTATTGCTAACCACACGCAGCGTGTGTTCTCTTTTTAAAATCAAACAAGGTTCATTTTTGTTTTGTAAAAAAGAATCGACATAGGTTAAAAAATTTTGTTCGTGCCGTGCGTAATTATTTGTCATGTTTCTTTTCTTCCGTGTTTTTCCATAAATTTTTTCTTAAAATTCCGCGTGGTCCGTACAAGAAGCGCAGGAAAAAAATAAAAACAAAACAAACGGCGAACATAAGCAGCATGTTTAAAAACTTTGTTTCCAAAAGACCATATATGGTATTCATAACTCACCGAAATTATAAATAATTTTTTGAATACTTTCAAAAAAAAACATTTAAGTCAAGCATTATTCCGCTTGAAAAATATTTTTTTTTGGACTAATTAAAGCAGAGGAGTTTCTTATGTCTTTTGTACATTTACATTGTCACACGGAATACAGTTTGCTTGACGGTGCGATAAGGATTGGTGATTTGACAAAAAAAGCGAGCAGCTTGGGTATGCCCGCCGCAGCCATCACCGACCACGGAAATATGCACGGCGCAGCGTATTTTTACATGTCCTGCAAAGATCATGGAATCACCCCCATTTTGGGCTGTGAAGTCTACGTTACAAAAGACCATAAAGACAGCACGAGCGAACTTGCGAAAATTCGGCACCACCTCATCTTATTGGCAAAAAACAAGCAGGGATATCAGAATTTGATTGCTTTGGTCAGCCGAAGCTTTTTAGACGGATATTATTATAAGCCGCGTGTGGATAAAGGACTTTTGGCTCAATACAATGAAGGGATCATCGCCTTATCCGCCTGTATTGCGGGTGAAATTCCGCGCACTTTGCGGGGCAATAACGCTTTTATTCAGGGAGGCGGAACATTTGAAGACGCAATCACCATTGCCAAGGAATATGCAAGTCTTTATCCCGACAGTTTTTATCTTGAAGTGCAGTCAAACACCTTGCCGGAGCAAAGTTTGGTCAATAACAGGATTTACGAGCTCGCCCACGAAACAAAACTTCCCATTGTCGCCACAAACGACTGCCATTATCTGAACAGCAACGATGTGGAAGCCCATGACATTTTGCTTTGCGTCCAGCAGCAGCGTACGGAATTTGATGAAAACCGCTGGAAATTCGATGCCAAAGACCTTTATTACAAAACTCCGGAGGAAATGATAGCGTCTTTTAAAGACCATCCTGACGCTATTGAAAATACCCTTAAAATTGCTGATGAATGTAAGGGATTGGAAATCCAATTAAAAACTCCTCCTTATCATTTTCCTGTTTATGAATTGCCCGAAGGCATGACCCTTGAAACGGAATTTAGAAAACTTGCCAGGGAAGGCTTGGAAAGACGGATTGAAAAACATCCTAAACGGGATACTCTTGATATAAATTTATATAAGGAACGGCTTGAAATGGAGCTCAATGTCATTTGCGGCATGGGCTTTCCGGGCTATTTCCTTATCGTGCAGGACTTTATCAACTGGGCTAAAAACAAAGGGATCCCCGTTGGTCCCGGGCGCGGTTCCGCTGCCGGCTCCTTGGTTGCGTGGTCGCTTCGTATCACGAACCTTGACCCTATTCCTTACCATTTGTTTTTTGAACGTTTTCTCAATGTGGAACGTGTTTCCATGCCTGATATTGATGTTGATTTCTGCGAAGACAGGCGTCTTGAAGTTGTGGAGTATGTTTCCCAAAAATACGGCAAGGACAAAGTCGCCCAAATCGCCACGTTCGGTAAGATGAAAGCAAAAGCCGTCATCCGCGATGTGGGACGCGCCATTGGTCTTTCTTTTCAGGATACAAGCAGGATTTGTAAGATTTTAGGCGATGATTTGGGGATCACCCTTGAAAAATCCCTTGCCAACAATAAAGAATTTAAAGAAGAATACGATAAAAATCCTTCTTCCAAACGGCTTATCGATATTTGTCTGCGTCTGGAGGGGCTTTCCCGTCATGCTTCCACTCACGCCGCCGGTGTTGTCGTGTCCGATAAGCCCATGCATGAATATTTGCCGCTTTTTAAAGGCAAGAAAGACGAACTTGTCACCCAATTCGACATGAAAATCGTGGAAAAAGTCGGTTTGGTGAAATTTGACTTTTTGGGACTCAGAACCATCACATTAATCAATAAAGCCATTAAAAATATCCTTCATCAGGGAAAAACGCCGCCCGATTTGGATACGCTTCCTTTTGACGACCCACAGATTTATGATTTGTATTCAAAAGGGGATACGGACGGGGTTTTCCAAGTTGAAAGCACAGGCATGCGCAAATATCTGAGAATGCTGCGTCCGAGCTGTTTTGAAGATTTGATCGCTATGCTTGCGCTGTACCGTCCCGGACCGCTTAACTCCGGCATGGTCGATGAATTTTGCAAAAGAAAGCATGGAGAAGTCGAAGTTACCTATCCTTTGCCGGAATTGGAAGCTTGTTTGAAAGATACTTATGGTGTTATCGTATACCAGGAACAAGTCATGCAGATCGCCCAAATCGTCGCCCAATACACGCTTGGCGGTGCGGACCTGCTGCGCCGCGCCATGGGTAAGAAAAAGCCTGAAGAAATGGCTCAGCAGCGGGGCATTTTTCTTGACGGTTCCGGAAAGCGCGGGGTTCCTGAAGATAAGGCGAATGAAATTTTCGACCTTATGGAAAAATTCGCCGAATACGGTTTCAATAAGGCACACAGCGCCGCATATGCTGTTATTTCGTATCATACCGCGTACTTAAAGAGATATTTTCCTGTGGAATTCATGAGCGCATTGCTGAGCTCTGAAATCGGAAATCAGGACAAAATTTTAAAATATGTCGCTGTTTGCAATGAAATGAACATAAAAGTCAAAGCTCCTGACATTCAAAAAAGCAGACGGGAATTCACTCCGGATGACGATTGCATCATTTATGGATTAGGCGGGGTAAAAACCGTTGGTGATGAAGCAATCAATGAAATTGTGCGCAACAGGGAAGAAAAAGGACCTTATAAGTCTTTTTATGATTTTTGCCTGCGGGTCAATCTTCGTAAGGTTACCAAGCGGGTATTGGAAAATCTCATAAAATCCGGCGCATTGGATTGTTTCGGTGTGTCACGCAACGGGCTTTTGGCAAGTATGGAAAGCGTTCTTGCCAAAGTCGCAAAAAAGCAAAAAGAAAAAGAATCAAGACAAGTGTCGCTTCTCATGTTCGCACCGATGGACGAAGAAACCGGTCAAGGCGGAATTGGCTTTACCTGCCATGAAAACAGCCTTCCCGAATGGGTGGAAGAAGAAAAAATCAATTTTGAAAAAGAAGCCTTGGGATTTTATTTAACTTCCCATCCTTTGCAGGCGTATAAGACAGATTTTGAACGGCTAGGCATCATTCCCCTTGAAGATGTCAAACAAATGGATAACAAGGCGCTTATCAATACCGCAGTTTTGGTTACGGGAATAAAAGAAATCATAACCAAAACGGGCAAAAAAATGGCGTTTTTGCAAATCGAAGATTTGACGGGACATGGGGAACTGATCATTTTTCCAAAAAAATATGAAGAACTGCGTTCGTATTTTTCAGAAGAATCAAATAATCTTTATTATTTAACGGCAACTGTCGATAAGAGCCAAGTTGAAGAAAACAGTTTTGACGAAGATAAGGACGATGATGAAGAAGCCAAAGTCGAATTGAAACTTCTTGCGGAAAATATGATACCGCTTTTGGAAGCGTGTGAAAATTGCCATAAGGAAGTTTGCATTGATTTCGGCTCAAAACAAATCGCAGATACCGCATTATTCAAACAAATATTGCAAAAACATAGGGGAAAGGCTCCTTTCTACGCTTGGGTAAAAGTTGACGGCGAATTTGCCTGTCAATTGAAGTTCGGCGAAAATTGGAACATTAAGGCAACGCCTGAATTTTATCGGGATATAAAAACATTTTGCGACACGCAATAAAGAGGAATACATGGCACGTTCTTTTTGGCAGTTGACAGTGCGGGAAGGCTTTTCTTCCGCCCATGCCCTGCGTAATTACCAAGGCAAATGTGAAAATATGCATGGGCATAATTATTTGGCGGAACTTGTTGTTGAAGGGGATACCCTTACGGAAGATACGGAACTTGTGGCGGACTTCACAGTGTTGAAAAAAATTCTGCGGGAGGAATTGCAGAAACTTGACCACTGTGTTTTAAATGAAACACCGCCATTTGACAAAATCAATCCTTCTTCCGAAAATATCGCAAGATACTTATGGAAATGTATCGAACCCCGTTTAAAAGAGTTTCCTGTAAGGTTGTACAGTGTGAGTATCAGTGAAAAATCAGCCCAAACGGCGACATATCGGGAAATTAAAGATTGATTGAGCCATGCGTAATTTTGTTTTGCATTCTTTTTATCATAAATTGTATTTTAAAATCGCTCAAACCATTTATTCCGACCATAGGATAAATTCTGTCGTCGCCATTGAAAATATTTTAAAAAGCGATGAAAATGACAATATTTGCGATTTTGCTGTGGCATGCAAAAATTTTTCTTTGCCAACCACAATACTTGATAAAGAATTTCAAATCGTTACGCAGGGAGAAACTGTTCCTTGCTTTTCTTTGACCGTCAATGAATATGATATTGTTGTTTCGCTTTTCAACCTGCATACGCAAAATAGGGAAGAGCAAATTCATTTTATCAGGCAAATGAGGCAAAGCGCATCAAAAGCGATTTTTCTCGAATATGAAAATCCGGAGAGAAATATAGCCTATCTTGGATATTTACCTGTTATTTTAGGGCAATACATAAGCCTTTATTATGAAAACAGAAAAAAATCCGTGCAAAATTCACAGCTAGAAAATATGAAGTCATACCTGAAAAGGGGAGCTTTGGAAGGTATTTTATATGAATTGCCGGCAATTTTACCGGAAAGTTCAATAACTGTTCTTCAGCGTAAAAGCTTTGGTATTGGCGGTATCGGAATGGCATATCTGGAATGGGATTAATTCCAAGGAATAGCCATATCGCTGTTTTCAACAGGACCTTTCAAATCTTCGCCAATTGTTTTATCTTGAAAAACGCCGATTTCCAAAGCGGAATCAGGAACTTCGCTTTTTCCGGGAATAAGTTCTGTTTCGGGATTATGTGCGGCAAAACTATACCAAAAAGCATAAATGCCATAATATTCTTTCATAAAAGACCCCAAGTAATTTCCGTTTCTGCACACGCCGTCGAAATCCCATGTGCTTTGCGTCTGCAAGTCTTTAAAATTTCTGTTTGTGCCTTTGACAATAACGAGCGGGTCTTTGCCCAGCCATACGGTTCTGTCAAAAATGCGTACAACATCGAGCTTTTTATCATGTACGGCAACTAAGGCGTATTTATCAAAGAAAAAATTGACTATGCCTTTTTTCTTCACGTAATTTATATTGATTGCGATAAGTTTTTTATCAAGTTCCAAACCGATAACCATATCTTTCAGCCTCATCCGCGTATCGATATTGGAAACCGGATAAACGAGCTGGTCATTATAATAAAAACTCTCAGGGTCAAGATACGAACCGTAGGGGTCTTTTCCATAGCGTTTTTTGGTTCTCGGAGTCAGCAGCACTTTTGCGTTTTCCTTATCCATGAAATATTCACGTGCCTTATCCCATGTCGTCCAGTATGTCGGCATAAGCTCAAGACCGCGTCCCGTGAGAGTTCCTAAAAAACACAATCCGTACATCTGCGACCAGCGGCTGTTGGTATTGATATCCATTAATACGCTGTTGGCATTGTATTGTCTGCCGTCAGCCTGAAGCTGCAAATATAAATCGTCCCTTTTCGTATTATATGTTGCCAATGTTCCTGAAATCGGACTGTATGTTACGGCAAATGCTTTGTCAGATTCGATAATGTTCAGCACCTCATGCCAAACCATGATTTTTTGCGGTAAAATAATGACTTCACGCTGTTGCAACGGTTTTAGTGAACCGGTAGCCACAATGAACACAATATCGTTCTCATCCAATGCCATTGAGGCCAAACTTACCGTTGTGAACTCCGGATTTACAAGGGGCTGCAAATTGTCGGAATCAATTCCGGTGAAAACCAAATGTTCGGCAATATATTCCAAGTCCTGCTGCGATTGCGGAAATGAATAACATCTTGAATTAAAAAATAAAATACTTGTCAAAACAATAAAAAAAGATAAAACGCATGCTTTGTATTTCATAACAAACTCCTGAAAAGAAGTATAACAATCTTTTAAAAATAGTCAAAAAAAGCCTGCGGAACATTCAAAGCAGGAAAAATTCTTATTCCTGTGCGGATTAGCAGCAACAATTAAAAATAAAAAAACAATCTGTTTTACAAATTTTTACAAATTGCTTTTCCTGGTTGAAATAAGCGGACCTTGAATAGGGAATATTCCTATGATAAATCAATTTGTCCCATAATGTAAATTATGTAAACTTTGAAAAAACATTTTTTCAATTAATATATGAAAGTCTTAGTTCAATTCCTATTAGATTACAACACCATAATACACAAACTTGATAAAATTTTATCAAGGTGATAAAAATAATTCCAAGCTTTGATAAAATTAAGAAGATTATGAAAATACATTTATACCAGTTTCTTGATTATTTTGATTGGAGATAAAATGCTTTTTCTTTGTATTGCTTTATTCATTGTTTTATTTTTATCTATCAAAAAATACTAAACATTGATAATATTGTGTATGCGAGCGAGATGTTCTGCATAAGATTTCGGGATATTTTTTATCTTTCTTCATTTTATATATGGAAATTTCATTCCAAAAATAAAAAGACCGATTAAGTTCTTGGTCTTTTGGTTGTAAAAAGTACCAGCTAAGCTAATGGAGAATAAAAAATCTTCAGGTATACTTTTGGGATATGCATTTTTTGATGTGCTCCTCAATCATAAACTTACGGGGACAGTCGTATAAGCGGCAGTCAAGGTTTAGCTAGAATTTTATCCGTTTCCGGAACCTGCAAACCTTTTTCGGCGTCGAAAATGATATTATATTGTGACATAAATTATTTCTCCGTTTTCAAGGGTCAATTGCAGATTGCCGTGCATAACCCGGTTTTCAAAAGACAAATCGCCAAGTTTCGCGCTGTTCACCTCCGGAAACTTCAAGGCTTCGCCTTCCATATGGTAGGCGAGCAGGGCGGGGTTTATCTGCCTTGAATTTGAAATATCCGTATAAAAATGCGGTATGCCGTCCTCTTGGTTGAAATACATATCTTCCGTGAAAGCACGGCAGGCACACATGCCACATTTTGCGCGACGTCATATTTTCCTGATGTCCAAGCGAGGTTATTGCTGCCGTCAAGCCCGATGTCCCAGTTGCCGTCCAGTAATAGACTTTTATCCATAATTCACCTGTCAAACCGTGATTGAAAGCCACTTATCGGCTTGCTGCCCATTGCCGTGCATTTACCAAAAATCATGCCGCTTTTTGCCGCAAACACAGCCCTGTATACGTCGCGGGCGGATTGGACTGTTGCCAGTACGCCAAGAACCCTGCATGCTTTCAGATATACCTGACCTGCGCTGTCAAAAGCCATACTGTCAAACTCGCCCGCAAGCGGCATGACTTCCCGCACAGCCAGCTCTGTCGCTCTCATTTCTTCACGAATTTCTTTTTTGATTGTGTTCATATCCTGCGCCATACTCTTGTTTCTTGACTTTTTCTTTAGTTGGTTTATTATTTCTTCAAGGTCTTTATCAGCTCCCAAGCAGAGACGACAAAGAATAGGCTCTGCTTGCGTAGGTGGGTGTATTGTACAAACCTTTCCCCATTCATCTGATACAAGACCTTTCTTTAAATATTCCTGTTTTTCTTCTTTTGGGTCTGTTCTTATATCCCAGCCTGTAAGCAGCCATGTTTTTTTCTCTCCATTTTTTTCTAATCGTAACACTGCTTGTATGTTATCTTTTTGAAGAACTATCGAATTGTTACTTTCTGTTCTTCTTTCAATTTTCCCTTCAACAACAGTATCTAAAATATCCCCTAAATAATGCTCCCTGCCGTTTTCAATAATATGTACAATGCCTTCTTTTTTATTGCCGCGTATAAGCGTTACATCATTGGTGCCGCCGTATTGTTCAAGATCATTGCGTAATTTTGGTAAGGCTACTTCCTCTTTACCGTTTGCTATTTCCCTGAGAGCGTTTTTTATTTGTTTCTTCTTTTCCGAAACATCCGCCTCTTTTTCTATTTTCCTGCCGACAGCACCGCCGGTTCCCGTTGACACGTTGCCGGAAATAACGGTGTTCGGCGTGTTCAGATTGACCGCGGTGCTTGCGGAAACGTTCATGGTTTCACACGCTCTATATCAAGCGTTTTTGTTTGAATGGTCAGGCGTTCAGGACACACGAGATTTGCAATGTACTTTTTACTAATAAACTGCCCTATTAAACCAAGACAGGAAGCCGCATTTACAGCTTCCCTGCCCTGTTAGGAGTCTTATGAAGATGAATATTTCAAGGTGATTATCACAACCTTTAACTATCATATCGTATAACATCCTAAAAACTTTACTAAAAAAAATGATTTTTTTAATCTTGCGTCAATGCATTGAATACAGTAAAAGTATTGAGATACATTTTATAAGAGGTAATTATGAGTTTTCTCAAGCCAAGCACAAGTTTCACACGGTTTAGGGTTCTTGATGACATCACTCCGGAACTGCATGAAAATATAGAGGAAATTTTACGAAAATTTGCAGCGAGGGATATTGACGATACCGCTGACGAACGCGAATACGGCTGGACAAGCTTTGATGACATGCTTGATACGGGGTTTTCCGAAACAAGCCCCCGCAAGGCCGAATTTTTTGTTTTCGCTCTTCGCATTGACACACGAAGAATTGCGCCGGCTGTCATAAAGAAACATGTGACCATAGCTCTTCGCCAAGAAGAGGAAAAACTTGCGGAGTTTGGCAAAAAATACATCAGCAAGGACAGAAAAAAAGAAATCATCGAACAGGTGAAACTTCGCTTGCGGGCAAGAACGCTTCCTATTCCTGCTGTTTTTGAAGTTATTTGGGATTATGCCAATAAAACAATATATTTTGCTTCCACACAAAGAAAAATCATCGATTTATTCAGTGAATATTTTGTCAGAAGTTTCAATGTTGCGATTGAGCAAATGCTTCCTTATACCCTTGCGCAAAAAATCTTGGGCGCTGGCTGTGAAGAAGAACTTGACAGTCTTGAACCGACAACGTTCAATATCGATTAATTAAAAATACCGTTAAGTAAAGGAAAACAATATGGCTGACGTTCCCTATCTTGGTGATAATATAGATATTTTATTAGGACAAGAATTTCTTACATGGCTTTGGTACAGAAGTGAATACGCCAACGGGCTTTTCCGCGCGAAAAATGATGAATACAGTTTTCATGTGCGCATTGAACAACGTCTGGTCGTGCGCGGCGGCGAAGGCGAACATCAGGAAACCGCTTCTGTTTCCGGCTCATTTTCTCCGCTTCGTGAAGCGAGGCTCGGACTTTCCACAGGAAAAAAGGTCGTGCGCGCTTTGGTCAATTTTTACAAAGATGAAATGGTTTGGCAAGTCGCTTTGAAAGCGGAAGATTTTTGTTTAAATTCTTTTAAAACTCCTGCGATTGCAAAAGAAAATATGAATGACGCTGACGAAGACGCAACATTTTATATAAAAATGCAATTCATCACCGAAGGTCTAGCGCTTATTGACGAAATTTACCGTCAGTTTCTTGAAATCAGACTTTCCGAAAATGCATGGAATGAAGAAGTTCATGCTGTAAATGATTGGATAAATCACGATATTTCCAAAGGAGCATAACACAGTTGCGTTATTCCGTGCTTGGTTTTTTATTGTATTGCTCAAAAAAACTTTTGTGGATATTGCTTGTTTTTTTAGGAATTACCCTCATCAGTTTTTTTGTCATGCACTTAGCACCGGGTTCGCCAACGGATATGCAGACAAGTTTGAACCCTCTTGTCAACGAAGCATACAGAGAAAAGCTCAATGCCCTGTATGGTCTTGATAAACCTATTTTCATTCAATATTATGACTGGCTTTCCCGTTTGGTTCAATTCGATTTTGGCAATTCCTTATCCGGAAACGGACGCCCCGTCCTTGACGCCATTTTGGAACGCTTGCCCCTGACTGTCGGATTGAACGTAACTTCCCTGCTTCTCGCGCTTTTCTTCGCTTTTCCCATCGGAATAATTTCAGCTGTCCATCAAGGAAAATTCATTGACAAGTTTTTTACTTTCTTGGTTTTTTTGGGTTTTGCCATGCCGGGGTTTTGGCTTGCGCTTCTTTTAATGCTGTATTTGGGCATTGAACATAATCTTGTCCCTTTATCCGGAATAACAAGTTTGGATTTCGATACCTTATCATTTACGGAAAAATGCCTTGATGTCATACATCATCTGTTTTTGCCAGTGCTTGTTTCAACAGTCGGCGCATTAGCGGGAACCTCACGTTTTTTACGTTCTTCCATGCTTGAAGTTTTACGTCAGGATTATATTCTTACGGCAAAAGCGAAAGGACTGACAAAAAATATCATTATTTACAAACACGCCCTAAGAAACGCCCTACTTCCCGTAATAACCCTGCTTGGACTTTCCATACCCGGTCTTATAGGCGGCAGTGTGATTATCGAAAGCATTTTTGCGCTTCCCGGACTTGGACAATTATTTTACAATGCGGTCATGGCAAGGGATTATCCGCTTATTATGGGAAATTTGGTTTTCGGAGCTGTGCTTACGCTCGCGGGAAATTTGCTTGCTGATTTCTGTTACAAACTGGCTGACCCGAGGATTTCACTTAAAACAGGAAATTAATATGCTTGTGCCTATAAAAAAACATTTTTTATTTTTTCTCGGGACAGGAATTGTTTTATGCATGGCATTTTTTGCTGTATTCGCCCCCTATTTAACACCTTATTCCCCGACGGAACCGAATGTCGACATGATGCTGCTTCCTCCAAGTTCTTCGCACGTGCTTGGAACGGACGCGGTAGGAAGGGATATTTTCACAAGGCTTTTATATGGGGCGAGGGTTTCATTATGGGTCGGCTTTATCGCTGTGGGCATTTCTTCCGCCATCGGCATAGCTCTCGGACTTATTTCAGGATACTTTGGCGGAATTATTGATGAAATTATCATGCGCCTTGTGGATATCATGCTTTGTTTTCCCTCATTTTTCCTGATTTTGGCGGTTATCGCTTTTTTGGAACCCAGCGTCACGAATATCATGGTTGTCATAGGTCTTACCTCTTGGACAGGACTTACAAGACTTGTACGGGCGGAAACCCTTTCTTTGCGCGAGCGTGATTTCGTTCTTGCCGCAAAATTGTCCGGTGCAAGTAAATTCCGTATCTTATTCGTCCATATTTTGCCCAATACCTTAGCGCCTGTTTTCGTATCCGCAACACTTGGCATCGCAGGCGCCATCTTAGTGGAATCGTCCTTGAGCTTTTTAGGACTCGGAGTACAGCCACCCTATCCCAGCTGGGGCAATATGCTTTTGGACGGAAAGGATGTTCTTAGCAATGCGCCGTGGTTATCCCTTTTTTCCGGACTTGCAATTTTCATTACCGTACTTGGCTATAATTTATTGGGAGAAAGTTTGCGTGACATGCTTGACCCGAGACTCAAACAACGTTAGCATATGAGGTTGTCATGTTAGAATATTTGAGAATACGTGATTTAGCTTTGATTGATGATACGGAATTGGACTTTACGCAGGGCATGAATGTGCTTACCGGTGAAACCGGCGCAGGCAAGACATTTATTCTGAAAGCGATACAGTTTCTGCTCGGTGAAAAATTAAGTGCGGATATGGTGCGAAAAGGCAAAGAAAAAGCGCAAGTGGAAGCAATTTTTTACATAGGCGACGAAGAATACATGCTTCGCCGCGAACTTGTGGCTGAAACGGGAAGAAGCAGATTTTTTCTCAACGGCAACGTCAGCAACCAAGATACTATCAAGGAATTGCGTCCGTTACTGATTTTACATGTCGGGCAGCACGGGCAGCAAAGGCTTTTGCAGCCCAGTTTCCAAGCCGGTCTCATTGATGATTTCATTGAAAATAAAACGCTCCTGCAACAAAAGGAAGAAAGCGTCAAGGCTCTTAAAAACTGCATTCAGGAGAAAAAGGATTTATTGGATAAGATTGCGGTTCTGAAAGATAAACGGGAACTTTTGGAAATGCAGCAAACGGAAATCGAAAAAGTGGATCCGGAACCTCATGAAGAGGAAAATCTTGAAAATTTAAGACTTCAATTTAAAAACAGTGACCATATTCGGCAAGCCTATGAGGAAGGCTTGGGAATTTTGTTCGGCAATGACGGATCGAGCGGACTTATTCAGCAGCTGAACCAATTGGAACGCGTCATTGCAAATTTAACAAAAGATACTTCATTTGACCATGATATGGGAACAGCTTATGACGCTTTACTCAATTTTCAGGAAGAAGTGAAAGAATTGGGCAATAAATTCAGAAATATCCCAAGTCCAGATGTTGACAGTGAAATGAATTTAAATGAAATCGAGTCCCGCCTGTTCCAATTGGCGCAATTAAAACGTAAACTCAACCGTTCAATCGAACAAATTCTAACTCTTAAAGAAGAAGTTGAAGAAAACCTTTCTTTTCTTGACGCTTGTAATCTTGACATTATTAATATTGAAAAAAGAGAAAGAGAATTGACGCAAGCATTGCAGGAAATTTTGGAACAAACCAATACGGCACGGGAACAAGCCGCAGCAAAATTTTGCTTAGCCCTGCAAGAAGAGCTGCGCGGACTCGGTTTTTCCGAAAAAGTACAAGTCATTCCTGAATTAGTTGAACATGCTGTGATAAAAGACAGCCTATCCCCTTGCATAGAAAAAACGGTTCGCCTGCTTTGGGCGCCGAACCCCGGACAAAATCCGCAAGCTCTTGACAAAATCGCCTCAGGCGGTGAATTATCCCGTTTCTTATTGGCTGTAATCGGCTTACAGCAATCCCAATATGAAGACGCAACGCTTATTTTTGACGAAGTTGATGCGGGTGTTGGCGGAATAACATTGAACCGGGTTGCGGAACGTCTTTCCGCTTTGGCGGAAAAAAGGCAAATGCTTTTAATAACCCACTGGCCGCAATTGGCTATGCGTGGAAGAAATCATTTTAAAATCACCAAGGAATTTATTGATGATGAAACATACAGCCGCTGCGTCCGCCTCAATGAAGCAGAAAAGCAAAAGGAACTGGAACGCATGGCGGGAAAAGAATAGCTTATTCCAACTGCATGACAAGAGCATCATCGTCAGGATAATAATTTTTTCTCACATGAATTTTTTTAAAACCAAATAATCCGTATAAGTTTTGTGCCGGAAGATTTTTCGCCCGCACTTCCAGAATAATATGAATACCTTGAATGTGTTTTTGCCGGAGCCAAAAAGAAAGAAGCTTTTTCGCATAACCTTTTCGCCTCTGACTTGGATGTGTGGCGATATTTAAAATTTCCGCATAATCACCGACGACACTGCAAAGCAAATAGGCAACAACGTTTTCATCTTCTGTACAAATTCCAAAAAGTTCGGTAAAATCATCCTGCAAAGCATGCTGAAACTGTTCAATATTCCAAGGACAGGGAAAGCAAAGGCTTTCCAGTTCCGCAACACGTGTTAAATGTTTTTCTGTAATTTTAATAACAGGATATTCCATGCATAACTCCAAAAAGCGATATGATGATTTTCCCTATCTTCTTGATTCGGAAACAAGAAAAAACCTTGTGGAAATTACCGACAACAACGGTCTTCCCTTTTTACTCATGCCGGAACATCTTGTAAAGAAGAAAAAAATGCACCACCGTATCATTATCGTTCTTTTAAAAGATAAGAAAAATCGTGTGTTGTTCGTTCAAAAACATTCAAATCAAACGCAAAATGCAAAAAATATCTGGGAATTTCCTTGCCATGGCATTGTTTTTGCCGGAGAAAGCGCGGAAGGAACCGCCTATGCGGAATTGCGAACGCATTTTTACATCGATGACAGTATCAAAATGAAAGAAATAGCCACGCTGCCTTATTTGCAGGATGATATTTATGTTATGGCGACAATATTTTATGCCGGTCCCCATTATGGGACATTCCGCTATAACGAAGACACGGTGAAAGATGCGATGTTTGTCGATAAAGATGAATTTGCAGGGCTTTTAGCCTATGACCCTGACATGTTCAATCCCATTATCAAATGGGCGCACAGGGCAAACTGGATATATAAATGATTTCCCCGGCAGCTCGATAAAATCCTGCGGGTGACTGTCCAACGCTGTTTCAGCCGTTTCAAAACGCCTAACCAAGTTTTTTTCGTGGGCAGAAAACCACTCTCCGCTTTTATGCGGACGTTTTTAAATGAAAATTCTTATATTCCCTCTGATTTATACGCATAGATGGCAGCTTTTTCAACATCTCTGCCGACGATATATCCGTCTTGGTAGTATTCGGCAAGCATCGGATACACTGTCGGGTCTTCCGGAGCATGGCGTTCGGCTTCCAAAATAAGGGAAATCGCCTTTCGCACATCGCGCTGAACTCCATATCCCTCATTATACAAGCCAGCCAACAAGATATATGTACGCGGGTGGCTGACAAACTGCATGGCTTTGTCCGCATAGTTCAAAATTGTTTGCGTATCGCGCGGAACCAGCTGCCCCTGCATACTGAAAGCCGCCATAAGATAGCAAGCTTCCGGATGTCCGGCTTCGGCTAAATTTCTGATACTGTCGACAGCTTTCTGCGGTTCGCCTTTATCAAGCAAATCATAGGCATATTTCAAAACCTTGTTCATTGCATCGATTTTTTGTGCGATATACCGCCATTTAAGAGTATTGAGTATTTTTTCCTGTTCTTCGGTTAAGGTTTGAGGTAAAAAAGCAGTAAAGGTGTCGGCATAAAATTCCTGAAAAGGAACAAATTGTTTTTGTTTGACATATTCCTTGTCCTTTCGGAAAAGGTTCAATAATTTTTCTTCATCGGGAACCGCATGCTGAAAGGTTTGCTGTGAAATCTGATTGAAAGGTGATTCCTTAAGCCATTTTTTGAATAATTTTTCTTCATTTTGAGAGGTGAATTCCATAAAAAACCCTTATGCGTTTTGTTTCAATCTTTCTATCGTTTCTAACAAAAGGTTTTCACGAAACCCGATAACAACAGACCCGTCAGGAAAAATAACGGTCGGAAAGGAAGCCCGCGGATTGTATGTTTTCAATTTTTCAACAATTTCTTTTCTTGCATCGCCGATATATTTATCAACGACAATGTCATTATACTCGACACCATGTGTTTGCAGAAATTCCTGCAGTCTTGTGCAATGCCTGCATGTTGTCAAATCATACATGAGGGTTTTTCCGTCTTTGCAAGGATCAAGGGCTAAGGCGAAATTTTCTTCACAGCCAAAAGGAACACCATGGTCGGTATGATTTTTTTTCGTATTTTTCTTTGTGAGAATACCGGTAAGAATAGCAGCAATAAAGAGGACGCTTATAATAACGAGCATACCTTCTGTCATAGAGTAAACTCTCCTTCATTCAACCTTTTTCATAACGAATACCATAGTGTTAAAGGAAAGTATAGTAAAAATTTCCTATTCTATTGAATAGGGACTTGTTTTTCGGAATATTGCCCGTAAAATTCATAAGGGTTGCTGCAAATAACCGGCAAATCAAAAAGCAGACCGTTTTCGATTTCCGGTGTCTTTTCCTCGGTATCAAGAGGAATCAGCTTCCATAAATCACGTATCATCGCTCTTTTTTTAAGGATATACAATGCGTCCTGCCCGATGCAGGAATTGTTTTCAATAGTCGAATATTGAAAATTGGTTCTCAACGTTTTCGTATCAAAACCGTAATTATACGCGGATTGTGCAAAATCATGACATAATGTACTCATAAAATTTCCCTCCGCAAATGTATTTGCATTTTTCATGCTATTTTTATTTTTATTTATAATTTTACATTGTTACAGATAAGTTATTTTTAAAATCTTTCCCGCAATGCAAAAATTTCCTTTTTTTTCATTTTTTTGACATAAATTAAGTTGAAATAATTGCATATTTAAAATAACATGTTCAAATAAAACACCGTATAACTCATTATGGATATTTTTGATTTTGACCCCGCATATTTCTTAAGCTTTTTGCTCACGTTTCTGCGAATGAGCATTATTCTTTTCATGTTGCCTATTTATGCCACGGAAGGGCTTCCCAACCAATGGAAAGCCGCATTCTGCCTGATCATCACATTGGCGATTTTTCCAAATGTCAGCCTGGACCCCAAAACAATGCCGGCGCATCCTTTCGCCATTGCCCTGCTTATTCTGGGGGAGGCGGTTTTAGGACTTATCTTGGCTCTTGCAATTCAAATATTTTTTGCAGGCATTCAAGCCGGCGGTGAACTGATTGCCATGCAAATGGGATTTAGCATGCTTCAATTTGCAGACCCGACAACCAATACGCAGGTAGGCGTCATTTCCCACATGCTCTTTATTGTGACGTCATTGATTTTTCTCATGTTTGACGGGCATATTTACTTATTGAAAGCCTTTATAGAAACATATAAGTACATTCCAGCCGGCGGGCTTTTTATCGGTCAAACGATTTTCAATCAGATTTTTCTTCTCGCCAATATGCTTTTTTCCTTGGCATTGAAAATTATCGCACCTGTTTTAGCGGCGATTTTCTTAACGGAACTGGGACTTGCTTTCATGGGCAGAATGGCTCCGCAAATGCATATTATGGAACTTGGATTTCCATTGAAAATTTTAGTGGGATTTTTCTTTTTGGGTTCAATTTTCCAATTATTAACACTGGATATACAAAATTATATCATTTCCATTGACGATTTATTTTTAAATCTCATTAATGCATTGAAACCAAGGTAAAATATGGCGAAAGACCCCAGCAAAACCGAACGGGCGACCCCTAAACGGCGAAATAAGCTCCGAAAAGAGGGAAACGTTGCGAAATCAATGGAGTTTACAAAAACCTGCACGCTTATCGTAGGTTTTGCCACCATGTATTTTTATTTGCCATATGCCGGTGAAAAGCTCGGAAATTATTGGGTCGAATGTTTCAATACTTTGGATGAGAATATCATTACCCCTACGACGGCATATGCCATTTTATGGGAATTTGTCACCCAACTTGCCTTAATTTGCGGACCTATTGTTTTTGCCGTCGCAATTTCCGCCTTTGTCACGCTTCGCAGGCAAGTCGGAAAATTATGGACGACAAAAGTTTTTAAATTCAAATGGTCGCGCTTTAATATTGTCAATGGATTGAAACGGGTCTTTTTTTCCTTTGAAACGTATGTTCGGCTTTTAAAAGCTGTTGCCATTGCAGCCATTATCGGTTATGTTCCTTTCATGTTCATTGTCGGACAGACGGCAGTTTTTCCGGGCTTGTATTATACCAATGCCCATGGCTTGGCGTCGTATCTTTTAACCGCCAGCGCGCAAATGATAAAATATACCATGATACCGGTTGTTGCCTATGCGCTGTTTGATTTGTGGCATAGTTTTCATCAGTATGAAGAAAACAACAAAATGACCAAGGCGGAAGTTAAAGACGAAATGCGGCAAGCATTCGGTGATCCTGTCATTAAAAACAAACAAAAGCAAAAAATGATGCAGTTTATGCAGCAACGTATGATGCAGAGCGTTCCGAAAGCGGATGTTGTTGTCACAAACCCTACTCATTATGCTGTTGCCTTACAATATGATCCCACCATTTGTCCGGCTCCCGTCGTGCTGGCGAAAGGTGTGGATAAACTTGCCTTACGGATAAAGGATGTTGCGCGTGAACACGGAGTGCCTATCAAAGAAAACAAGCTTCTTGCCCGCAGTTTGTATTCTTCTGTGGAAATAGGCGAACCGATTCCAGAAGATTTATACAAAGCTGTCGCAGCAATCATTGCAGAAATTTGGCGTCTTAAAGGTAAAATACAATAGGTGGTGACTATGCAAATGAATTCATTTTTTTTCGATAAACAAGATAAGATTTTCCTTGAAAGCGTCAATAACAGCATTGAATGCAGCAAGACGTTGGAAAGCCATTATCAGCAGGAAATTCACCCCAACGGCATTATCGATATGTGCATTTCCCAAGAAATACGCATGGCGACCGCTGTCATCAGTTTGCTTGACAGACTGCAAACCAACAATATCGATGAACGTCTTATAGCCCTTAATAATCTGCATAATGAAGTGTTGCTGACCTCAAGAACGAAATTCAGAAGAAATACCGCCCGTGTTCTCATTGAAATCATGAAGGAGCTTATCCGCACCTACGGCAATGAAGAAAAACAATTGCAGCTCGCCCACGATTTTCGTATTGCGGCAACGGGAAAACCGACTATTGTCCGTAAACTTTTGCGCCGTTATCATTTACTGGAAATGCCGGAAGCATGGAATCAGCTTGTTTTCGACCACCATATCCATGATGCCAACACGAAAGGCAGAAAATCGCCTACCCACCTCATAATGGACGCCTGGGTTAAAGGGATACGCTCCCTAACCGTCATTTATTATAACTATATTAAACCGGAAACCGCCTATGAACTTTTGGAAGCAAGCAAAATCATGGGTATAAAGGTTCGTATCGGTTTGTTATACAATATCATTTACCGCCACAGACTTATCGACTTTATTTGGGTTCCTCAGGGTTTATACGGCACTGACGAATTTTTGGATTTCATTGCGGAGCCCGATATGCAGGCTTTAATGCAGGACGCAAGGCAAATCAGCCGCTGGCGCGAGAAATTCATATTTAAAATTGTTGATGAATGGAATCAAAATCTTAAAAATAAAATCAATGAAGAATTTTCTCTCGATTTGTCGCCTATTTCGACGGAAGAATATAAGAAATTCGTCAGTATCGGGCAAAGTTCGGTTTTGCACTTGGCGGAACTTATCCATGATGATGCGAAAAAAACACTCACGGAACGTGTTTCCGTTATTAAAGAAAAAATGCAGCACACGAGCGACCCTCAGGAATTGCAGATTTTAACAAACCAATTGAATAATTATGATAAGCTGACAACGGAATATTTTCTTGAACTTCTTGAAGATTGCGAACATCTTATTGAAAAGGAACTTATTGCGGAAGTGCTTACGGAAGAAGATCTGGATAAAATTCCAAGTATTGTGAAATATAGTCCCCACCAGCTTGTTTACCGTTTAAAACAAGTCCATTCAAACAGCTATATTGTTTTAAACCTCGCCAATACGACTCCTGAAGAAGTTATCAACCTGCTTTGGGATACTGACGGTGAAATCACCCATTTGGAAATTTTCAACGTATACGACTGGCAGAAAGGCAGATCAAAACATATCGCCGAAATCAATGAATTGATGGTTGCTATCAATAAAAACAACACCCCGCTTTTAAAATCAATTTTATTAAAACTCATTGAAACTTGTAAAAAAAGCGCTGAAATAACGTTGTTTGACGAAGACCATGAACATTTATTGTCAGCAGCAAGCAATGCGGACGAATTTGCAGACAAATCCAAAATTCAGGAATACCGTGACAACCCCAAATTGCGGCCTGTCACGCTTGAAGAAAGAGTTAAAGCTTTACAGCAAATATTGAGCAATATCCCTACTGTTATCAATTATTACCGGGGAAAAAAACTTTTCACCCGCATTGGTACGGATTCCACAAGCCGTGTCGGCAGATTGGCTGGCATGGGGCTTGCTTACATCCAATGTCTGCCGGCTAGAACCATTAAGGAGTTGAAGAAAAGTTCGAACGAATCAAGAATGATTATTCCAATTCGTAAAGAAGTCCGCTTGGTTGAAACCTATATTTTGCCCCATAACAATGAAAAAGTTTCATGGTTTTGCAAGCTTCTCAGAAAAATTCCGCTCATTAAAAAGCTTACCTATAAAAAAATCAAAACCTATACGGATTTTGAAACGGATACTTCTGTTTTCAATAACGGCAATTGTTCTTATGCCTTGGAAGATTTCTCTTCCGATAAGGGCGATATTGTCACCTTGGGAGGAAAAGGGCTGCGCACGACAAACGGCTTTGTTGCCAGCACGCCTAAAAACACCCTTCATAAATACAATTACTTAAACAGTAACCTGTCGAACTTTATCAAAGTATTCATCGGTTATGTTTCCGCCTTGTATTCTTTCCAGGACACGCAGGATATCGCATTCCTCGCATGGTGGGGAGCCCTCATTTGGTTCATTATTACCGGAGTGCGGAATATTTTCCAAGCCATTCTCGGAGTCGGCGGATTGCAGCGGTCGCCGCTCATGCGCTGGAATAACTATGTCAGTTGGAGCCGTTTATGCGATTCTCTCATGTATACGGGTATTTCCGTAATTTTATTGGAATCGATAGTGCGTGTCGACTTTCTTGAGCAAACCTGCGGCATAACAGCATCGAATAATCCTTTGCTCTCCTTTACGGTTATATCCCTTGTGAACGGTTTTTATATCATGGGACACAACTATATTCGAGGTCTGCAAACGGAAGCCATTATCGGCAACTTCTTCAGAAGTTTTCTTGCCATTCCGATTTCCCTTGTTTACAATAATATTTTCTTTTCATTTTTATTGGCAATAGGCGTGCATAATGCCGTAGAGCTTGTGGTTGCCTGTTCCGCCATCACATCGAAAATGGCTTCCGATACCGGAGCCGCCCTTGTGGAAGGATATGCCGACAAAAACAGCAATGTTTGGTTCAGGCAATGGGATTACAAGCTGGCTTTTGAAAAGCTGTATACGCAGTTCACCAAACTTGAGCTGCATTTTCCTGAAAAGGGATGCTTGGAACTTTTGAAAAATCCTCAGGAACTGCTCAATAATTTAAAGCAGGTTGACAAACAGCTTTACACAAGCATGATAATCAACGCTCTTGATTTGATGTATTTGTATTATTATCAGCCCCGCTCCAATTCAACACTCAGGAACATCATTAAAAATATTTCCGAAAATGAAAAATTGGTAATGCTGCGCATGCAGTACGTACTGCTTTGCCATAAGGACGTCAGTCAACTGTTCATTGATGAAACATTGGGCGAAAATTTTGCAAAAGCGTTGTCTTTCTATCTTGATACCCATCAGCAATACTTGAAACAATTGCAAAAAATTTGCCAAATTGAATATTAGGATACGTATGCATATTGTTCTTTATAATCCTGAAATTCCGCCGAATACCGGCAATATCGCCCGCCTTTGCGCCGGAACGCGGATAGAACTGCACCTCATAGAACCATTGGGATTTTCTTTGGACGATAAATATTTAAAGCGAGCCGGACTTGATTATTGGCCTTATGTGAACCTTTCCGTCTGGAAAAATTTTGAATGCTATATGAATAAGACGGGAAAACATCACCGCCTTGTCATGACGAGCGCAAGAGGCGGAAAAAGTTTGCACAGGTTTGATTTCACGCGGCAGGACGCACTCATTTTCGGACCTGAAACGAAAGGGCTGCCTCAGGATATTCTTAATTTATCCGAATACAGAGTAAAAATTCCGATTTTTAATACGGTGAGAAGTCTCAACCTTTCCACAAGCGCGGGAATTGTTTTGTATCAAGCGCTGGCAAATTCCGGAATTTTGGATGAATGGGAACAAACAGATATGAACATCATTAAATAAAAAAAGGGCGTTACGCCCCTTTTTATTTAATATTTTCTTACATTTTTTCCTGCATTTTTCCTGGTTTTTCCATAGGAACTTGTCCGTCTTCGGCAAACGGAGGCATTTCACCGAACAATTCATGATGAGGCATGGCTCTTCTTACGTGGTGAGGCGGTATTTTGCGCATTGGAACTTCCCCGTTGAATGCGGGGCAATTCATTAGCGGGTATTGTGAATTGAAGCATGGCGCAAAATTCCTGTGAAATTCAAATCCCATAAAATCAACCCCGTAATTTTCACGGGTATTTTTTATGAATTCTTCATTCAATGTTTGGATTTGACGGTCAAGCATCACAATATCACGTGCGGCTTTTGAAATTTGCTTGGGTTCCGCATTGGGATTATGGGTAAACGCCTTATACTCCAACCGTCTGACACGTCTTTCGTCTTTTAATTCCTGTATTTTTTTAATGTGGACGGCATGGTCTTTTTCCCATTTTGCAAAATTGTTTTCATCTTGAACAAATTCTTCAAAAGTTCTCAACGTATCTTCTTTGGCAAAAGCATACCCGTCAGATACGGCAAAAGACAATCCTAAAATCATTGCGCAGGCAATAACAATATTTTTTATTTTCATACAATTCTCCTTATCGTTATATACAGCAATTTTCATTCCAAAATCACCGTATATGATTTTCAATCGATTTTTCCTGTTTTTTCACTTTTAACTTGTAATCTTCATAAAAACATGTAAAAAAATACACAACATAAAACATTATTGTCACATTTTTACACATTTTTATTTTGCATTTCTTGATATTGTATAACCATATGTTAAAGGAATGCATTTTGCAAGCAAAAGAGTAAAGCGACATTTAAAGAGAAACCATGCAAAAAAAATTTTTAAAAATAGCTCCCTATGGCATTCTGCTTATTGTTTTTATTGTGGCGTCTTCCCTTTTGCTATGGGATATTCAAATTTCAAAGAGTAATATTCATGTTTCAAGTTTTCTTATTCATGAACGGGGCAAATCGATTTTACAAACAATAGAATCCAATATTATCGCTTCCAATGTGAACACAAAAGAAAGATTGGATGACTTGATCGTGAATTACGCCTTGCAGGACGATGTCGAATTTATCGCGCTTGCCAATGAACGGGGCGAAGTTCTTATTTCCAATAATTCCGCCATGATCGGACAAATGCTTCCCGTCAATTCCCCTGCATGCGATATGAATAACGGCAACGGCAATTTTTGTATCAATTTAGATTTTTCATTCGATGAGGCAAAGTTGAATAAAACCGAGTATATTATCGTGCAAAGAACGCTTTTTCGTTCCCGTCCCCCAAAACATTCCATGCATAGTCAACACAGAAGAGAACGCTTCATGCAGCACAGATCGGATTTTAACAGAAATTTAAATGCCGAAAACCGTCAGCTTTTTCTGGTGGTCGGCTTTAAAACAGAAGAAATTATGCAGGCAAAGCTGTTGGACGACAGAAAAATTCTTATCAATACCATTGCATTCGGCTTTCTTCTGTTCATGAGTATCTTATCCTTCATCCTCTTGAAAAAATATCAAAAATACTACCAACTTATTGAAGAATCAAAAGTGTATTTCGACGGACTGATGACCACAATTCCTTTGGGTATCATCACAATCAATATGCAAAATACGATTATCACATGCAACCCGATTACGGAAAAAATGTTCAAATCAGGCAATCTCACAGGAAAAAATATTTGTGATTTTATTCCTGCCATAGCATATTTGGATTTCAACAAGCCTGTTATCAATGCACTGGTGAAAATTGCCGGCAATTCGGGAAACAATTTTGAACTGAACAGTTTCAGCATCAATATTGATAATGAAAAAAAAGCAATAGGCATCATTTTGCGCGATTTAAAAGAAATTCAGAAATTACAGGAAGAATTAAACAGAAAAGACAAGCTTGCTTCCGTCGGACAATTGGCAGCCGGCATAGCGCATGAAATCCGCAATCCGTTAAGTTCCATCAAAGGCTTTGCGAGAATTTTTGAAGAAAATGCCAAAGAAGGCAGTGAAGAAAAAGCGCTTGCGCAAATCATGAACCAAGAAATCTGCCGCGTTGACAAGGTTATTTCCGATTTGCTCGAGTTTTCCAAACCGAATACCCTTGTCTTGAATAAGGTTTCCCTACAAAAACTTATTGAGCAGGTTGAAAAATCGCTTATGCTTCAAGCAAAAGAACATGGTATACGATTTGTCAACGAAATAGCCATACAGGAACTTACTTTGGATTTCGACAGGATGATACAGGTTTTTTATAACCTGCTCATCAATTCCATCGAAGCGATGCATAAAATTTCCGATGACAACAAAAAAACAATAACCATTAAAGCATGGCAGGAACAAAATAATACGCTTATCACCATTCAAGACAAGGGACAAGGAATACCGCAAAACAAACTTTCCAGTCTGTTCACCCCCTATTACACCACAAAAGCGAAAGGAACCGGACTTGGACTTGTCATAGTGCAAAAAATCATTGAAGCCCATAAAGGCTCGGTCAAAGCGGAAAGTGAAGAAAATGCGGGCACAACCTTTATTATTACGCTGCCGATAAACTAAAGAGGAATGTATGAACAACCATATTCTGATTGTCGATGACGATAAACCCCATGGACTCATGCTTGAAACGCTTTTGAAAAAATGGCAGTTTAAAATTTCAAGAGCTGAAAACGGACTTGAAGCCGTTGAAAAAATAAAAGAAACCCCCTATGATTGCGTACTCATGGATATCCGTATGCCGGACATGGACGGCGTCACGGCTTTAAAATTCATTCATGCGTATAATCCCGCCATTCCTATTGTTATGATGACGGCTTTTTCCGATATCGACAATGCCGTTGAATGCGTCAAAAACGGCGCATACGATTATCTCACCAAACCACTTGATTTTGACAGACTGAAAATCACCCTCGATAACAGCCTTGAACATGCGAAATTAAAAAAACAAGTGAAATCAATGGAAATGGAATTTCAAACCGATATTATCGGCAACAGCAAAGCTATTATCGAATTGAAATCATTGATAAAAAGTTTCGCTCCTTCGGACGCGACCGTTTTAATTCATGGCAAATCAGGCACCGGCAAGGAACTTGTCGCCCGCACCATTTACGAATTAAGCCACCGCAAAGACAAACCGTTTGTAACGGTCAACTGTGCAGCCCTTTCTGAAACGCTTTTGGAATCGGAACTTTTCGGGCATGAAAAAGGCGCGTTCACCGGAGCGGACAAAAAACGGGAAGGACGTTTTTTTCAAGCGAACGGCGGAACGATTTTTCTTGATGAAATTGGCGAGATTTCCCCGCAAATGCAGGTCAAACTCCTCAGGGTCCTTCAACAGAAAGAAATTCAGCGGGTCGGCAGCGATGAAGTTCTATTCATTGATGTAAGGATTATTGCCGCCACAAACAGAAATTTGGAAGAAGAAATTCAAAAAGGCAGTTTCAGAGAAGATTTATATTATAGGCTCAATGTCATAACGCTTGACGTTCCGGCTCTTGCGGAACGAAAAGAAGATATTCCCATTCTCGCCCAGCATTTCCTTACGCAATTTTCGAGAAAAAACAATAAGAATATCAAAGGGTTTACGCCAAAAGCGATGGATTGTCTCATTAGACACGAATGGCGGGGAAATGTTCGGGAACTCGAAAACGTTATTGAAAGGGCAAGCATTTTAACGTATGGCGATTATATCGATGTTGCGCAATTGCCGGAACTTTTGCAGCATCACCATAAGCAAAAGAACGAATTTGAAAATATCACCACGCTGGAAGATATGGAAAAAGCTTTTATTTTAAAAACATTGAAAGAAAATAACGACAATAAGTCAGAAACGGCGAAACATCTCGGTATCTCACGCAAAACCCTGCATACGAAACTGAAGCTGTACAATTTGGAAGGTGAAGAATGATCATTGTTTACACAGGAAACGGCAAAGGCAAAACAAGCGCCTCGGTGGGGCAGGCAATCCGTGCTTTGGGAAACGGCATTCCCCTTTGTTTTGTGCAGTTCATGAAAAGCGATGTGCAGGCCGGAGAACAAATTTTTCTTCAACAGCTGCTTCAAGATAATCTGTATATCGGCGGAAAAGGCTTTTTCCGAAAAGAGGAAGAACGTCCGAAACACAGAGAGGCCGTTCTTGCCTGTTTAAAATGGATAGAAACAAAGAAAGAAACAGTTTCCATGCTTGTTTGCGATGAAATCCTTTACGCATACCATGCGAAACTCATAAGCAAGGAAGAAATCGAAAATCTCATTTCTTTTTGCAGAGCAAACAAGAAGCATCTTGTCTTATCGGGACGTTACGCTCCAGACTGGCTTATGGAACAAGCCGACATCGTTTCGGAAATTCAAGAAATAAAACACGCCTGCTCCAAGGGCGTACCCGCACAAAAAGGAATTGAGTTCTAATTTATCATATTATTTCAGTATATTATAAAAATTTATAAAAAATTTCATTTTTTTTTATAAAAAACACTTGTCGAATAAAAAATCATACTTATTTATTCCTTGTAAGGACGAAAGTCCGAATAAATAACAGATAATCCGTTTGGAGGAATATATGAGTAAGATTATTGGTATTGACTTAGGTACCACTAATAGCTGTGTTTACGTAATGGAAGGCAAAGAGCCTAAATGCATTACAAACCCGAATGGTGGCCGCACAACCCCTTCCGTTGTCGCTATCACCGATAAAGAACGCTTGGTTGGCGATACCGCTAAACGTCAAGCGATCACCAACCCTGAAAGAACCATTTTTGCGGTAAAACGTCTTATGGGACGCCGTGCGGACGCAGAAGAAGTTACAAAATGGAAAGACCATTCACCGTATCGTATTGTAGCTGCTCAAAACCAAGACGCCGCCGTTGAAGTTGACGGCCGTCATTACAGCCCGCCGGAAATTTCCGCAATGATCTTAAGTAAACTGAAAGCCGATGCCGAAGCATATCTTGGTGAAACCGTTACCGAAGCCGTTATTACCGTTCCTGCATATTTCAATGACGCACAGCGTCAGGCAACGAAGGACGCAGGTCGTATTGCCGGTTTGGATGTGAAACGTATCATCAACGAACCTACCGCTGCTTCCCTTGCCTATGGTTTTGACAAGAAAGCGAATGAAAAAATTGCCGTTTACGACTTGGGCGGCGGCACGTTTGATATTTCAATTTTGGAAGTTGGCGACAATGTTGTTGAAGTCCGCGCGACCAACGGGGATACGTTTCTTGGCGGTGAAGACTTTGACCAACGTATCATTGAATACCTTGTCAATGAATTCAAAGCGCAAAACGGCATTGACTTGGCTCAAGACCGCATGGCATTGCAGCGTTTGAAAGAAGCTGCCGAAAATGCTAAAAAAGAACTTTCCACCTCCATGGAAAGCGAAATCAATTTGCCGTTCATCACCGCCGACCAAACTGGTCCTAAACATATGATGGTGAAATTGAGCCGTGCCAAACTTGAACAGCTTGTCATGGATTTGGTTGAACGCAGTATCGAGCCTTGCAAAAAGGCCCTTGCCGACGCCGGTTTATCCGCTAAAGACATCGACGAAGTCGTGCTTGTCGGCGGTATGACCCGTATGCCTCTTGTTCAGCAAAAAGTCGGTGAGTTCTTCGGTAAGGAACCTAACCGCTCCATGAACCCTGACGAAGTTGTCGCAATGGGTGCCGCTATCCAAGGCGGTATCTTAGCAGGAGATGTGAAAGACGTTCTGCTGCTTGATGTCACCCCGCTTTCACTCGGTATTGAAACCATGGGCGGAGTATTCACTAAACTTATCGAACGCAATACCACCATCCCTACGAGAAAAAGCCAAACGTTCACCACTGCGGCGGACAATCAGCCTTCAGTATCAATCCATGTATTGCAAGGCGAACGTCCAATGGCTGGCGATAACATGACTTTGGCGCGCTTTGACCTTACCGGCATTCCGCCTGCACCCCGCGGTGTTCCGCAAATTGAGGTTTCTTTTGATATTGACGCTAACGGTATTGTTAACGTTTCAGCAAAAGACCTTGGCACAGGCAAAGAACAATCCATTCAAATCACCGCTTCTTCCGGTCTTTCTGAACAGGAAATTCAAAACCTTATTCATGAAGCGGAAGCACATGCGGCTGATGACAAGAAAAAACAAGAAGTTATCGAAGCACGCAACCAAGCAGACAGCCTCATTTACGGAACAGAACGTTCCATCAGTGATTTGGGCGACAAATTGGACGCAAGCTTAAAAGCGGATATTGAAGCCAAAATTGCTGACCTTAAAACAAAAATGCAAGGTGAAGATGTTGCCGCTATCAAAACGGCAAGCGACGAACTTGGCAAAGCTTCCCATAAATTGGCAGAACAGCTTTACGCACAGCAAGCTGATCCGAATGCGCAGACAGGGGCAGCCCAAGGTGCAGCAGGTTCTGACAAAAAAGACGGCGACGATGTAATGGACGCTGATTTTACGGAAGTGAAATAAACGCTTTCATTCATAAATAAATGCGCCCCGCTTCATGCGGGGCTTTTTTATGTTAACATACATGAATAATTGACAGTTATCTTACAAGATACTGATAATCCTTATCGGTGCTTTTCAATGCAAAGAAAATAGTTTTATCTTTTGCAGTTATACAAAAAATGCATATGTCTTTGCGTGCGGAAGAAAAATTTATGATACTTCTTTCCCTTTTCCTTTATACAAGTCTTAATATGTACAGGTTCAATACTCATATTACAAACAATGATTATTCTGTATCGGCTTTTTGATATGATTTTTTTATTGATAATTAAACCGTTCCTAAAATTGCCGTTCCTTATTGAATACCATGGCTCGGCAACCTGCGTTCACACCAAATTTATTTTAGCTTTGGACATTCATCGCTTTTGAATTGAGTTTAATCTCACTTTGCACTGGCAGTTAAATCAGCTGTAAAACATTTAATGATTTTTTTATAAACGTTATAGCTGCTTAACCTGCGAGATTTCATCCGGCATTACCGCAAATACTCTCAAAGACAACGGACAGCAGTTTTTTAATGTGTTTTTTTATTTAAAGAATGAATTGAAGACGTAATGATTTTTTTGCTTGACTATGTAAACAAATTTATGTACAAAGACGTTTCGTGATTAAAACGCCCATGTGGCTCAGTCGGTAGAGCGTATCCTTGGTAA
Source organism: Taurinivorans muris (assembly GCF_025232395.1). Lineage (GTDB taxonomy): Bacteria > Desulfobacterota > Desulfovibrionia > Desulfovibrionales > Desulfovibrionaceae > Taurinivorans > Taurinivorans muris. The sequence continues at coordinate 586,908 of NZ_CP065938.1, forward strand.
GGATAAGGTCAGCAGTTCAATCCTGCTCATGGGCTCCACTTTTTTTATGTCGGGATGTAGCGCAGTCTGGGAGCGCACTTGAATGGGGTTCAAGGGGTCGGAGGTTCAAATCCTCTCATCCCGACCATGAAAAAATATCACAAAAATTTTGCACATCGCCCATGTGGCTCAGTCGGTAGAGCGTATCCTTGGTAAGGATAAGGTCAGCAGTTCAATCCTGCTCATGGGCTCCATTTTCAAAGTGAGTTATCGCTCACTTTTTTATTTTAATTGTTTTTTATGGATTGGATTGATTGCTGTTCCAACGTATCAATACGTAAAATAAAAAATAAGAAAAACATAAAAAAATATTTGACAAAGTGAAATCTATTCTATATAAGAGACAAATGTTGCCTGGGTAGCTCAGTTGGTAGAGCAGAGGACTGAAAATCCTCGTGTGGGCAGTTCAATCCTGTCCCCAGGCACCATAAATTTTACCATTAGTTTTTCCTATGCTGAATCTTCATATATATATATATATTAAAGAATAAATTTCATAATTATTTATTATTCTTATGAAACAGAAAGATTTTTTATTCAGCTATAAAATTTTTCTGTTTTTTTATTTTAAATTCCTTACGAAATTAATTGTCCATCGTATTCTCATTCAAAAAAAATATTTCCGTTTTTATAACAAAAAGAAAAAGTATCTTTTTGCATAGGAATAAGAATATGAAAAACCTGCTCATAACTTCCAACGGTTCTTTTTCCTGCGAAGAAATCATTTCCTCGCTTCACGGTGAAGCGGATTGCCTTGTCGGAACGAATATTTATCCCCAATATCTTGTCGGTGTTTCACATTTGTTTGATTATACGTATTTGATACCCAAACCCGATAACCACAACTATATTTCAACACTTTTATCCATTTGTAAAAAGCATGACATACGGTATATATTTCCTTTAATCGACACGGAAGCTGATATTCTCTCAAAAAACAGAAATGTTTTTTCCAATCAGGGGATAACTGTTTGTCTTTCCAACCATAAAAGCATCACGCTTTGCCGCAACAAATACGCGCTGTATAAAATATTTCTGCATGATTCTGTCATCACACCGATACCGACATATTCCTATGCGGATATAAAAAAAAATCAATGCGAAGAACTCTTAAAAACTTCCGACATCATTGCAAAACCTTTTAACGGCAGAAGTTCCAACGGATTAATTCATCTGTCCGATTTATCGGAAATTGATTACATTCCCAATAAAGAGCGTTATGTTTTCCAGCCCAAAATCAAAGGAAATTTTTTTACGGCAGACTATGTTCGGGATTCATTCGGTCATGATTTTTCCATTGTAAGAAAAGAAATTTTAAGAACACAGCACGGCGCAGGACTAAGTGTAAAAATAAAACAAAATGAAACAGTTCAAAATATGATTTCCCATTTAGGAAAAAAACTTCAAATTTTAGGAGCGATCAATGCGGAATTCATATTCGATGGAAAACAATATTATCTTATGGATGTCAATCCGAGGTTTTCAGCAGGCATAGCCTTTTCACGTCTGGCAGGTTATGACATAGTAAAAAATCATTTTCTTTGTTTTCAAAATAAGGAAATAGAATATGAAACAAAAATCAAAACCTGTTATGCCGTAAAACGGTATATATCATACATAACGAGAAATAACCATGATTGAATTACAAGATAAGGAATATTGGAATACCGCTTGGGACAAATACTTCGACCATTATCAGCAAGATTTGCGCCATGCCTATTATATAAACGCATTTTTGAACAATGACGAGCATAAGATTTTGGAAATAGCCGCGGGGTCGTTCAGAGATTTCCATCTGCTCAATAAATTGGGAAGAAATTGTTTTGCATTTGATTATTGTGAAAACACCGTCAAGAAAGCGAAAAAATTATTTCCCCAGTATCAAGAGAAAATTTCCCTGCAAAATGCTTTTTCAACAAGCTATCAAGATAAGGAATTTGATTTCTCATACCATAACGGTTTTTGGGGATGTTTTGAAAATGAGCAGATAATTCAATTTGCAAAGGAACAGCTCCGTGTAACCAAAAAACGGTTCGCTTTCACTGTGCATAACGGACACAATCCGGAATTCATACAATATTTTGACAAATTAAAACGGTATGATGTGCTGTATGCGGTGCGTTTTTTCACACTGAATGACATTTATCAAATCATCAATGCACTTGATATTGAAATAGAAAACGTAAAAATCTATCCGGTCGGCAAATATAAGAAATATCTTGAGGACGAATTGATTTTGCAAGGTAAAACAGACGCGCAAACCATCAGGAATTGTATTGAAAATCAGAAATTCAATAATTTATTCACATCGGAGAAATTGCTATGCATAGTGGAAAATCTCGAATAGCTATCGCCTGCACCACATATAACCATGAAAAATACATTGCCCGAGCTATTGAAAGCTTTTTAATGCAGCAAGTCAGCGAACCTTTTGAAATTCATATTTGCGACGACGCATCGACAGACAATACCCAAGCAATTATTACCGCGTATCAAAAAAAATATCCGCATATCATCAAAGCGAATTTACTCAGGAAAAATCTTTGGCAAAAGGGATACGCAATTTCAAAATACGTTTTGTTTCCAGCAATTTCAGCAGAATATGTCGCCCTATGCGAAGGGGATGATTATTTCACAGACCCCTTGAAATTACAAAAGCAAGTTGATTTTTTAGATCAGCACAAAGAGTATGCAATCTGTTTCCATCCGGTGAAAGTTATTCATGATAACGGAAAAAAAGCAGAAATTTTTCCTGATTTTCCAGATATTGTTCAAAGAAATTCTTTCACCCTTTCCGACTTGTTAATAAAAAATTTCATACAAACCAATTCCTGCATGTATCGCTGGCGCTTTAATGCAGTAGATACGCCGCAAAAACTTATTCCTGACGCTATGTTGCCTTGTGATCATTGGTGGCATTTGCTTCATGCGGAAAAAGGAAAAATCGGAAAACTGAATGAAATAATGTCCGTTTACAATAGACATAAAAACGGGATATGGACAATGAATGAAGATAATGACCCGACTTGGTATTTCAATAATGCAATTTTACACATCAACTTTTGCCTTGAAGTTGAAAAAAAATATAAGAATGTTCATTATTCGGATTTGAAAAAAAACTTGGCGATGAATTTATTTATCGTATCATTAGAACATCAACGGTATGAATTCATAGCAGAATTGAAGAAATATCCCGAATTGATGCAATATGCTCTTGAGATGTTAAAAAAAATAAACCCTGATCAAGATATGGGAAAACTCATAAAATTTATTTTAACCAAAGCATAACAAAAAACTTGATCATGAAAATCGTTACGGAGTAATACCGCAATTTTTTTCAACCGTATTGTTTTTACGAAAAGTCATAAAACCAAGGTTAAAGCTATTTCAAAAACAATTTATTTTCGGACGAGAAAAAAGGGAGCTTCGCTCCCTTCCTATAAAAAAATCATTCGTATTACAGTCACATCGTTATGATACACGCGTCAGCGCGTCAATTTCCTGAACTTCATGCGATGAGGAGTATCAGCGCCTTTGCCTAAGCGTTTGCGTCTGTCTTCCTCATATTCGGTATAATTGCCGTCAAAGAAATTGACAACGCCCTCATCTTCAAAAGCGAGGATGTGGGTTGCGATACGGTCCAAAAACCAACGATCGTGGCTGATAACAAGCACACAGCCCGCAAAGTTTTCAAGGGCGTCTTCCAAGGCGCGCATGGTATTGACATCCAAATCGTTGGTCGGTTCGTCAAGAAGAAGAACGTTCGCCCCGGATTTAAGCATTTGGGCTAAATGCAGGCGTCCTCTTTCCCCGCCGGATAAAAGGCTGACATCTTTTTGCTGGTCGCTGCCATTGAAATTGAAACGGGAACAGTACGCGCGGGCGTTGATGTCGCGGCTGCCAAGCTTTATGAATTCCGCACCTTCGCTGATAATGTCATAAACGCTTTTGCCTGCCTGCAAACTGTCACGCCCTTGGTCGACATAGGCGAGTTTGACGGTATCGCCGATTTTCATGCCGCCTTTATCAGGACGTTCCTGCCCTGCTATCATTTTAAACAAGGTGGACTTTCCAGCGCCGTTCGGTCCGATAATACCGACAATGGCTCCGGGCTGAATGATGAAATTCATATTTTCCATAAGGACTTTGTCGCCCATGGCTTTGCTGATATTTTCCGCTTGGATGACGGTATTGCCAAGGCGCGGTCCCGGCGGAATGTAAATTTCCAAATCAGCGGCAAGACGTTCGCTTTCATGGCTGACCATGGCTTCATAGGCGTTGATACGGGCTTTGCTTTTAGCGTGTCTGCCTTTGGGAGCCATTCTTATCCATTCAAGCTCACGGGCAAGTGTTTTTTGTCTTTCTTTGTCGGAACGCTCTTCCAAAGCAAGGCGTTTTTCCTTTTGTTCAAGCCATGAAGAATAGTTTCCTTTCCATGGAATACCCTTGCCCCTATCCAATTCCAGTATCCAGCCTGCGACATTATCCAAAAAATAACGGTCGTGGGTAACGGCGATGACGGTTCCGGGAAAAGTATGCAAAAAGCGTTCAAGCCAGGCGACAGATTCCGCGTCCAAGTGGTTGGTCGGCTCGTCAAGAAGCAAAACATCAGGATTTTGCAGGAGCAGACGGCAAAGGGCGACACGGCGTTTTTCACCGCCCGAAATAACGGAAACCGGCGTATCGGAAGGAGGACAGCGCAAAGCGTCCATAGCCATTTCAAGACGGGAATCAATGTCCCAAGCATTCACGGCGTCCATTTTTTCCTGAACTTTCGCTTGGCGTTCAATAAGAGCGTCCATCTCGTCCGCCTCCATGGGGTCGGCGAACTTGGCATTGATGTCATTAAATTCATGGACCAAATCGATGACTTCTTTAACGCCTTCCTCAACAACCTCGCGCACAGTCCGTGTTTCATCGACAAGAGGTTCCTGTTCAAGATAGCCGATACTGTATCCGGGAGCGATAACAATATCCCCTTCAAAATTTTTATCGACACCTGCCAAAATTTTTAAAAGCGATGATTTACCTGCGCCGTTTAAACCTAAAACGCCGATTTTCGCACCATAAAAATATCCAAGCGTGATATCTTTCAACACTTCCTTTTGTCCGTGACGTTTGGTCACACGGTGCATCGAATAAATGACTTTTTCCTGTTCGTTACTCATAATTCCTCATTTTTATAAGATTTCTTTTAAGAACGCTTTCGTTCGCTCATGCTGCGGATTGGTAAAGAAAACTTCGGGGCTTGCTTTTTCCAAAGTAACGCCATGGTCCATAAAAATAATTCTGTCGGCTACTTCTTTCGCAAATGCCATTTCATGGGTTACGCACATCATGGTCATGCCGTCGGAAGCCAAATCCTTCATGACATTTAAAACTTCATTCACCATTTCAGGGTCGAGAGCGGAAGTAGGTTCATCAAAAAGCATAACCTTGGGCTGCATTGCCAAAGCCCGCGCAATGGCGACACGCTGCTGCTGCCCGCCTGACAATTGAATGGGATATTTATGGGCCTGATTTAAAATTCCGACACGCTCGAGAAGTTCCATGGCATTGGCGACAGCCTTATGCTTCGGAAGTTTGCGGACTTTAATCGGCGCAAGCGTAATATTGTCAAGAACGCTCAAATGCGGATACAGGTTGAATTGTTGGAAAACCATGCCCACTTCACTCCGCAATTCGTTCACATCCAAATTTTTATCATAAATATCGACGCCCTCAAGCAAAATGGAACCTTGCTGAATAGCTTCCAATCTGTTCAAACAGCGGATAAAGGTGCTTTTGCCGGAACCGGAAGGTCCGCAAATAAAAACCACTTCACCTTTTTCAACCGTTTCACTGATTCCGTTTAATACATGAAAATCGCCATACCATTTATGCACGTCACGAATTTCAAGAATTGGCATATATCCTCCGTTATTCAAACACTGCGTAATAACATTCAATCAATTATAATACGTATTAATAACCCGATTTGTCAAGTTCAACCTTATGTTTTCAAAAAACAAGCCCTTGAAAAAAAAATATTTTTTATCTGTCAGACTATTGACACTTTTTATTTTTGTACTAAAATAATTATATAATTTTATTTACTCCTACGGAGGAAATATGTCCCATAAAAATTCAGGGATAATCGGGGAAGACACCTCTCTTGCGGAAGTATTCAAAATTCTTCGCAAAGTCGCTCCAACTGACAGCACGGTCCTTGTTACCGGAGAATCCGGAACGGGTAAAGAAGTTTTAGTGCGTACCTTGCATAGGGAAAGCAAACGCACCAATGCTCCTTTTATTCCTGTCAACTGCGGTGCCATTCCCAAAGAACTTTTAGAATCTGAACTTTTCGGACATGAAAAAGGCGCATTCACCCACGCCATACGCACCAAACCCGGACGTTTTGAACTGGCGGAGGGCGGAACCATTTTTCTTGATGAAATCGGGGAAATGGATACCTCTTTGCAAGTAAAAATTTTACGGGTCCTGCAGGAGAAAGAAATCGAACGGGTTGGCGGCAGCGGCCCCAAAAAAATCGACGTGCGCATTGTGGCGGCAACGAACAGGGATTTGGAACAGGAAGTCGCTCTTGGCAATTTCAGGGAAGACTTATATTACCGTTTGAACGTTATTCCGCTGCACCTGCCTCCTTTGCGTGAAAGAGGAAACGATATTCTGACATTGGCGGAAAATTTTCTGAAAGTTTTTTGTGAAAAAAAAGAACGCGAACAACTGACGTTGTCCGAAGATGTCGCAAAAGTCTTTTTGAATTACTCATGGCCCGGCAATGTGCGGGAATTGGAAAATTTCACCGAACGGTTAAGCATTTTGGCTGACGGTCCGCAAATCGTACTGTCAGACCTTTCTCCCAAAATTTTAAACGGAGTCGGGGATATAAGCAGTCTTCCCCCTCTTCCTGAAGAAATAACCATTCAGCCCGCCAAACAAAAAGATACGGCAATTTCATTAAATTCAAGCGTAAGCCAAAAAGAGAAGAAATCCCTGACCTCGATTTTGACACAAGGATTTTCCGATTTTTCAAATTCATCCAATATGCTTCCGTCCTTAATCGATATGAAAAACAACAATATGAATTTGAAAGAATTTTTAGAAATGATTGAAGATAAAATTATTAACGAAGCACTGGAACAAGTTGAAGGCATTAAAAACCAAGCAGCTGAAATTCTAGGCATAAAACGCACAACTCTTATCGAAAAACTAAAAAAACGCAATACCGAATAAACATGAAGATAAAAATAATTCTCTCCGCCCTCCTGTTAACGTTTGCAAACATTCCTTTTGCACACGCCCTTACTTGGAGTTTCGCCCAAAATAACAATTTTGACCAAATTATTATCAGCAATAATTTGAATAAGGAAAAAATTGAAACAATCAGAACAGATACCAATAAAATACTTATTCAAGGCAAAAATTTTGATAAAAATCTGCAACTGGTCAAAGGAAATCTCATAACCGATGTCATTCCGACAGAATACGGCTTAACTGTCCTTTTGAATGATAACGCCTTCGGCTTTATCCAAAATACGGATAAAGACACGTTGATTATCGGCATATATAAAGACCCTTTGGGCGCTCGCTGGAAACCGACAGAGCAACGTATCGAATTTAATAATCAAGTCAGTGAAAAAGAAGAAACAGTTAAAGCAAAGCTTGAAGAACTGAAAGCGGAGCAAAAAAATCCCGCGAATAATGCTGCCACCCTTCAAAAAAAAGAAACAACGCAAAATACGGCAGCCGCTTCCGGCGTTCCTGCGGCAATACCATCTGATAAAACAGCAAATTCAACGCAAGCGGAACATTCTCCGCAAAAACAATCTCCTCTCGCCAAACATATGCTTGTGGCGGAAGCAAGCACAAAAGCGCCTGCAAATCAGGCAAGTCAACCCGAACCTATTAAAACCGAAGAGTTGCCGGCAGACAAACACGCTTCCGAGTTTACTCCCCCTTCCGTATCGTATAAATTGAATACGAATCCGCCGACGGAAGCCGCCCCCATCACTCCCGAAGAATTGAAAACAAATGAGCTGAAACAGCAAGTAACAGACAAAAATAAAAATTCCAATTCCGGTTCTTCTGAGTTGATTCAACAAAAACAAGAAAATTTACCCCTTGTTATTGAAGATAAAACGCACGATACCGTTATTCCGAATACTCCCGAAGAAGCGGGGCTTGTTCCGGCAGAACCGGATAAGCAGGAAATCAATCCCGATGCTCCCCCTGTCGGAGAAATTATCTATGTTGACGAGCAAGGCAATGAAGTTCCGCCTCCCCTTGACATTCCCGCAACAATACAAACCATGCGAAAGGCGTATAATTTAGGCGTATACGAAACGGTTTTTGAGGAAGCAGAAAAATTAAAAGGATTTAATTTACCGAAAAACCTTTTGGAAGAAATTTATTATAACAGGGCGAAAGCGTTTTTTATCATGAACAGCACAAATATCGCGAATGTCGGAGAACAGTTCATCAACTTCGCCCATGAAGCTTTGAACGCAAGCAGCGAATCTTCTAGAAAACCCGAAATTCTTGCGGACTTGGTCGTAACGTACCTCGCCCTGAACAGACCGGAAGAGGCAAGGGCTTATACCGACATGCTCTATAAAAATTTTCCTTACAGCGTCGACACGCCCAATGCGATTTTGCTTTTAAGCGATTACTATTTGAAACAGAATGAATATGCCATTGCTTCGCAGTACCTGCAAATTTTAATTGATAATTACCCGGACAACACCTATGCCAAGAATGCGGCTTTGTTACAAATCAAAGCTCTTCATAAACTGGGAAACAATGAAAGAACCCTTTCGATGATAAACTTTACCGACCGCCGCTGGCCTAAAGTTTATTTGGAGTCTTCCGACTATCTCGTCATTAAAGCCTATATTTTTGAAGAACAGGGGCTTATCCAAGAAGCCATCGCGACTTATTGGCAGATTTTCAACTTAAATCCGAAAGCGGAAAACGCCGGCGACATACTGTTTAAAATCGCTAATCTTTATTTTGACATCAACGAGAAAGAATCGGCAAAAAAAGTTCTCAATCAACTGTATCAAGAATTTCCTGAACATAAAAACGCCCCGAAAGCCCTGCTCTATGTCGGAGAAAACGGGCGCTACGACAACGGCTTGTCTTTGGATGAAACCATTCAAATATTCAGCGAACCCAATTCAGAATATCCTCCTAAGTATTACAGAAAAATCATTGCCGAATATCCTGACAGCAAAGAAGCTGTCCTTGCAAAACTCCGTTTAGCCACCCAGACATATCTTGAAAAAAACTATCTTGAAGCGGCACATCTGGCACAAAATCTGTTCAATGAGAATATTGACAAAATAGAGAGCGACAATGCCTTGGATTTGCTGCACAGGGCGTTTAATCCGCTCATGGAGCTTTCTTTGGCGGAGCAAAACTTTGAAAGAACGTTGATCTTATGGGAGGATTTTCCCGCCATTCACGCTTTTTATGAACCTATCAGCGTAAATTTGCGAATGGCTATGGCAAGGGCTTACCTGAATAGGGATGATACCGCCAAGGCGGAGGAACTGCTCACATATTTCATGGACAGAACACCAAAAAACGATGAGGAATATCAAAACGGACTGTATGCCTACGATATTTTCTTAGCCCATGCCATTAATAAACAAGATTGGAACAAGGTCTTGGAAATAAATCAAAAAATTTCTCCATGGACGTTACCTGTTGAAAAAGAAAACAACAGGAAATATACAACGGCGCTTGCGGCGGAAAACATAGGGCTTGAAGCAAGGGCGCTTCCGCTTTGGCAGGAACTCGCCGCCAATGAAAGCATTCCCCTTTACCAAAGGGCTTATGCGCAGTATTTCATTGCACGTGACGCTGAAAAGAAACAAAATCTGCGCGGAGCATATCAAGCCAATTTGGACGCTCTTGCCATGTTTGAAGATTTGCGCTCCATGCAATCCCCTTATTCCAGTATGGAAAGAGAACGTGAAAGCATTGCCGCCCTCATGGACATCACCGAAATTGCGGGCAGATACACCGAATCCATGGAATGGCTGAACCGTTACCGCAACTATGTTTCCAATACATCGACAGATTATGCCGGTTTGCAGCTTCGTGAAGCCCGCTTGCACAAAAAAATGGGCGACACCACAAGATGGAAAAGCATTTTGGAGGATATCAGGCGGCGTGAACCAGAATCCGTTTATGGAAAAATGGCGAGCTCTGAATTGAACACTTTTGAAATGGCAAGGGATTTAACCCGTTTTACAGGAAATAACTAAATGGAAATCGGCGGTGTTTTAATCGGGCTGGGAAATCCGGGAAGCCAATATGCGGCAACAAGGCACAATATCGGTTTTCTCGCACTGGAAGCATTTTTAAAAGACATGTCCAAGGAATATCGTGTCGACCAAATTTCAAGCACAAAATTTAACGGAATAACGTTTAAGCTCGCGTATAAAAATGCCGATTGGATTTGCGCTTTTCCGCAGACATTCATGAATTTAAGCGGCGACTGCGTTCAGCCCCTGCTTGCTTGGTACAAACTGTCACCCGAAAAACTCTTTGTCATTCATGACGAACTTGATTTAATTCCGGGCAGGATACAGCTAAAAAAAGATGGCGGAAATGCGGGACATAACGGCTTAAAATCAATCAGTTCACGGCTGGGTACGCAAAATTATTATCGTCTGCGCATCGGTATCGGACGCCCGAAAGATTCCTCACAAGTAAGTTCCTATGTTTTAAGCGGCTTTGGACAGGACAGGGATGAGATAGAAAGCGCAATCGCTTCAAGCGTCACAGCATTGAAAGAAATACTTGAATCAGGCGCGCTGAAAGCCATGAACAAAATTAATATGAAGAAGAAAGATTAATCTTGCCAAAGCTGAAAAAAATGGCTATAAGGCAAATGCAATCCATTTTTATATCTTTTTTCCCCTTTACAATCTATTTTTATTACGGACGGATTTTTTATGTCTGAAACTGTTGCAAAAACAAAAAGAAGAAAAATTGTGGCTGAGAATGTTGTTGAAGAAAAACCCGTGAAATCAACACGCGGAAGAAAACCAAAAAAAGAAACAGAAAATATTCAAGAACAAGAAATCTCTTCCATGCCTGATCTTTCTTCAGAACAAGAAATTTTTTCCGAGCCGCAGCCTCTTGATGATTATTCCTACGCACTTGCTGATGATACTACCCCAAAAAAACAATATAAAAGAAAATTCATTCATAAAAAGACACCTTCCCAAGAACAAATTTCCGAGAAAAATTCCGCAGCGGAAACATTTTTAAGCTTATCGGAATTAAAAACCCGCAGTATGAACGAGCTGATGGATTTAGCAGAAAAATATCAACTCGATAATGCAAGCAGCATGCGCAAACAAGAATTGATTTTCGCGTTATTGCAGTCCTGCGTTTCACAAAACGGAACCATCATAGCCGACGGAGTTCTTGAAGTTCTTCCGGACGGATACGGATTTTTGCGTTCCCCTTTAAGCAGTTATATGCCGGGGGCTGATGATGTTTATGTTTCTCCTTCGCAAATCCGCCGTTATCATTTGCGCAAAGGCGATATTGTCAAAGGGCAGATCCGCCCTCCCAAAGAAGGAGAACGCTATTTCGCCCTTGTGAAAGTCAATGAAGTGGGCTTTGAACCTCCGGAAAATGCCAAGCATTTGGTATTGTTTGACAACCTGACCCCTATTTTTCCGGATCAGCAGCTGCGCATAGAAACCGATGAAAACAACCTTTCCGGACGCGTTATCGATATGATGTCCCCCATCGGACGCGGACAGCGCGGTTTAATTTTGGCTCCTCCCAAAACCGGGAAAACAACGTTACTGCAAAATATCGCCAACGCAATCAGCGCTTCTTATCCGGAAATATATCTTATCGTGCTTCTTATCGACGAAAGACCCGAAGAAGTCACGGATATGGAGCGCACGGTTAAAAACGCCGAAGTGATCAGCTCCACCTTTGACGAACCGCCGCAGCGCCACGTTCAAGTTACTGAAATGGTTTTAGAAAAAGCCAAACGTTTGGTCGAAAGAAAAAAAGACGTTGTGATTATTTTAGATTCAATAACCCGCTTGGGACGAGCTTACAACGCCGTTACGCCTTCTTCCGGCAAAGTTTTGTCAGGCGGGCTGGATGCCAACGCGCTGCAAAGACCCAAACGTTTTTTTGGCGCGGCAAGAAATATTGAAGGCGGCGGAAGTCTGACCATTATCGCTTCCGCATTGATTGATACCGGATCACGCATGGACGAAGTGATTTTTGAAGAATTTAAAGGCACCGGCAATATGGATATCTATCTTGACCGCCATTTGGCTGAAAAACGGGTCTTTCCGGCAATTGACATCAATAAGACCGGTACTCGGAAAGAAGATTTGCTCCTTTCCGAAGAAAATCTTAATCGGATTTGGATATTGAGAAAAATTCTGGCGCCGATGTCCTCCATCGACAGTATGGAATTTTTGCTTGATAAAATGCGCGGTACCAAAAATAACAAAGACTTTCTCAATGGAATGAGCAAATAAGACAATATGAGCAATAACCAAGAAAATAACGAGAATACGTCTAAAAAAACAAAAATAAAAGCCAAACAGTTTGAAAATCTTTTTGAAGAATTAAAACTTGAAAAATCAGGCATAATTCATAAAATATTCGCACCCGTCATAAAAATATTCAAACCTGTTTTTTCCAAGCTTGCTTTCCTTAAAAAGAAAAAAATTTGGATACCGCTTCTTGTTTTTCATATTCTCTTATTTTCCGGCATAGGCATTTTCAGCTATTATCAATCAATAAAAAATTACAGAGCCGATTATATTCTCAGCTCTCTGCAAAATTCATTAATCAATAACGACCCTGTTCTTTTTAATGAAATTATCGATTTTTCAGATTTTTCCACACATTTTATCAATGATTTCATTAAATTAATTCAGGGATACAAATATGTGTATACGCAAATCGGTGAAATTCCCTCCACGAAAACCATAGAAGACAATATTTCCTTATTATTGCTGGATATTTTTAAAGGAAATGAATATAAGAACGATTTCATCAATAAAACCCGGTTCATTCCCCAAAATATCAGCCAGCTCCTGAAAGAAGCGAATTTTAAAATATCCAAAGACGATAAGACAAAAACGTACACAATCACCACGACGATTTTTGACGAATATTGGCAAAGCATCCCTATCAGGCTTGAACTGCAAAAAACAGATGAAGGGCTTAAAATCATAAAATTAGCCAATCTCGACGAAATATTGCAAACGTACAATTATCTGCTCTCGAAACGCCATAATCAGGAACAGAATTTCAATACCTTAAAAGACCGTAAAGAACGTTACAACATCGTAAGATACTTGCCAAATTCCAAATGTACGGCAAAATTGACCAAAAACCGTGAAAAAGACATGCTTTTTATTTCTTATAGCGCTGATCCGAATTTTCTTTCGGAAAACCTTGTTTCTTATGCCGTAACTATCACTGTCAGCAATGACGAAGGATTGAATATTTTAGAGCAAACGTTTAAAAACAATACGATAGTTACTCCGGACAGCGGCGTTCAAACGGCTTGGCAAATTCCCCTCACCGCAGAACAGCTTGAGCAGCTCTCGGCAGCCAATGCCGTACTTTGTGAAGCAACGCCTTCCATGATCAATGCGGAAAACGGAGATTACTTCGACGTTAGAAAAAAGTAATTGCCAGTTTTTAAATTTAACCGTATAATTACGTATGATTTTTTCTAAGGAGAAAATATGGCTCGTTCAATACATTTAGCACTTCATATTCACAAAGACCCTGCCGCCATGGCGGAACGCGTTGCACACCATTTGGTACAAATTTGTGAAGAAGCAATCGAAGAAAGAGGTATTTTCACTCTTGCGCTCTCAGGCGGCACCACGCCTATCCCTCTTTTCAGGCTTTTGGCGGAAAATGACTGGGCGGAACGGCTGCCATGGGAAAAAATCATGATTTATTGGGGCGATGAATACTGCGTTCATCCTGACGACCCCAAAAGCAATTACGGCATTGCCAGACGCGAACTTTTGTCAAAAGTACCCGCAACCCGTTTTTACAGAATGAAAGGTGAAGGCAATCCGGTAGAATCCGCACTTGCTTATGAAAATTTAATTAAGGAACATTTCCGCTTAGCCCCCGGAGAATTTCCAAAATTCGACTGTATTTTGTTAGGGCTTGGCGACGACGGACACACCGCATCCCTTTTCCCCGGAGAATACGCCATTCAAGAAAAAGAGCGCATTGTTATCGACCAATACGTGCGCAGCAGAAATGCGGATAGGATTACACTGACACTTCCTGTTTTAAATAATGCCCGCTGCTGTTTATTCATGGTCACCGGCAAAGAAAAGCATGACGCTTTAAGCAAAACCCTCAATCTTTTAAGCGAACCGGAACTTCCCGCTCAATTCGTACGTCCCACCGGCGGGGACTTGATTTGGGTTGTTGATGAAAGCGCTGCCCTTGGCATTGATAAATAGTGACAATTCAATTTATCATTTTTATAATTACCAATCGAATATAGGAAAAAAGCATGGATATAAAGGAAATCGATATCTTAGGTGATGATATTGACAACCACTGGTATTATAAGTCAAAGGCTTTGGCTGTTTCCAAAGTTTTACAGCCCTATAAGAAAGATACGATTTTTGACATAGGAGCAGGTTCCGCTTTTTTCTCTAAATACCTTATCAAAAATTCAGGGGTAAAAGAATCTTGGTGCGTCGACATAGCGTACGATTCCGAATATGACGAACAGTATGCCGAAGGACTTATCCATTATAGAGAGGAATGTCCGGAAGTTGAACCTGATTTGACTTTATTTGTCGACGTACTCGAACATATTGACGATGATGAGGCATTTCTGAAAAGTTATGTGGAAAAAGCACCAAAAGGAAGCTATTTCTTCATATCCGTTCCCGCATTCAAGTTTTTATGGAGCCAGCACGATGTTTTTCTTGGACATAAACGGCGCTATACGTTAAAAAACTTAGAAAATCTTGTTGAAAATTCTTCTCTTTGTCCTGTGAACAGTTTTTATTATTTTGGTTCCGTTTTTCCTTTAGCCGTACTAACCCGTATGGCTGACAACCTCTTTTCAAAAAAAGACACTCCTAAATCCCAATTGCAGCGCCATTCAAAATTTGTAAATTCCTTTTTGTCTTTTCTTTGCACTCAAGAAACAAAAATTATGCAAAAAAATCGTTTCTTCGGTCTTTCCGCCATGTGTATCGCGTATAAAAAAGACTAGAATATTTCAGCATAGCATGCATATTTTTTATGACTCTTGACCACTATCTTTTTCAAGATTATGATTATGAATTCAGAAATGAGAATTTTGCGGATTTTATGGAACAAATTTACTTTAAAAACAAAAAGTGATGTCTAGCCCCTTTTTTATTTTTTGGGGAATTATAGCTCTGCTGTCGCTATCCGCAAAGCTCGTAAACTCGCTGACGGCTATTGCACCCCCTAAACGCAAACCCGCTATGGGCAAAGTCTGTAACGGTGTTGTTTTATTATCTGATTTTATCAATATTGTCTTGTAATATTAAAACGTTTTGAATAGGGAGCACAGGAAAACTTTTGGAAAAGTTTTCCCCGTGAAAGTTTAAATTTTGTATCTGTAATTCTAGATGCTAGAAAGATGTGTTATCTGTCTGAATTTTTTCGTTCCTCCGGCTTAGCCAGTGTTTTTCTACACTGAAGCGACAAAAAAGCCTCTCAAAAAGAGGGGCAACTTTCTATGCTTCGTTATTTTTAATCGAAGCCGCAATAAAATCTCTGAATAAAGGGTGTGCTTTCATGGGATTGGATTTGAATTCCGGATGGAACTGACAGCCGACAAACCATGGGTGATTTGCAATTTCCACAATTTCCATAAGTTCGTCATCAGGTGATGTTCCACTGAAAATAAGACCTTTTTCTTCAAGTATCGCTTTAAACTTATTGTTAAATTCGTAACGGTGGCGGTGTCTTTCAAAAATTTCATCCGCCTTGTAGGCATCATATGCCTTAGTGCCTTTTTTCAATTTGCAGGGGTACGCGCCAAGACGCATGGTTCCGCCCTTATCGCTTGTGCAATCGCGGATTTCACGTTTATTTGTTCTAAAATCAAACCATTCTTTAATCAAATAAATAACATTGTTTTCGCAATCAGGCACAAATTCTTCAGAATTGGCATCGGATATTCCGGCAACATTACGTGAAAATTCCATAACGGCGCATTGCATGCCCAAACAAATTCCGAAAAACGGAATCTTGTTTTCACGTGCATAGCGTATCGCCTCAATTTTTCCCTCAACACCTCTATACCCAAATCCACCGGGAACCAAAACACCGTTACAACCCGCAAGCATATCCGCGACATTGTCTTTGCTTATTTCTTCGGAATTCACATAACGCAGCTGGACTGTTGCAAAATTGGCAACGCCGGCATGAATAAGCGCTTCATGCAAGCTTTTATATGCCTCTTTCAAATCAACATATTTTCCGACAATCCCGATAGTTACAGTATGTTTTGGATTGTTGAAATCAGCGATCAGCTTGCGCCAAGGGTCAAGTTTCGGATTTCCCGCATTGAGCTGCAGCATGATTACAACTTTTTGGTCAAATCCTTCCTCATAAAATTTTAAAGGAACTTCATAAACATTTTTGACGTCAACAGAAGAAAAAACCGCTCCTTCTTCAACATTGCAGAAAAGGGAAATCTTGCGCTTCAATTCTGTCGGGATTGTTTCCTCACAGCGGCAAAGAACAATATCAGGCTGTACCCCAATGGAAAGAAGCTCTTTTACGCTGTGCTGGGTCGGTTTCGTCTTATATTCGCCGGCGGCGCGAAGGTAAGGAACCAAAGTCAAATGGATATTCAGGCAATTGTTCCTGCCAAGTTCGGAGCGAAGCTGGCGCATAGCTTCCAAAAACGGCAAACTTTCAATATCGCCGACAGTACCGCCGATTTCAATAATAGCGACATCTGGAGCGTCTTCAGGACTTGCGTCCGCAGCCAAACTCAGCATACAGCGTTTGATTTCATCGGTAATATGCGGAATGACCTGCACGGTTCCTCCGAGATAATCGCCGCGGCGTTCCTTATTCAAAACAGTGTAATAAACACGTCCTGCCGAAGTGCTGTTTCTTTTGGACAGTGAAATGCCGAGATAGCGTTCATAATGCCCTAAATCAAGATCGGTTTCCGCGCCGTCGTCAGTGACATACACTTCCCCATGCTGAAAAGGGTTCATTGTTCCGGGGTCGACATTAATATATGGATCAAGCTTTTGAATAGTAACTTTAAGCCCTCTGGCTTTGAGCAATGCTCCTAAAGAAGCTGCTGCAAGACCTTTACCTAAAGAAGATAAAACACCGCCGGTTACAAAAATAAACTTGGTTTTCATGCTGACCTCAATAAAAGTTATTACTCAAATAAGAAAGAAAGCCAAAAACGAACAAAAATTTTTCTTTTTATCACGCATTGACCTTTTATTATTTCGCTACTATACTATATTTTCAAAAGAAGAAAAGAAAATTTTTTTAATAAAAAAATATAAATTAAAACAAATAGTTTTATTAAAAAACATAATGGAGCTAAAATGGCAACTGTAAAAGCGCTTGTTTTAACCGGGTATGGCACAAATTCACATAAGGAAACCGCATATGCCGTCCGTCAGGCCGGTGCCGGTGAAGCGGATATCGTACATTTTTCAGATATTGTTTCCGGTGCGGTAAAATTAAACGATTATCAATTTCTTCTTTTTCCCGGTGGCTTTTTAGACGGCGACGATTTAGGCGCAGCACATGCCGCCGCCCAACGCTGGCTTTATTTAAAAGACAGCGAAGAAAAACCGCTTCTTGAGCATTTAAACAAATTCCTTGATGACGGCAAATTAATTATGGGAATTTGCAACGGATTTCAATTGCTTGTCAAACTCGGAATTTTGCCCTGCCTTGACAATAAACGTTTTGAACGCCAAGTTTCCTTAACCCATAATCTTTCCGCCCGCTATGAAGACAGATGGGTGGAATTAAAAGCCAATCCCAAAAGCCCCTGCATTTTCACACAAGGAATTGATTTGCTGCAAGTTCCGGTTCGCCATGGTGAGGGAAGAATTGTCACGCCTGATGAAGCAACCCTCGACCGTTTGGAACAAGAGAATTTGATTTGCCTGCAATATACAAATCCCAATACAAGTGAAATTACGCAAGAATATCCTTACAATCCGAACGGTTCACCTAAAGCGATCGCCGGTCTGACAGACCCCACAGGACGTGTTCTCGGACTCATGCCGCATCCCGAAGCGTTCAACCATAGCACGAACCACCCTCATTGGGCGAACAGCAACGATAAAAAAACAAGGACGTTGGGAACGGTTATTTTTGAAAACGCAATCAATTATCTAAAAAAATAATATTTTCTTAAAAAATGTTATGAAGTTATTTGATATACTTTGATATACGTAGAAATATTCCTGACATATTCATAATCATAACATCGAACAAAAAAGACAAGCAAAAAGTCCCTCGCACCATGAGGGACTTTTTGTTTGTCCGCTTTTCATGTTTTTTTAATTTTCATTCTCACTTTCATCTGTATCGTCATAATTAAATTCCAGAGAAAAAATTTCCCAACTGGCGATAAACAGCGTCGCAATAAGCGGCCCGACAACAAAACCGTTCATGCCATATATGACAAAACCTCCCAAAGTGGATAACAATATAAGATAATCCGGCAGCTTCGTATCACGCCCGACTAAAACAGGACGTAAAATATTATCCATCAACCCAATAACGACAGCGCCGAAAAAGAGCAGGATAAAACCTTTTAAAACCGCGCCCACGGCAAAGAAATAAATGCAGACGGGAAGCCAGACAATACTGGCTCCGACCATGGGAATAAGGGAAAACAAGGTCATAACGACCCCCCACAGCAAGGCGGAACTCACCCCTAAAAAATAAAAAACAAGCCCGCCCAGCGTTCCCTGCACAATAGCAACAATCAAACTTCCCTTGATAGTCGCACGTGTCACTTCGGTAAACTTTGCAAAAAACAGCTGTTCTCGCTTATAGCCGAGAGGCAATGCTTTATGCAGTTTCATGACAAGCATTTTGCTGTCGCGCATTATGTAAAATGCAACATAAAGCATAATGGCAACCTGCATGATGAAAGAAAGCGTTCCTTGTCCGAGATGTACTGTTTGCTGAGCGACAAAACCGCTTACTCTTAAAGCGAATGAACTGATTTTTTCTTTTACCTGCGCAGGGTCGAGATTTAATTGATTAAAAATATCCTGTATGAAAGGATACGCCTTTTGAATTTCATCAAAATAATAGGCAGGATTAATTGTGCCGGAACTCAATGAAGCATAAATTTTAACGCATTCCGCTATTACGGAACTGATAATGAACAAAAACGGCAAGACAACAATCATGGTGCAGCAAAACAATGTGCACAATGTGGCGGTGTTTTTCCATTTAATATGGCGGCTGAAAAAATTTTGCACGGGAGCGAAAACAATAGCCAAAGCGACAGCCCAAAAAATCGCTCCCAAAAAAGGCATTAACAGGGCGAAAAAAAGCAAACTTACAAAAATAAGGAAAACTAAAAATGAACGGAACTCGAAAACACGCTGCATAATGATTTCAGTACGACCTCGATTTATGGAATGTTTTACAAAATATTTCCTTCAAGAGAAATTGTTTTTACAATTAAAGAAGTATCTGCTCCGCTAAGCTCCAGTGCGTTTTTGAGCATGGTTTCCAATTTGGAACAGCAAGGGACAGCCATTTTTACAAGCAAAATGCTTTCGACTGAATTTATTTTTAAAATTTCAGCCAGTTTTTCAGTATAATCTTCAACCGCAAATTTTGGACAGCCAATCAGCGTTATTCTTCCTTGGATAAATTCGCTGTGAAAATTTCCATACGCAAACGCTGTGCAGTCTGCGGCAATCAACAAATCAGCTTCTTTTAAAAATTCGGAATTTGAATTGACAAGGCTGATTTTCAAAGGCCATTGCGATAATTTCGAATGAATTTGTGACGGGTTCAAAATCTTATTTTTTAATTCACTTATGGTATTGCCCGGAGAATTGCCGTTTTTTTGATTTTTAAAGTGCGAAAACAAAATCGCTTCATTAAACGGCAAGGCTTCCCTCTCGATAAAGCTTATCGCCCCCATCGGACACACCGGCAAACAACTGCCGAGTCCGTCACAATAATCGTCGCGGACGAGCTTCGCCTTTCCATTTTCAAGAACAAGCGCTCCCTCGTGGCAGGCATTTATGCAAAGCCCGCATCCGTTGCATTTGTTTTCATTGATTTCTATTATTTGCCTTTTCATAGCTTCTCCGATTTTAAAAAAATTTCATAGTTGCAAAAAAATACATTTGACTATACTTCCGTTTTATGAAAAAAAACAAAAATATTTATCGAAACTAACAGCATATGCTTTACCCGACAACGAACAACAAAATCACGCGTTGAGGGGAAAGCATACCTTAAAAACATAACCGATGATATAAAAAAGGTCAACATGGAAAACTTAATGCTTTTCTTCATTATTCTTGCGGTCTCAAGCACTTTTATCGCATTATGCAGCCTTATTGCGCCGCGCTGCACAGCTTTTTTCATGAAAAAACCGACAACAGGCAAAGCCCTTGCATTTTGGTTTGTCCTTTCTTTAATAAGCAGCTGCATGGTCGCTTATCTGCGTACGCAAGTATAAGAATGAAATGGTTTTCGCACAGAATTTTCGCCGTCGGCGTAGCTGCAATGTGCAAATTCGACATATCGGGAATAGCCTCGTGTTTTTTAGGCTCGACAATTCCGGACAGTATTGATTTTTTTCTGACAAAACTTGGTTTCAGCTTCAATAAAATCCATAGGAAACACAGCCATGCATGGATATGGTATGCTGTTTCTCTGCTTCTTGTTTATGCGGTCATCATCCCCCGCATGCAAAAGGACTTTCAGGAATTAATGGAATACGAAGAGATTATCCCCGCCTTCTTCATAGGGATTTTTTCACATATTTTTCTTGATATGTTAACCGTGAAAGGAGTTCCGCGTTTTATCAATCCCGACAAGAAATTCGCCGTGAAGCTTGTCCGGACCAATACCTATTCGGAATATATTTTCATTTTTACGTTTTTTGTCACGGCATGTTTCTATTTATATTTAACCGAAAATCAGTATCTTACCGTATTTATTGATTTTGTTTATAACCAACTGTAAAAAGATTTATTTTTTCGTCATCCTGTGAACCCGATAACGCAAAGCGACAATTTCCAAAAATTGTGCCAAATCCTCACTGATCACACGCATAATGATTTTAAAATCGGTGTCGAATTCTTTGGGACTTGCTGAAGCTAAACATAATACCGCCGCAATATTTTTTTCAACGCGGACAGGAATGCAGACCGTGGCGGAAAAAAGCGGCAATCCGTCATTTTTTGAATACAAAGGCAAACTGCGGTTATTTTCTTTTCCGTCGTTTTGAATCATTTCTTCATTTTTATACACCCAGCCCACAAGTCCGCCGCCGAAGCCGAATTCCTTATTCATTGTAATCGCAGGAAACTCCCCGTCTATATAATAATGGTCCTTTTTATCGGACAAAGAGGTAAAAGCGACATATTCAAAGCCCAAGGAAGAAGACAGCAGCTGCAAAAGCTTTCTTAAATACGGCGACCAGCCGTTATAATTTTTTTTCAAATCGGCAAGCTGTTCCAACAGCTGAAAATAATCTTCAGCCGTATGGATTTGCATGCTGTTGTTAACAATCGTAAAAAGCTGAGGTAAAATCTTTCCGTACAAATCCAGCAGTTTTTGCTGGTTTTCGGAAAAAAAATTCGCTTTTTTGCTGTCCAGGCACAAAGCGCCGTTTCCTGCGATGAACGTTCCCATGAAAGAATGAATGGAATCTTCGGTATCATCAAGATAATATCCTAAATTCGCCTGATTTTCTTCAGGAATTTGATATAATAAAGGCTGTTTGTTTTTTAAAATCCACCCCACCAAACCTTTTCCTTGAGCAAGCTGCGCGTTCTGATTTACGGACTTGTCGCTCATACTGAAAAAAGAAACCAATTTCGCCGCGCTGTTTTCGCTTTCGGGCATGAACAACAAAACAGAATGCGCGTCGAACGTGCTTGCGATCAACGCTAAAAAATTATCAAAAATACCGCTTTTATCAAAAAAAATATTTGTATTTTCCATATGGACAACCTTTCTCCCGTTCATTACGATATAGCAAGAAACGCCTTGGTTAATCAATAGAAAAACACTAAAAAAAATTCATTTTTCAAGAAATTTTGACTGGATAAATTTGCAAAATTGCGATATTATGAAGTCAGGAATTTTCAAGGATAATACGAATGAAACAATATACCGAAGCTTTTTCTCAATCTAAATGGAAATTTGACAATCAGCCGGATTCCTTTAATTTCATTTCTATTACCACCCTTGCAGATCTCAAAGAATACCTTGATTTTGTCCATATCCGCGAAACGCTGCTCAAACCGTTTTTTGAAAATAAGAATTATCCGCTTATCGACATGCGGTCCTTATTGCCCTCTTTTGAATCCGACAGTTACGAATACCATAATTTGCCCGGATTTTCCATGCTTGTGCTCGACAGGGAACTTTCTTCCTTTCAAGAAGTTTTCCAGTATGATTCCCTGCACCCTATTTCCGAATTTCTATCGTTTTCAAAAGGTCCGTGCTGTCCTTTGGAAAGTTATGTCACGCAAAAAAACAACCATACCATGCTTGCGAGAATGCCCCGCAATCTGCACGATGAATTTAAAAAACGCTTTCAACGCCAAGACATCACGGTTTTGGAGCTCTACCCGTATCTTTTGCCCTATCTTATTGAAATGGACAGAGCGCACGTAATCAGCAAAAGTTTTTACGGACATTACCAACTTTCCGGAATATTCGCCTCTTTTCCGTCCGATATGAACGGCGAGATTAAGCGCTTCGGTCTTCGTATCGGCAAATTTCAAATGGGCAACGATCAATTGTACCAACGTAACAGAAATTTCGTCATGCAATATTTAATGGAACTTTACGGATTTCCCATTGCCTCGGAGCGAAGAACTTCGGCTGCCCTTTTTTCAAGACGTTTGCATAAGACAGGAGAAAATTTCCTTATCCGCGTTCTCGGTCAATCAGACAGAGTTATCACAACGATTTGGAACAACCACCAACATATACGGTATCCGGCTGTCGATAAAATCACCCTTGTGAGCATCGATAAGGAGCAAACGGATTTAATCAATGAAATCAAAGAACAAAACGCTTTTGTGGATGAAAAAAGACGTGTGGTCATCCTGCGCGTGCACTATAAGCAGCACGCTTTCAACAAAGGAAACATCAGGCAGGACAGAGCCTTGTCCATCATGTCCCATGAAATCACCCATCCGCTGACAGGCAAAGCCATTACCAATATCAATGTTCTCCGTGACACAACCAATCTCATCATCCGCCTGAACGATATCATACGGGGCGAATATTACGGCACCGTCCTTTACAAGAAAACAGAGCTTATTGAAAATACCGACACGGAAGAAAAACGCTTAAAATTTCTGTTCACATGGCTGTCCAAACATCAAAGGAGAATTATCGGTTACAGCGATGAATTTTTCCTTGATTTGAGCAAAATCATCGAAGCTTATTTTGTAAAACTCCATGAAGAAGATACGCTTGATCTGCATGAGCTCATACAGGAAAATCTCAATAAATTCAGCTTCATCGTACAGGCAAGAAAAGTCAGGGTTTTAGAGGAAATCCGTTCCAGAAAATACAAGGACAAACAGCTCAGCTATGAGCAAATGCTTGTTGAAGCCGTCGCCATTGCAAAAGAACTGCGTTTCGAAAGCATACATTATTTTGATACGATAGCTGAAAGCACGCTTTATGAAATCAACAAAATTCTGAATAACCGCTACCTGCTGAAACATTACATAGAAAAACCGGACAGCCAGCTGACGGCTAAAGGTCTTGAAATCAAAAAAAATTACAGCAAACTCATCACTGTGAAAGACGAGATTGCCGGCATCCAAAAATCACATACGAAAGATACTCTTTACAACGGATTTTAATATGCATACGTTTTATTTGGAACCTGAAAATTGGCATACACTGACACTGACCGGAAACGAGTTTCACCACTTATCCAAAGTGCTGCGTTTGAAAGCGGGCGAAGAAATCAGTTTGCTTGACGGAAGAGGCAAAGAAGCGATTTGCCGGATTTCAGGCATAGACAAAAAAGAAGCGAAACTCACATTGCTTGCGGAAAAAATGTACCCGGAAGAACAATCGAGAATAACGCTCGCTCTCGGTTGGGGCAAAGCCGCAAGAAGAGGATTCATTCTTGAAAAATGCGTTGAACTGGAAGCCCATGCCCTATGGTTTTGGCAAGCGGAACGCAGCCAATTCCCTGTGCCGAAAGACATGAAAAACTCATGGCAGGAACAGCTCATTGCAGGCGCGAAACAATGCAAAAACCCCTATCTTCCCGAAATTTCCGCTCTTTCCAAAGGGGTGAAAGAACTTATTGAAAAATCGAAAGACTTTGAGCATAAACAATTATTAGTGGAAAGCGATTATCAGCACGAAGCTTTTTTGGCTGAAAAAGATTTGGGATTGAAAGGCGATACCCTTTGCGTTATCGGCCCGGAAGGCGGATTCAGCCCGAAAGAAGTTGAATTGCTTGTCGACGCGGGCTTTAAAACATATACGATCGGTAATAGGATTTTACGATGGGAAACAGCGGCAGTCATGGTGCTTGGACTTCACTGGTGGAACAAACAGCAAAAGAAACAATGAAGCCACTTCCGGAAGAATTGCGCCCCCTTGATTTAAAAGACTACGTCGGACAGGAACACCTTTCCGACCAGCTCCAAACGCTTTTCAATTCTCCGCGGCTGCCCAGCCTTTTGCTTTTCGGACCTCCGGGCTGCGGAAAATCTTCTCTCGCGCTCATTTTAGCCCATCAGCACTCAAAGCATATTCTGCGCCTCAGCGCCCCGGAAGTCGGTTTGCAGCAGCTCAGAAAACAAATACAGGGCATTGACATCCTCATTCTTGATGAAGTGCACAGATTTTCCAAGGCGCAGCAGGACTTTTTCCTGCCCATTTTGGAAAGCGGAGAAATCACCCTTATTGCGACAACAACGGAAAATCCCTCTTTTTCCGTGACAAGGCAGCTTTTATCACGCCTGCACGTTTTAAAACTTAATCCGTTACATAAAGAAAACCTCAAAAAACTTGCATTATCAGCATGTGAAAGAAAAAATATATCCATTGAAGAAAATCTTATCGACTTTCTCTGTTCCGCATGCCACGGCGATGCAAGAACATTGTTCAATCTTCTTGAATATGTTTTTTCCCTGCCTAAAGAAAAACAAAACCTAGAACAAGCCCAAAAAGCTTTGCCTAAAATTATCGCAAGGCACGACAAAAATGGGGACAGCCATTACGAACTCGCTTCCGCACTCATAAAATCCATTCGGGGCAGTGACCCGAACGCGGCACTGTATTATTTGGCTTGCCTTATTGAGGGAGGCGAAGACCCGCGTTTTATTTGCAGAAGGCTCATCATCTCCGCATCCGAAGATATCGGCTTAGCCGACCCGAAAGCGTTGGGGTACGCGGTTGCATGCCAGCAAGCCGTCGAGTTTATCGGAATGCCCGAAGGTGTCATCCCCCTTTCGCAAACCGTTGTCTATTTGGCGTTGGCTCCCAAAAGCAACAGCACCTATACGGCTTTTCATAACGTGACACGGGAAATCCATAAAAACGGCATGCACCCTGTCCCCTTGCATTTAAGAAACGCTTCCACTAAACTGCAAAAGGAATGGGGATATAAAAAAGGCTATCTCTATCCCCATGATGCCCCGAACGGCTATATTGAACAACAGTATCTTCCCGAAGAAACAAAAAGCAAGGAATTTTATTTTCCGAAACAAAACGGAGAAGAAAAAAATCTTTATTTCAACTGGAAACGTATAACGAAAAAATAGGACTTTTCTATGGAAATGATTTACCATTACGCACAAAATTACCGTTCTGAAAACAAAAAACGCCCTTTTGCCACGCCTATTTTTTATGCGAAATTATTTAAAATAGTTTACGACGCTTCGCGTGTCGCCCTGAAAGGCGAATACTCCGATGAACGCTGGGTTTATGACAGTTTTCTTGTCGGTCAGGCTATGGAATCGGTCGGTGCGGACATTGTCATCGAAGGGCATGAAAACATTAAAAAACTTGACAGACCATGTGTTTTTGTCGCAAATCACATGAGCACGCTGGAAACCTTTTTTCTTCCAAGCATAATCCAGCCCGTTTGCAATCATACTTTTGTCGTTAAGGAATCCCTTTTGAACTATCCTTTGCTCGGACCGGTTTTAAGCGCTGAAAAGCCTATTACCGTCACAAGAACGAATGCCCGTCAGGATTTAATGACGGTGCTTGAAAAAGGACAAGAAAAACTGGCGAACGGCGAATCAATTATCATCTTCGCTCAAGGCACGCGCAAACCGGACGTGAAAGCGGAAGATTTCAGTTCGCTTGGAGTGAAATTAGCGAAAAAAGCCAATGCTCCCGTTATCCCTATCGCCCTCAAGACAAATGCATGGGGAACAAGCCCCGTCACAAAAGATTTCGGCACTATCAATCCTGATATTCCAATTCGCATTTCATTTGGCGAACCCTTTGAAATCATAAGCAATAATGGAAAAGAAGAACATCAAAAATGTCTTGATTTCATCATTAATACCTATAACTCATTTTAATATATGAATAAAAAGCCTAATCCCTATAAACCGATTTATTCGGTAAAAAAAAGCTCCAAAAAATTTCAGCAAATACAAAAATCAACACGGAAATTATCTGTTGAAAATTTGAAAGAACAATGTTTGAGGCTTGGCTTTTCCCTTACGCTGCCGCAGCTTTCCGCTTTGTATGAATATCTTTTCCTGCTGCAAAAATGGAATCTGTCCATGAACTTGGTGGGAAAATCGGATTGGGAAGAAATTTTATCAGAACTTGTCGCGGACAGTTTTCACCTTGCGAAATATCTTAATTCCCACCCTGTTTTTGCACCCCTTTCCATTCCGATCGCACAAAAAAACGAAAAAATCCATTCCTTTGAACCCTATGAAAACGAACATGATTTTACTGCATGGGACTTGGGTGCTGGAGCGGGACTGCCGGGCATTCCTTTACGGATACTTTGGAAGCAAGGAACATATACCCTTGTTGAGGCAAGGGAAAAACGTTCGCTTTTTTTAAATACGGTTTGTACCAAACTCGGATTGGAAAATACTTTTGTCAGCCGCGGGCGGGCGGAAAATTTTATGCAGGGAAAAAAAGCTCGGCTCATTGTCAGCCGAGCGTTCATGCCCTATGATAAAATGCTTCCTTTCATCGCCCCATATTTGACCTCAACCCAAGATCCGGCAAATTCTGCAAACGGTTCCGTTATTTTCCTGAGTTTGGAACCAATTCGTGCCGAACGCTTCAATTCTTCGGAATTTAAATGGAATACGAAAAATATTTACGAATATACAGTGAAAAATAAGAAAAAATATCTTTGTGAAATTGAAAAAATCAGCCAATAAACACTAAATTCTTTGGTTCATATGCAAATTTTAAATAGAAATGCTCAACAAAAAACTTGCCATTACAGATAAAGTAACGTATAAAGAAACCTCACGTTGCCTAGGTAGCTCAGTTGGTAGAGCAGAGGACTGAAAATCCTCGTGTGGGCAGTTCAATCCTGTCCCTAGGCACCACAAATTAAAACTTTTATGCATTATAAATATAAAGTATTATAAAAAAACTGCCGCAATTCATGGCAGTTTTTTGTTTTTATCGGAATAAGTTTCCCAATTACTTTGATACGTCTTCTTTGAAAATTTTTTATAGCATATAATGAATACACACCAAGGGGTTCACCTCTTGAACCCGGTCAAAGGATAAGATAACGGTGGAAATCCCGCCTTTTGTTTCGCAGTCCTTATCAGTAACTTACTTCCGCTTCCAAAAAGTGAAACGTCTGAACGCAAAAAACATGCACAACGTTTTTATATGTTATTATGATACGTTGATTATATAATTCCAAACAATTTTCATAGCCTAGTTCGGGTAAATGACAGCTAACGCTTCACGAACGACAGAAACAGGCATTTGGGTCGGATTTGAGCCTTTAACACCTGATGCAAAAGTCAAATCAATACCGAACAAGCCTCCTATCAATCGGGAAATTCTGCCGATATCCCCGCTTGCGGAAGCAATGACAGGATATTTTGAATACGTACGGCGGAATGTCAATATGCCCTTTAAAAACGTTAATACATCTTCTTCGCTGTTTGGTTTCACGACGATTTTTGCAATATCAGCACCTGCGGCAATTTCCCTGTCCATAATCTTTACTATTTCATCGGCTGTCGGAGTCGCATTCATATCATGATACGCCACAACCAAGGAAATTCCGGAATTAACCAATTCTTTTTTAAAAGATTGAATTTTTTCTTCTCCGTAAGCCAGTTCCATATCGATCAGTTCAACTAACTTTTCTTTTGCGGCAGCCCTGTAAAAATTAAACTTAGCTTTGTCGGAAACGTCTTTATATCCCCGTTCGGCTTTTATCCGGACGGTTAATAACATCGGAACATCACCAATGATTTTATCAATATCCCTAAGCATTGCGACAGAAGCATGAGTATCTTCAATACAATCCCAAAAATCAGCACGCACTTCGACCATATCAGGCTTCAGTTCAGCAACGAATTTTGCTTCTTCCAGTATTTTGTCTTTTGCCGTTGCTGTAAGCGGAACGCACACTACCGGCATGTTTCCGCCAAGAACGGTATTTCCATAGCTTAGCGGGTGTGTCGGCATCGGACGTTTGTAAGCTTCCGCAAAAGCCATTGCAGCAAATGATGAAATAAGCAGTGCGATAACCACGGTAAAAAAAATAGTTTTTTTAATATTCATAGGATATTCCTCCTAAAAAGTTTCCTATCGTATTAATTAAAATAAAACCTTTTCCTTGTCAACTATCAGGATTTACAAGCATTATTTCCTATAACTATCCATAACCAAAGATACGTGCAAATGAGGCGGAACAGATAAAACATCATGCGGATATGGCAATGCAGTCCGTCATTTCTATCATAATGACATTCTTTTAATCACCGGATTGCCGTAAAATTTTACCAATTTCATCTTATAATCATACATATATTTCTTCAGAGCAAAATGTTAAAGTGCTCTGTCAACAACCATTGACTGTTGTTCGTACGGTATACCGCTCTTTGATTTCGGCAGAGTTTTTGCCTGGCGAACACAGCAAAACATACCGGAAAAGGACTATCTTGGTTTCTGAAAATTTTTCATTGCGTCGGTCTAGCCGGTGCTTTTTTTTGTGCTAACGCCGCAAAAAAAGCCATTGGCATAACTATGGTTATAACAATGGCATATAAGGATTGGGGGAAATAATTCCCCCCCAAAAAAAAACAAGATTATTGCAAAAATAAAATTATCATAACAAAAAAACTAATACGCAAACAACGGATAGCGGCTTGCAAATTCCGCAACGGCTTTGTTGATTTTTTCCAAATGGCTGTCGTCATTCACATGAGCAAGCACATCGATAATCCATTCAGCCACTTGATCCATTTCTTTTTCTTTCATGCCGCGGGTTGTAAGCGCAGGTGTTCCGATACGTACGCCGCTCGTCACAAAAGGTGAACGGGTTTCAAAAGGAACGGTATTTTTATTCACGGTAATACCGGCCTTATCAAGAGCATGTTCCGCGTCTTTGCCCGTAATGTCCTTATTGGTCAAATCCAAAAGCATCAAATGATTATCCGTTCCGCCGGAAACAATATCATAACCGGCGTCAAGCAAACGCTTCGCGAGATGACTTGCATTTTTGAGAACTTGTTTTTGGTACTCGACAAAGCCGGGACGGAGAGCCTCACCGAAAGCCACAGCTTTGGCAGCAATGACATGCATTAAAGGTCCGCCTTGAATGCCGGGGAAAATTTGGCTGTTAATCGTTTTCGCCAAACCATTTTCTTCCGTGCTGTTTGCCAAAATCATACCGCCGCGAGGACCGCGCAATGTTTTATGGGTGGTTGTCGTCGTAATATGGGCATGAGGGACAGGAGAGGGATGAAGCCCCGCTGCAACAAGCCCCGCAATATGAGCCATATCGACTAACAGTTTCGCGCCGATACTGTCTGCGATTTTGCGGAAACGTTCAAAATCAATAATACGTGAATAAGCGCTCGCACCAGCAACGATGACCTGCGGTTTCTTTTCATGTGCGATTTGCTCTAACGCTTCATAATCAATTACGCCTGTTTCCTTATCAACGCCATAGGAAATGATATTGAAAAGCTTACCGGAAAAGTTTACGGGACTGCCGTGGGTCAAATGCCCGCCGTGGGATAAATCCATTCCTAAAATAGTATCTCCGGGTTTCGCAATGGCGAAATAAGCTCCCATATTTGCCTGACTTCCGGAATGAGGCTGCACGTTCACATAATTGCAGCCGAAAATCTGCATGGCACGTTCCTGAGCGATGCTTTCCGGAATATCAACGTACTCGCAGCCGCCATAATATCTTTTACCCGGATAACCTTCTGCATATTTATGAGTCAAAATGGAACCTTGAGCTTCACGAACAGCGTTGGAAACAAAATTTTCAGAAGCGATCAATTCCAATTTGGTTACTTGTCTTCTGTTTTCATCATAAATTGCTTCTGCAATTCTGGGGTCTTGGGAAATGATGTTTTGCATAAAAAACTCCTAATAAAAATACAAAAAAACGCTATAAAAAGACAAGTCTTTTATAGCGTTTTAAGAAAAATTTAGCAATAAGAATTATGCTTCATAACGTTTGTAAAGCATGCTCGCATTTGTTCCGCCAAAACCGAAATTGCTGCACAAAACATATTTGGGATCAAGCTTTTTAGGTCCATCGGGCATATAATTCAAATCGCACACAGGATCAGGATTTTCCAAATTTATGGTTCCGGGAACCATACCGGTATCAAGGGTTAAAACGGAAAGTACGCTTTCAACGCCGCCGGCTGCGCCGAGCAAATGTCCCAACTGTGATTTGTTTGAACAGATAGCGATATTTTTCGCATGATCGCCGAAAACTTGTTTGATAGCTTTTGTTTCCGCTTCATCATTGGCATGGGTGGAAGTCCCATGGGCGTTTATGCTGTCGATTTCGTTAGGGTCGACTTGGGCGTCTTGCAAGGCTCTCTTCATCGCAAGAGCCATACCCTCGCCTGTTTCAAGCGGAGCAACCATATGATTTGCATCATCGGAAGCGCCGAAGCCCACAACTTCCGCATAAATATGGGCACCGCGAGCCAGCGCGCTGTCAAGGCTTTCAAGCAACAGCATGCCTGCCCCTTCGCCCATGACAAAGCCGCCGCGTTCGGCATCAAAAGGACGGGAAGCCTTTTCAGGGCTATCGTTGTATTTTGTGCAAAGGGCTTTCATAGAGGTAAAGCCGGAAATACCCATTGGCGTAATTGTGGATTCCGCACCGCCCGTAATCATGGCATCACAGCGTCCCATAACAATTTCCGTATACGCGCTGCCGATGGAATGGGTTGCGGAAGCACAGGCGCTGGTTAAAACATAGTTCGGTCCTTTGGCACCCACGGCGATGGCGATTTGTCCCGGAGCTATATTGGAAATAAGCATAGGAATATAAAAAGGAGAAACACGGGAAGGCCCCGCTTCGACCAATTTGGAATGAAAGACTTCGATAGTCGCCAAACCGCCAAGACCGACACCAAGAATAACGCCAACTCTGTCCGCATTTTCAGCTGTGATCGTATACCCGGAATTTTCAATGAGCTGCATAGCCGCGCAAACGGAAAGCTGGGTAAATCTGTCCATGCGTTTGCTTTGTTTCGGCTGAATATAAGTATCCGGATTAAAATCTGTAATTTCACCTGCAATGTCAGTGTCAAACCCCGTCGTATCAAAACTGGTGATTTTTTTGATACCGGATTTGCCTGCCAAAATTCCTTCCCAAGTGCTTTCAACATCAAGCCCTAAAGGAGTAATTGCGGAAATTCCAGTAACAACAACGCGTTTTCTAGTCATCTCACATCCTTATACTTATATTTTTTTTATAAAATAAGACGCCTTGATAAGGCGTCTTACAAAATTATTCGCCTACGTGTTTTTTCACGTAGTCGATAGCATCTTTAACTTTTAAAATCTTTTGTGCGTCTTCATCTTTGATTTCACAGTCAAATGCATCTTCCATAGCCATGATGAGCTCGGTAAGATCAAGAGAATCAGCACCTAAATCTTCAACAAAAGATGCATCCATTTTCACTTCTTCTTCAGAAACGCCTAATTGGTCTTGAATAATGGTTTTAATTTTTGCTTCAACAGACATATTCCCTCCAACGGGTTTTATTTTTTAGTTAACAATAAAGACCACCGTTAACCGATAGTACCTGACCTGTAATATATGCTGCCTTATCAGATGCTAAAAAGGAAACAGCATCTGCGACATTTTGAACAGAACCAAAAAGCCCCAAAGGAATTGCTTCAGCATATTTCGCTTTCACATCGTCAGGCAATTTAGCTGTCATATCCGTTTCAATAAAACCGGGGGCAACAGCGTTAACAGTAATACAGCGGGAACCGAACTCTTTTGCGGCTGATTTCGTAATGCCGATAAGCCCCGCTTTTGCAGCCACATAATTGGCTTGTCCTGCATTTCCCATAAGTCCGACAACGGAAACAATGTTCACAACACGCCCGAAACGCTGTTTAGCCATAATTTTTGTCGCTTCCCTAAGACAAGTAAAAGCTCCTTTCAGATTGACATCAATAACTGCATTGAAATCTTCATCCTTCATGCGGAGAATTAAACCGTCTTTCGTAATTCCTGCATTATTGACCAAAACATCCAAACGAACTTTATCTTTAATTTCATCTTTGAAAAACTGATTCACAGCTTCACTGTCACCGACATTCAGACAAAAGGCTTTCGCTTTTCCGCCTGAAGCGATAATTTCCTGCACAACATTTTCCGCTTCCTGCGGTTTTGATACATACGTGAGGTAAACCTGATACCCGTCTTTCGCAAGAGTCAGGGCAACAGCTTTGCCGATACCCCGTGAAGCTCCCGTAACAAGAGCGGTTGAAACCAATTCGTTACTCATAATCATACTCTGTTTCAAATTTATTAAAAAACTTTAAAACAGTTTTTATGTTTTTTCAAGCTTTAATTTACTTTATTAAGAATTTTTTTTATAAAAAAAATTACTCATGTCATGAAATTAAAGCCGACCCCCAAGTCAAACCAGCTCCGAAAGCAGTCAGCAAAGTTTTTTGCCCCTTTTTCAAAAGGCCTTGTTCCCGCGCTTCCGCCATAGCCAACACAATGGAACTTGCGGAAGTATTTCCATACTTCTCCAAGTTTGTAAAAACTTTCTCTTTGGGAATAGCCAAACGCTCGCCGACAGCCTCAATGATCCGCAAATTTGCCTGGTGGGCGAGGAACAAATCGACATCTTGCACGGACAAATTATTTTTTTCCAATAATTTCAAGCTTTCCTGAACCATTCCCCGTACTGCGCATTTAAAAACTTCCTTGCCTTGCATGGTCAAAAAAAAATCTTCAGAAATTCTGTCTCCGACCCGGACCTTTTTATCCGTTCCGCCGCCGATACGAATCAAATCCTTATAATCGCCATCCGCACCGAGCGATACATCAATAATATCAAAAAGCGCTTCGCCATTTTTTT